>DXDW01000152.1 GCA_019115305.1 Candidatus Anaerofilum excrementigallinarum
ATTTTTCCGTGCAAAAAAGCACCCGGCCTTGCAGGACACAGCTGCAAACCTGGGTGCTTTTCGGTGCTATTTTTTAAGGCCGGGCCGGGTTTATCCCCGGGTCTCTTTGCGCTGGCGCAGCGCTTCGCTGATGCGGGCGTTTTCCTCCTCGGTAAGGCGGTACTTTTTCATAAAGTAGATCACCGAGAACACCAGCCCCGCCACCGGCAGCGCTACCATGAGCAGGCGCAGCCCCAGCAAAGTGCCCGCCGACTGCACCGCGGCGGTATCGTCCAGACCGATGAGGTCAATGCCCACGCCGGCGATAAGCACGCTCACGGCGCTGGCCAGCTTGACCACAAAGGTCTGCATGCTGAACACCACGCTCTCGTTGCGCTGGCCGGTCTTGTATTCGCCATAATCCACGGTATCGGCCAGGAAAACCGTGGTGAGCACGGTGGCCAGGCCGAACCCGATGTAGATGACAAAGGCGGTGGCGGCCAGAGGTGCCACGGCCCGCACCCCGGCCATGCTCAGGGCAAACAGGGCCAGATAGCCCGCAATGGTGACGCCCAGAGCCCCGGCCAGAATCTGCTTGCTGCCCCAGCGCCGGCGCAGCAGGGGCAGGCTGACCATGCTGAGGATCTGTCCCACGCCGCCCACAGTGCCGAACAGGCTGAACAGGTCGCTGTTGCCGATATCGTATTTAAAAAAATACACCGCCAGCTGGGTGGTGAGATAGAGAGAGGCGTTGAATACGATGATGCCCACCACCACTACCATGGCCTGGTCGTTGTGGATCAGGGCCGAGAACATCTGGCGCACCGAAACGGATTCCTGCCGCTCGGCCCGCTTTTCCCGCACCAGCGCCACGCAGACCAGTTCGGCCACCACAAACACCACAGCCACACCGGCGGCAAAGAGAGAAAAGCCCTCCCGTTCGCTGCCGCCCAGCCGCACCACCAGCAGCATAGTGAGGATGGTGGGCACCGCATAGCCCACGGCGGCGCAGCTGCGGCCGATCACCGACAGATTTTCCCGCTCGGTGCCCGGGGCGGTGATGGCGGGGATCATGCTCCAGAAGGGGATATCCATAAGGGTATAGGTCACGCCCCACAGCACATAGGCCGCCGAAGCATAGATGAGCATGGGAGTGCCCGTCAAGGA
This sequence comes from Candidatus Anaerofilum excrementigallinarum, assembly GCA_019115305.1. Classification (GTDB taxonomy): domain Bacteria; phylum Bacillota; class Clostridia; order Oscillospirales; family Ruminococcaceae; genus Anaerofilum; species Anaerofilum excrementigallinarum. The sequence goes on from DXDW01000152.1 coordinate 1,147, forward strand.
GGAAGGCATGGCGAACATACCGTAGAGGATCAGGGCGTTGGTGAGGGTGCCGGTGACGATCCAGGGCCGGAACTTGCCGAAACGGGTGTTGGTTTTTTCCACCACCACACCCATCAGAGGGTCGTTGAAGGCGTCAAACACCCGGGCGGCCATCATCATAATGCCGGTGAAGGTGCCGCTGATGCCCAGAATGTCGTTGTAGTAGTAGAGGATAAACCCCGATACCAGGGCGTATACCATGTCCTTTCCCACCGCGCCCAGGCCGAAGCCCAGGGCCTGCTTTGCCGATGTTTTCATACAGTTTCCTCCTTTGCTTTTGTCACCTGGAAGGTGAGGGTCACCGGCTGGGCGCCTTCCATTTCAATGGTCAGCCGTCCGGTGCCGGCCTGGCCTTTGGTGCGCAGATAACACCCGGCCATTCCGCCCGAAAGGGGCACCGCCGCCGGGCCGATGAGCTCCACCGCCCCCTCGGCGCGGAGAATCAGGCTGCGGCTGCACCAGCTGTGCTGCGCGCCGTACTCATCTACCGCCCGGATGCGCAGGGTGGCCATATCCCAGGCGGGGCCGTCCACCAGTGTGTCGGTATCCCGGCGCACCTCCAGCGCCATGCGCTCCCCGGGGCAGCGCACCGCACTGGCCACCACCTTGCCGTCCTTCACGGCATCGAAGCGCCAGCGCACTACCTGGCCGCCCCAGCCCGCTATATAGCGGTTGTACAGGTCCAGGCCCTTGTCCCGGGTGAAACCCTTGCAGCCCATGAGCCAGGCCGCCTTGAGCAAAAGTTTCGGCGGCAGGGCGGTGCCGCAGCGCGCCACTCCCAGCAGCACATCCCGCACCATACGGGCGGTGCGGCGGCTCATGCCCTCCTGCTGTTCCAGCATCCCGCTCACGGTGTCGTCAACCAGCACCGGCGGGTGGGCAAGGCCCCCGTACTCCTTGGCGGGTGCAAAGGAACCGGCGGGCAGATCGTTGCGGTAGACATCCACCCGGTCGGCATTGGTGAACACCCCCACGGTGCCCAGGTCGCCGGCGGGATATTCCCCGATATCCATGGAACTGCTGATCTCCAGCACCGGCTTTTCCTCCTGCTGGCTGGCATACACCGCCGCCGCCAGCTTGGGGTTGCGGAACATATCCATCACCCCGTGGTAGCAGATCCGGTCCCCGCTGCCGAAGTCCCGGTGGGTGTTGTAATCGAACATACACCAGCCAAAGCTGCCCGCAATCCCCGGCTGCCGGGCGGCATCGCTCACCACCCGGACATGGCGCAGGGCGTGCTCCAGCCGCTTTGCCTCGCAGTCGCAGGCTTTGGTGGGGAACATATGGCCGTTGTACTCGCTGATGAGATAGCCTTTTTCCTTGTCCTTTGTGATGGTAGCCCGGGAGGCGCAGCCCCGGTTGGTACCGTGGTGGGAGAAATCGTTGTAGGTGTACACATCCTCAAACAGGTGGCTGTGTACCAGATTGCGCACCCCGCCGGTGGGACGGGTGGGGTCCAGGCGATGGGCGATCTCGTTGGTGCGGCGGTAGAGCTGATCGTCATCGGCGCTCTCGTTGATCCGCACACCCCACAGGAAAATGGAGGGGTGATTGCGCCACTGGGTCACCATCTCCTCGGTGTTGGCCAGGGCCTGGGCTTTCCAGTCCTCGCCGCCGATGTGCTGCCAGCCGGGGATCTCGGTGAACACCAGCAGGCCGATCTCGTCGCAGCGGTCAATGAAATGGTGGCTCTGGGGATAATGGCTGGTCCGCACCGCGTTGCAGCCCAGCTCGTATTTCAAAATATCGGCGTCCAGCCGCTGGGCCCGGGCCGGGGCGGCGTAGCCCAGATAGGGCCAGCTCTGGTGGCGGTTGAGGCCCCGCAGCTGCACCCGTTTGCCGTTGAGATAAAAGCCGTCGGGGCAAAATTCCACCCGCCGGAAGCCAAAGCGCACTGTGTGCTCGTCCACGACTGTGTCCCCCTGCAGCAGGGCGGCTTGCAGCCAGTATAGGGCCGGGTGGTCGCAGTCCCACAAAACGGGATTTTCCACCTGCAAGGGCACCTGCTCCTGGCCGGCGTCTCCCTGCCAGCCGGCCAGCTGCTCGCCCTCTTCGCTGCAAACGGCCAGGCGCAAAGTAAGTCCCTGGGCGTCTTCGCACCGGGGCAGACAGCAGACGCTGCCGTCCATATCCGCCCGGACGCAGAGATCGTCGATGATGCCGGGGCCGCCTACCTCCAGATAGGCCTCCCGGTAGAGACCGCCGTAGGTGAGATAGTCGATGACATTGCCGAAGGGGGGGCTGGTCCAGGCTTTCCCGGCTGTCCAGCTCCACCGTCAGATTGTTTTCCTCTTTCCAGCGCAGATGCCGGGTGAGGTCCACCGTAAAGGCGGTATAGCCGCAGCTGTGGCTGGCCAGCAGCTGCCCGTTGAGGTATACCCGGGCGCGGTGGGCTGCTCCCTCAAACACCACCCGCACCCGCCGGCCCTGCCAGCTTTCCGGGGGCGTGAAAAAGCGCAGATAGCCGCTGACCATCTGGTAATCCTGTTCGCTGAAATCGTTGAAGGGCAGCAGCCGCACCGTGTGGGGCAGCCGCACCGGCTCAAACTCGCCCTCCGGCTTTTCCAACTGGGGCAGACGCGGATCAAACCCCGGGGTGAAATACCAGCCGTCGTTCAAAGGATACCGTTTCATTGTTTATCATCTTTTTGCCAGGATACCTTCCATCAAAAGATCCATCATGCCGTCCAAGGCCTGCACATAACCGATGCCTTCCCGCTGTAAGGCGTCGCTGGAAAGAAAATGTTCCATGGCTCCCTCCACCACAGTCCGCAGCAGCCCCGGCTGGAAGGGGCGCAGTTCTCCCTGCTCCATACCCTGGCGCAGCAGCTCCAAAGTGGGCTCCCATTCCGATTCCAGCCGCTGGCGGATGCGGCCATAGACCGCAGGGTATTTTTCCTCCACTCCCTGCAGCCGGCTCCAATCCAGACCTTTATAGGAATCGGGCAGCACTACCACCAGCTGCCGCACCTTGTCCGCCAGACTTAGGTCCTGCCGGGCCAGTATTTTGGCCTCGTCGGCCTTCACTGCGTCGAACATGGCATCCACCGCGGCCAGCAGCAGAGCCTCCTTGCTGTCAAAGAGCACATACAAAGTCTTTTTGCTCATGCCAAGCTGGGCCGCCAGCTGGCTCATGGTGAAATCCAGCCCCTGGCTGCTGCACAGCT
>DXDW01000153.1 GCA_019115305.1 Candidatus Anaerofilum excrementigallinarum
GATGGAAAGGCCTTCCGGGTCAAAATCCCCGGCGTAATAAAACAGGCAATCGGTTTGTGCCAGCAGGTCCAACAGCTGCCAGGAGGCCTCCTTCAGCTGACCGGAGGTGCAGACTAGCGGGTGATGCAGCCCGCTTTGCCGGCACAGAGAGGAGAAAAGCATCTGGTTTTCCAGCAGATACACCCGCCCGGTGGGGCTTGCCGCACCGGTTATCTCCCCCAGCTGGGAGGAAGTGAGCAGGCAGAATTTTCCCGCCTGCCGCAATTGTGCCCAGGCAGGATGTTCCCGGCCGTCGGCCCCTGTCAGGATCAGGCCGCGCTGCACGGTAAAATCCGAAATATCGTCCTGCATCAGTCCGCAGCGGCGCAGCAGCGCCAGGCGTTGGCGGGCGCGGGTAGGCAGCGGCACCTGCTGCCAGAAGGCCAGGGCGTGGAGCAGCAAGCTGCCCGCCGGATTTTTCCCGTCCAGGGCGTGGGGATCGGTGGAGACCGCATAACTGCACAGCGCCAGCTCCTCCGGCTCCGTGTGTTGCTGCCGCCGGTCCAGCGTGCAGCAGACCCAGTGCAGCCACCGGGCAGCCTCGGGCTGCCCGATGCGGTCCTGCAGAATCCCGAAACCATGGCTTTTCTCTTCTTCCATCGCCTGCAACCAGTTTCGCGCCGCCGCACCGTGGGGCAAATCCGCCTCTGCGGCGAAAAAGCGGTGCACTGCCTGCTGGCGGTCCGCTTTCTGCCGGGCATGGGAGCGCAGCGGCACCCCGTCCAGCTGCTGCCAGAATTCCGCCAGATCGGTCACCGCAAAACGGCTGTCGCGCAGGGCTTTTTCAAAATCCGACACTTTGTAGCGCAGCTGGGGTGGCACAAAATGGCGGCCCAGAAGTCCCTCGGCGGCACGGCATTCCTCTGGGGTGGCATCCTGCAGCCGGATCACACCGTCATCATAGTCGGCCAGGCATTTTTTGCGCAGCTGGGCCAGCTGCCGCCGCCAACCGGGGGTGCCGGTAAAATAGTCCCGCAAAGCTGTTTCTTTCATGATTCCTCCAGTCTCCGGACATGGCCGTCCCAATGATACCGCAGCACCGTGACGATTTGCGCATTCTGGGGACGCCACAATTCTGCAATATTCAGTGAGGATACCGTGGGGTAGCATCCCCACAGCGCCTGGGAGTTCATAATATAGTTGAACCCGAGCTCGTGGACCAGGGCAAACATGCTTTCGATGTTGGTCTCATCCACACCGGCAAAGGCTTCATCCAGCGCCATCAGGCGGGGGGCCTCGCCGCTGGCTGCTGCATACTGGGCGGCCAGTGCCGCAAACAGCGGCACATACATGGCCATAGCCTTCTCGCCACCGCTGAAGCTGTTGAAGGCAGAATCGGTCAACTCCTTTTTGGTCTGCTTTTCCGCTCCGCCTTTTTGGTAGAAAAGGCGGAAGGTGAACCAGTTCCGGAAATCCAGGGCCTCCCGCATCAGCTCCGAGTAGGTGGCCGGGGTGGCTTCCATCTGGGAGCGCTCCCGCGCCCGGTTGATCTTGGCGCGGAAATGGTCGGTGATCTTTTGCCGGTCCACATCCCCCATCAATGCCGGGTCCTTGCGCAGCAACTTGATCAGTTCCCCAGTGTCCAGTTCCTTCTGCTGGTCGGCGGGTTTTCCCTTCCACACAAGGCTGAACCGCAATCCCATAGAGGTATTCAGCTGTTCCATAATGCCGCTCATCCGCCGGGTCCATTCCTGGCTGCTGTTGATGCGGTGGCTCAGCTTGGTGATGACCGTCTGGTTGAGAATCGTTTCGAACAGACGCCGGTCTTCCTGGGAGAGGAGCTGTTCTTCCACATCCCGCTGACTTTCCAGCCGCCGAATAAAATCCAGCAGATCCAATCGCTGGCCGTCCAGGTAGAGTTCGATACAGACGCGGCTGCGCAGCCGCCCTTCCTCACTGGCAAACAGCGGCTGGATTCCCATGCGGTAGGGATTCAGCGTACTGGCCATGTGCATATTTTTTTCTAAGGATGTACGCAGGTCGTCCGGCCCCAGATTGCGGTCCTTCTGGCGGATGTGGTCCCGGGCGGCTTCCGCCTGCCGCCACAGAGGCTCCTCCCCCCGCCCCGGCTGACCGGGGCCGCGGCAAAGTTCTTCTTCAAAGATCTGACAAAGCGCTTCCTCCTCCCCGATGGCCTTTTGCAGGTCCTGCTTTTTCCGGGTCAGCTCGGGTCCCTGGTGGTCCAGATCGTTCTGCCGCAGTTGAATTTGTGTATCGGTTTCATGGTATTGTTTCTGTGCCCGGTCCAGGGCGGCGTTGAGCTCTTCCAGCTTCCGGGCCAGGGCCTGGATTTCCGGCCGGGCCAGATAGCGTTCCAGCTCCTCCAGAGCGGCCTTTGTCTTGCGCTGTTCGGCCTGCTGGCGGCGGACCCGGTCGGTGCAGGCCAGCATGTCCTCGTTCAGAGCATCCAACTGCTGTTCCAGATCCAGCACCTGACTCTGCCACAGTTCCAGCTTTTCCTTGCCCTCGGAAATGGTCCGGTACTGTTCCCGGTATTCCTCGCACAGATCCTCCATCTGCTCATAAGTTTGGGCGTCCTGCTCATAGGGAAGCCCCTGGGTCAGCGGCAGGGTCTCGGCGCGCAGATCGGCAAGCTGTTTCTGCTGCCGCTGAACCCGCTGCGCACAGTCGTCCAGGGTACGCTCCCGGCGTTCCACCTCCCCCCGCTGTTTGGCGGCCAGATCCAGTGCCACCGCCAGATCGGCGGTGGTGGGGCGGGC
>DXDW01000154.1 GCA_019115305.1 Candidatus Anaerofilum excrementigallinarum
GAGGTATGAAAATGACATTTGATGAAGAGAACCTGCAATGGACCCGGGAACCGGAAAGCTGCCTCGTCACCCGGGACAAGATCGAGATCGTCACCAAGCCCCACACCGACCTGTGGCAGCGCACCTATTACCATTTTCGCAACGACAACGCCCCGGTGCTGCAGCTGGCCACCCGGGAGCAATTCTTTTCCTTTGTGGTAAAAACCGATTTTTCCCAGAGTCACCACCGCTTTGACCAGTGCGGCGTAGTGGTCTATCTGGACAGCGAAAACTGGATCAAGGGCTCCATCGAGTACGAAAACGAAAAGTTCCAGCATCTGGGCAGCGTGGTGACCAACCACGGCTATTCCGACTGGGCCACCACGGAAATTCCGGCCCATATCAAGTCCATGTGGTATCGGCTGAGCCGCCGGCAGGACGATTTCTGCCTGGAATGCTCGGAGAACGGGGTGGAGTTCCATCAGATGCGTGTCTGCCATCTCCACGAGGCCAAGGATGAAATCCGCTTTGGGGTGTATGCCTGCAGCCCGGAGGATTCCTCCTTCCGGGCGGTGTTCACCAATATGGAGATCACCGAATGCCGGTGGCCGGCCCACGACGGCCAGCCGCCGGACGAGGAAATCTGACCCTTTGCCGATTCTTTGTATACAAAAAAGCCGTCCCCCAAAAGGAGAATCCTTCGGGGAGACGGCTTTTTGTCTTTATACGGACAAAGACTTACTGATTGTTGTGGTAAAAATAGGCCATAGATTTCGGCGCACAGAAACGGAAGAATCAGTGGAGAAACTCCTCGTTGAGGGTGACGCCAAAGTCCCGGGCAATGGCCCGCAGATCGTCGTCCTCGATGGTCTGGCGGATCAGCCCGCCGCCCATGGACAGTACCTTTACATAAATCTCGGCGCTCTTTTCAATGGTGTGGGCCAGGCCGAAGGTGGTGTCGTAATCCGGGCCGGAGGCGAACAGGCCGTGCTGGGCCCAGACAGCAGCCTGGTAGCTCTTCATTTTCTCGCTGGTGGCCAGAGCGATGTCCGCGCCGCCGGGCACCATCCAGGGGCAGACGCCCACGCCCTCGGGAAATACCACGGGACACTCGGTGGCACTCTGCCACAGAGCCCGGCTGAAATCCCGGTCGGTCAGGGGCAGAATGTAGGTCAGGGCGATGACGTTGGTGGCGTGGCAGTGGTAGATCACCCGGTTGGCGCCGCCCGTGGCGGCCTTGCGGACGCTGTGGTTCATGAAATGGCTGGGGAATTCGCTGGTGGGCTTGGCGCCGTCGGCCAGACCCCAGACGATGCGCCAGCTGTCGCCGGCCTCGTTGATCTCCACAATGCCGATACTGTGGATGGGGTCGGGCTCCACGTTGCGGAAGTATTTGCCGGAACCGGTGGTGATGAAATATTCGCCGGCCAGGTTGTCGGCGGCAACGCCCATCTTCACCCATTCCCGGGGCGTTTCGTCAAACCAGGGGCGGCAGGCGGCCACGTCCTCGGCGGTCATGCGGTAGGTCAGGTTGCCGCCGTTGCGCTCGTGCCAGCCCTGCTGCCAGCCGTCGCTGCACATGCGGATAAAGCCTTTTACACAGGCAATGTCGTAGATTTCCATTTCGTTTCTTCCTTTCTGTACAAACCCATTGGGAGGGGAAATTCAGCGGGTGATGACGTCCACCGACACATTGAAGATCTCGGCCACCTTCAGGATGGTGTCGATGTGGCGGCCGGCGGCAGCGGCCATGTGGTGGGTGGGACCGGCCTGGCTCCAGCGGTTGACAAACTCCCGGGCGCCGCAGGCAAAGCGGGTGCGCATGTTGGTGTCGCCGAAGGTGAAGATGGGGCCTTCCTCGTTGACGCCTTCGGCCACCACAAACTTGAAGTGTCCGTCCTTGTCCTGGGTGATGCCCAGATAGGTCACGGGGCCCAGATGGGGATAGAACTGGGTCAGGTAGCCGCCGCCGGTTTTGCCATGGAACACCGGTACGATCTTCATGGTGGGCTTTTTGGCCGAGATGGCCGCATCGCCGGAACCGGAATGGCCGATGATGCAGATGTCCTTGTCAAAGTCGATGGAGTACATCTCGGACAGCTGGCCCTGGCCGGAAATGGTCTTGAGGATGGACATGGCCATGGATACCTTGATGTCGCCCTCTACGGCGCAGGCCACACCCTGCTTGATGAGCATGGAGAAGGCGGGGATCAGCATGGAGTCCAGCACGCCAGCCTTGCCCTGGGCAAAGCCGTCGTAGTGGGAGGCGATGAAGGCGATTTTTTCATCCTTGACCCACTGCTCAAAGGCCACCACATACCGGGCCATCTCCCACACGGTTTCCACCGTGCCGCCGCCCTCGATGTCGAAGGTGTCCAGAATTTCCTGGGCCTTGGCACGGATGACGGCCTCGTCGGTGATATCGTCGGCAATGGCCCACATCTTTTCCCAGTCAAACTGTTTGGTATACAGCCACATCCGGTGGTAGAGGTTGGTCTCGTCGATGTACAGGTCCATCATGCCGGGGTAGGGGCGGCCGATCTGGGCCAGGTTGGTGTCCCGGAAACGGCGGCGCACCTGGGCGGCCTTGCACCAGTCGTCGATCTCGGCCTGAACCACAGGGTCGCCGCCCTCCACAACGCCGGTGATGACGGCATGGCGCTTGCCGGCCCGCTCCAGGTCGGCCACCATCTCGCCCACAGCGCCGCAGGCGTAGAGCTCGCCCAGCCATTTGGCGGTGTCGGTGTTTTCGTAGTCGGGAGCCCGGAGTTTCTGGACGTTCACCAGCACCACCGGCACATCCAGATCCCGCACGGCGGGCAGCATGTTGTAGCTGGTGGCGTAGGTCAGCAGCTGCAAAATCACCAGATCCACGTCGGCGGCCCGGAACTTGTCTCCGGCGGCCTGGCTCAGCTCCTTGGTGGTGACGATACCGCCGTCCACCAGTTCCACCGAGTCGGGGATCATGGTTTTGAACTGCTCATACTGGGCCTGGAATTCCGGCACCAGGCTGGGGAACTGGGGAAGATAAGCGCCCAGGGCGATGGCAAAGACGCCTACCCGGGCTTTGGTTTCCACGAGCATACTCATTGGGGAAGAACCTCCTTGATGTCAAAACTTTTTCGGATACAGCTTCGGGCCGCGGCCAGATCGGCGAAGTTGCCGCCGCGGATCATCTGAACGGCCAGATTGCCGATGGCGGTGCCCTCCACCGGGCCGGCCCACACCGGAAGGCCGGTAGCGGCGGCGGTGAGCCGGTTGAGGTAGCCATCCTGGCAGCCGCCCCCCACAATGTGGATGGCGGTGTACTCCCGGCCGGTGAGCCGGGAGAGACCAGCCACGGCATTTTTATAGCAGAGAGCCAGACTGCGGTAGACGCACTGCATCAGCTGTCCCACCGTGGCGGGAACCGGCTGGCCGGCGTCGGCACAAGCGGCCTGCACCGCGGCGATCATGCTGGCCGGGGCCAGGAACCGGTCGTCGTTGGCATCCACCACTGACGGAAAATCGACTTCGGCCTCGGCGGCCTGGATCAGATCGGGGAAGCTCCACTGTTTTTGACCGGCGGATACATCCAAGGTCCAGTCGGCCCGGGTCTTGCCGGCCACATAATCCACGCCGTTGAGTTCCCGGCGGATGGACTGGATCATCCACAGTCCCATGATGTTTTTTAAGTAGCGGTAGCGGTACCAGGCACCGCCCTCGTTGGTGAAGTTCTGGGCTCGGCTTTCCTCGGAGGTGATGGCCGTCTGGTTCTCCACCCCCAGCAGGCTCCAGGTGCCGCTGGACAGATAGACCGATTGGTCATTTTCAGCAGGCACCGCCAGAAAGGCGGAACCGGTATCGTGGGTGGCGGGCAGCACCACCGTGGTCTGGAATCCCACCCGGGCGGCGATCTCCTCGGAGAGGGGACCCACCCTTTCCCCGGGCATGGACAGAGGCCCGAACAGCTGCCGGGGCAGGCCCAGAAGGTCCAGAAGTTCCCCGTCCCAGACTTTTTCGGCGGCGTTCACCAGGCCGGTGCTGGTGGCGTTGGTGTATTCCTGCTTCTGGACGCCGGTGAGCCGGTAGTTAAAGTAGTCGGGGATCATCAGCAGGCTGCGGGCTTTTTGCAGCTGTTCGGGATGTTCCTGCTGCAAAGCCGCCAGCTGGTAGATGGTGTTGAAGGGCTGCTTCTGGATGCCGGTGCGGGCGTAGAGGGCAGCGGGGGAAATCTTTTGCTCCACCAGCCTGTCGGCACCTTGGGTGCGGCTGTCCCGGTAGGCCACGGCGTCACCCAGCAGCCGGCCCTCCTGGTCCAGCAGAACAAAGTCCACAGCCCAGGTATCGATGCCCACAGTGGAGGGAATCTTGCCCAGCTTGCCGCATATCTCCAGGCCCTCCAGAATGCCCTGCCAGAGATGGTCGATGTCCCAGCAGTCGTGGCCGTTTTTGCGCACCTGGCGGTTGTCGAAGCGGTGAATCTCTTCCAGTACCATCCGCCTGTCTTCCAGATGGCCCAGAATGTGCCGCCCGCTGGAAGCGCCGATGTCGATGGCCAGATAATAGGCTCCCATAGAGAGTGCTCCTTTCCGGTTTGGTTGTTACCTTTATTGTAGCGGTTTCCCAGCCGGGGGATAAGGTCGCCGCTTGGCCAAAACAGGGACCTTATTTGCAATTTGGATGCCGACGTGGTATGCTGGAGACAAGAAAGGCGGGAGCGAGATGGACGAAAGGCTTCTGGCGCGGCTGCGCATCATCACCGAGGAAGAACAGGCCCTGCTGCAAGGGCAGGGGGTACAGCGGGAGCGGTATACCTCGGGGCGAGATTTTGTGGTGGACAGCGAAAAGCTGCTGGAAAAGGGCAAGCTCATCGAGATACGCCCCCACACCCGGTTTGTCCATTTTCCCCGCCACCGGCACAACTATGTGGAGATGCTGTATATGTGCAGCGGTTCCACCACCCATATCCTCAACGGCAGCCGGCGGCTGGAGCTGCAAAGAGGGGACCTGCTGCTGCTGAACCAAGCGGTCTACCACGAGATCCTCCCCGCCGCCGAGGGGGACGTAGGGGTGAATTTCATCATTCTGCCCCAGTTTTTCGACCGCAGCTTCCGCATGCTGGAGCAGGAGAATGTGCTGCGGGATTTTCTCATCTCCACTTTGGCGGGGGAATCCACCTTTGCGGGCTGGCTGCACATCGCGGCCCGGGACATTCTGCCGGTGGAAAACCTGCTGGAAAACATGATCTGGACCCTGCTGGAAAAAAAGCCCGGGGCCAACCTGCTCAACCAGACCACCATGGGCCTGCTGCTGCAGAACCTGACCCTGTTTGCGGAAAACATCAACCGCACTTTGCCCGACAGCCGGGAGGAAAACGCCGTCTTTGCCACCTTGCAGTATATCGAGACCGGTTACCGCACCGGCACTTTGGAAGAGGCCGCCGACCGGCTGCATATGCCCCCTTATGCTTTGAGCCGTCTGCTCAAGCGGCACACCGGCGCCAACTTCAAGCAGCTTTTGCAGCAGCGGCGGCTGCAGCAGGCGGCCTATCTGCTGACCAATACCCGCCTGGCCGCCGACGCCGTGCGGCAGACTGTGGGGTACGAGAACAACAGCTACTTTTACCGGATCTTCCGGGAAAAGTACGGATGCAGCCCGGCGGAATACCGCGCCGCTCAAAGCCAGCTCTGAACGGGACATTTTCCGGCTCCTGCCTTGAGCCATATATTCCTTATTGAAACGAGCCGGAGGAACAGTCCTTGCCAGAGGACGATTCATCCGGCTTTGTTGGAATAGGCCGGGACCTTTTGACGTTCTGCACAAAGCGGGCTGTGCAATTTGCTGAAAGTGGAAAAATCGTAACTTTATCTAATGCCATTTTCAGCATCGTCAAAGCGGGACCGACCGAGAAGGCGTATACTGAAATCATGAAAACTCCAAAAGGAGTGTGACAAATATGCTGTATATCGGCGTTGATCTGGGAACCTCCGCCTGTAAATTCCTGTTGGTGGATGAAAACGGCGAAGTCAAAAACACCGTAACAAAGGAGTATCCGCTGTTTTTCCCCCATCCGGGCTGGAGTGAGCAGGACCCCGCCCACTGGTGGAACGCCTGTCTGGAGGGCATCCCGGAACTGCTCCGGGGGTTTGACGCCTCCCAGGTAGCGGGCATCGGAGCGGGGGGACAGATGCACGGTCTGGTGGCCCTGGATGACCAGGACCAGGTGCTGCGTCCCGCTATTCTGTGGAACGACGGCCGCACCGCCGCCCAGGTGGACTATCTCAACCATACCGTGGGCAAGGACAAACTGAGCCGCTGCACCGCCAACATCGCCTTTGCGGGATTCACAGCCCCCAAGCTGCTGTGGATGCAGCAGCAGGAGCCGGAGTTGTTTGGACGCATCGCAAAGATCATGCTGCCCAAGGACTATCTGGTCTATCGGCTCACCGGCGTCCACGCCACCGACCTTTCCGATGCTTCGGGCATGCTGCTGCTGGATGTGGAGCACCGCTGCTGGAGCAAAGAGATGCTGGATATCTGTGGCATCGCCGAAAAGCAGATGCCCCGGCTGTTTGAAAGCTGGCAGGCGGTGGGTACTTTGCATCCGGAAACGGCCAAGGCTCTGGGTCTGCCCGAGAATGTGGTGGTCTGCGCGGGAGCGGGGGACAACGCCGCCGCCGCTGTGGGCACCGGCACGGTGGGGGAAGGCCACTGCAACATCAGCCTGGGCACCTCGGGAACCATCTTTATCTCCTCCGAGCGCTTCGGCGTCGACCCCAACAATGCCCTCCACGCTTTTGCCCATGCGGATGGCGGCTGGCATCTCATGGGCTGTATGCTGTCGGCGGCCTCCTGCAATAAATGGTGGCAGGATGAGATCATCGGCACCACCGATTACAAGGGAGAGGAAGCCCGCATTCTACCCGAAAAGCTGGGCAAAAATCACGTCTATTTTCTGCCCTACCTCATGGGAGAGCGCAGCCCCATCAACGATACCAACGCCCGGGGAACCTTCATCGGCATGAACATGGACACCACCCGCGCCGACATGACCCAGGCCATGCTGGAAGGGGTGGCCTTTGCCATCCGGGATTCCTTCGAGGTGGCCAAGAGCCTTGGCATCGACATTCCCCGGTCCAATATCTGCGGCGGCGGTTCCCGGTCGGCGCTGTGGAAAACCATTCTGGCCAATGTGCTGGGCATTCCTCTGGATACCCTGGCCACCGAGCAGGGCCCCGGCTACGGCGCAGCCATGCTGGCTATGGTGGCCTGCGGTCGGTTTTCCTCGGTTCGCCAGGCGGCCCAGGAGCTGGTACGGGTGAAATCTACCGTGGAGCCGGACCGGCAGCTGACCCAGTTGTACGACGAGCGTTACGACCGCTTCCGCCGGATTTATCCCACCTGCAAGAATCTGTTTGCCCAGCTGATTTAACGGTACCGCGGGCCAGGTGCCTGCTGCGAATAGAAACAAGGGAGGAAAGTATGCTATGAAATTTTTCATTGACACCGCCAACGTGGAGGAGATCCGCGCCGCCAACGACATGGGTGTGATCGCCGGCGTGACCACCAATCCCAGTCTCATCGCCAAGGAGGGCCGGGACTATGCCGAAACCCTGCAAGAGATCGCCTCCATCGTGGACGGCCCCATCTCCGGCGAGGTAAAGGCCACCACCACCGACGCCGCCGGCATGATCGAGGAAGGCCGGGCCATCTATGCCCTGGACCCCAAACACATGGTGGTAAAAATCCCCATGACCGCCGAGGGCCTGAAAGCCATCAAGGTGCTCTCTGCCGAAGGCATCCCCACCAACTGCACGTTGATCTTCTCGGCCAACCAGGCGCTGCTGGCAGCCCGGGCGGGGGCGGCCTATGTGAGCCCCTTTTTGGGCCGGCTGGACGACATCAGCCAGCCGGGCATTGATCTGATCCAGTCCATTGCGGCGATTTTTGCCAATTACCCGGATATCGAATGCCAGATCATCGCAGCCAGCGTGCGCAATCCCATCCATGTCACCGACTGCGCCCTGGCCGGAGCAGACATCGCCACCGTGCCCTACAAGGTCATCCAGCAGATGACCAAACACCCCCTCACCGATGCGGGCATTGAAAAATTCAAGGCCGACTACATCAAGGTGTTTGGTGAATGATAAGAGCAAATCGGACAAAACGGAGCTGAAAAATCTGCTGTGCCGCACCCGGAGCCTGCTTCTTTCCTTTGTATAAAAGGAGAGGGCGGGTTCCGGGTTTTGCGTTTCGGGGCATCTTTGGCCTTTTTCTCTCATATCCTGAACCAGAAAGGGAGGGAAGGGTCATGTTTTATTGTATGGGACGAAAGACCAGCCGCATTCTCATGGGCGGCGTTCTGGCGGTATGCCTGGCGGCGGGAGGGATCACCGCGGCGGCTGCGGCGGTACAGCCCCAGGCGGTGCAGGTGGTCAGCCGCGACAACTACGAGTGGGGACTTTCCTTTCAGGAGGAAAACCAGCCCCCGGTGCCCAATCTCTCGGCGGAGGAGTTGGCCCCCTACAACGCCCACTACTATGCTCCCGAAGCGGGCAAACGGCTGTATCTCACCTTCGACGCCGGCTACGAAAACGGCAACACGACGGCGATTCTCGACGCATTGAAAAAGCACAACGCCCCCGGGGCCTTTTTTGTGGTGGGACCCTATATCCGGGACTACCCCGATCTGGTGAAGCGGATGGTGGAGGAAGGACATATCGTGGGCAACCACAGCTGGCATCATCCCAATATGACCCAGAAATCCCAGGAGGAATTTGCCCAGGAACTGGCTTTGGTGGAGGAACAGTTCCGGGAAACTGTGGGCCAGGAGATGGAAAAATTCTACCGCCCCCCCGAGGGTAAATTCAGTGACGACAACCTCCAGTGGGCCCAGGATCTGGGGTATTGCACCGTGTTCTGGAGTCTGGCCTATGTGGACTGGAACACCGAAAACCAGCCCACCGCCGAGCAGGCTTTCTCCAAGCTGATTCCCCGCACCCACGACGGAGCCGTGGTGCTGCTCCATTCCACCAGTTCCACCAACGCGGCCATTCTGGACGAATTGCTCACCCGCTGGGAGGAGATGGGCTACACCTTCGGCAGCCTGCGGGAACTGGACGCCGCTGACAAGGAGGGCACATGAGACGCCGCCAATGGCTGGCCGCCGGCTGCGGCCTGGTGGCGGCGGGGGCCACTCTGGCCTGGCTGTGGAGCAACGCCGGACTGATTGAAGACGCCCTGCTGGAAACTCCCGAAGCCTACCCCATTTCCACCGCCCCGCCCTATGTGGTGGCCCTGGATGCGGGCCACGGCGGCAACGACAGCGGCGCCTGCAGCGGCCAGGCAAAGGAGACACTGCTCTGTGAGCAGACGGTGGACGCCCTCTACCGGCTACTGGCGGAGGATGCATTTTTCAAACCGGTGCGAACGCGGGAAAACGGCCAGGACAGCTCCATCCAGAAGCGGGTGGACCGGGTTGCCGAACAGCGGGCGGCGGTGCTGCTGAGTATCCATATGAACAGCGACCCCTCCACCGCCCAGTCTCACGGATTTGAGTGCTTTCCCACCCCGCCGGGGCGCAAATGGAGCGAGGATTCCATGAAACTGGCAGCGGCCATTGCCGACCAGATGGGCCAGGCCGGCCACCGGCTGCGGGGCAGCAGCGGCATCCGGTTTGCCTATTACAGCGGCAAGCGGAAGCTGATCGTGGACGCCGAGGACAGCCGGGAGCGTACCCTGAAAAGTTTCGGCATCCTGGAAAATTCTCCCTGCCCGGCGGTGCTGGCCGAGCAGTGTTTTATCACCAATTCCGCCGACCGGGCCGCCTGGACCGGTACCGAGGGCAGCGAAAAGGCCGCCGACGCCTATTACCGGGGTCTCTGCGCCTACTTTGGCCTGGAACCCTACGCCGCGCGCACCCCGCCTCAGCCCACACCCCCGCCGGTGACCGAAAGCTGGCCATAAAAAAGCGGCTGCCCGCTCTCTTTGCAGAAAAGAGAAGGGGCAGCCGTATTTTTTTATTGGATGGTTTATTCCTCGCCGTCGATGGCAGCCAGAAACTCCGAGCCGTCGGCGTCGCTGGGCATCCGCCAGTCACCTCGGGGGGAGAGGGCCACCGAGCCCACCTTTACCCCGTCGGGCAGGCAGCTGCGCTTGAACTGCTGGGTGAAGAAGCGGCGGTAGAAGGTTTGCAAGGTGGTGCGGATGTAGGCGGGGGAAACCTCCGGCCATGCCTGGCAGGCCAGCCGGTAGACCTTAGCGGGGGCAAAGCCCCGGCGCACCATCTGGTAGAGGAAGAAGTCGTGGAGATCGTACTTGCCGATGGTGTCCTCGGTCTTCTGCTGCATCTCCCCGATATCGGACACCGGCAGCAGTTCGGGACTGATGGGGGTGTCCAGAATGTCGTACAGCACCTCCCGCAGCCCGGGTACGGTTTCGCCCTTGGTGTCGGCGTGCCATTTTACCAAGGTCTTTACCAGCGTTTTGGGAATGGAGCCGTTGACTCCGTACATGCTCATGTGGTCGCCGTTGTA
The DNA here is from genome assembly GCA_019115305.1 of Candidatus Anaerofilum excrementigallinarum. GTDB lineage: Bacteria > Bacillota > Clostridia > Oscillospirales > Ruminococcaceae > Anaerofilum > Anaerofilum excrementigallinarum. The sequence continues at coordinate 10,497 of DXDW01000154.1, forward strand.
GGTGCACCAGCCCAGGGCCAGCTCGGACAGATCTCCGGTGCCCACCACCAAAGCGCCGTTCATGTTGGCCAGGTCCATGAGGATCTGGGTGCGTTCCCGGGCCTGGGTGTTCTCAAAGGCAACGTCGTAGACGTCCTCGGCGTGGCCCAGATCCCGCAGATGCTGCACACAGGCCGCCTTGATGTCAATTTCCCGGAAATCGGCTCCCAAAGCCCGCACCAGAGTTTCGGCGTTGCTGCGGGTGCGGCTGGTGGTGCCCACACAGGGCATAGTCACGCCCAGAACGTGGTCGGCGGGCAGGCCAAGCAGTTTGCAGGCGTCGGCCGCCACCAAAAAGGCCAAGGTGCTGTCCAGTCCCCCCGATATGCCGATGACCAGTTTGTCCATGCCGGTCTTGCGCAGCCGCTGGGCCAGACCGGTGGCCTGGATGCGGGCGATTTCGGCGCAGCGGCGGCCGATCTCCTCCTCGCCGGAGGGCACAAAGGGCATGGGGTCCACCGGCATCTGCCGGGCCAGCTCCTCGGCGGGGGCGGTGCTGGCTCCCAAAGTGGGGGAGACCACCTTCCGCCAGCCGGGCAAAGTGTTCTGTTCCGACATATAGGAGTTCAGTCCCCGGCGCTCGTTGGCCAGCAGCTGCATATCCAGCACTGCGGTGATGACCCCTTCGTTCTGGTCGGGATAGATGTTTTCGGCCAGAACCGCGCCGTTGGCACAGATCAGGTCGTGGCCCGAGAATACCAGATCGGTGGTGCTCTCGTCCTGGCCGGCGCTGGCGTAGATGTAGCCGCAGACACACCGGCCCGACTGCATCCGCACCAGATCCCGGCGGTAGTCCTGTTTGGAGATGGTCTCGTTGCTGGCCGAGGGGTTGACGATGAGGTTGGCCCCGGCCAGACAGGCAAAGCCGCTGGGAGGAGCAGGAGCCCACAGGTCCTCGCACAGCTCGGCGGCGATCACCAGCCGGCCGTCGGGGCTGCATGCCAGAATATCCTCTCCGAAGGGCACCTCCACCAGATTTCCGGCGGCATCGGGCAAAGCCAGGCTGTCGCTGCGGCGGGCCTGGGCGGGCGCAAACCAGCGGCGCTCGTAGAATTCATGGTAGTTGGGAAGATGCCGTTTGGGGCAGAGGGCAAGGATCTTGCCCCCCTGCAAAAAGGCGGCGCAGTTGAACAGCTGGTTGTCGGCGGCCACGGGCAGTCCCACCACCGCCAGACCGGTAAAACCAACCTGGGGCAGCCGGGCTGCCAGGGCCATGGTCTCCGCCAGGGCCTGCTCCAGCAGCCAGCTCTGGCCGAACAGATCGGCGCAGGTGTAGCCGGTGATGCACAGCTCGGGGAAAACCAGCACAGCGCAGTCGGTGTGCCGGGCGGCCAGCTCCAGAATGGCCGCGGCGTTTTTGGCAGGTGCGCCGATCTGTACCCGGGGGGTGGCGGCGCCCGCTTTGATGTATTCCTTCATGATGCTCTCCTTTTTATCGGGTGTGGTGTTCATCCCGCAGGCGCATCTTCAGGTCGTAGGCGTCGCGGCTCATGTTGACATAGTGCTGGTGGGGGTTGTACAGGCGCTGCTCCTCCTCCCACACCTCGTTTTCCAGCTGGTGCAAAGTGTAGGCGCGGATCTGGTCCAGGCTGGGCAGGGGCTGTACCAGCCGGCCCTGGAGGATCACCGGGCGCAGGATGCGGGTGGCGGTGAAGTTTTCCACCACGATATTTTTCCAGGGCTTGCGGGGGTCCACACAGTGGTAGGGCTCACCCTCCCGGATCTCCTCGCCGTCCAAAGTGATGACGTCGCAGATGGCGAAGCCGGTGTCCTTGTTGTGCAGCCGCCAGACCATCTTCTTGCCGGGATTGGTGGTTTTGGCTTCGTTTTCGCTCACCTTAATGCGTGGCACCAGCTCGCCGTTTTCTTCCACGGCGGCCAGCTTGTACACCCCGCCGAATACCGGATCGGAGGCGGCGGTGATCAGCCGCTCGCCGATGCCGAAGCTGTCGATGGCGGCTCCCTGGAGTACCAGGTCGGCCATGGTGAACTCGTCCAGACCGTTGGAAACGCAGATCTGGCAGTCCTCCATGCCGGCCTCGTTGAGGATGCGCCGCACCTTTTTGGACAGATAGGAAAGGTCGCCGCTGTCCAGTCGGATGCCCTTCAGCCGCTTGCCCATGGGCTCCAGAATTTCCTTGTGTACCCGGATGGCGTTGGGCAGACCGCTGTGCAGCACGTCGTAGGTATCGATGAGCAAAGTACAGTTGTCGGGGTAGATGCGGGCATAGGCGGCGAAAGCCTCGTATTCGGTGGGGAACATCTCCACAAAGGCGTGGGCCATGGTGCCCAGAGCCGGTACCCCGTATTTCTGGTCGGCCAGGCAGTTGGCGGTGCCCACGGCGCCGGCGATATAGGCAGCCCGGGCGCCCAGGTTAGCAGCGTCGTTGCCCATGGCCCGGCGGCTGCCGAATTCCATGATCACCCGTCCGCCCCGGCAGATGCGGCTGGCCTTGGTGGCGATGCGGGACTGGTGGTTCATAAAGGTGAGCAGCTGGGTCTCAATGAGGGTGGCCCCGATGGCGTCGGCCTCCACCCGGATCAGGGGCTCGTTGGGGTAGACGATGGTTCCTTCGGGCACGGCGTAGATGTCCCCGGTGAACCGATAGTGGGAGAGATACTCCAGAAATTCCTCGTCAAAAATGCCCTTGGAACGGAAATATTCGATGTCGGCGGGCTCAAAATGGAAGTTGAGCAGATGCTCCACCAGGCTTTCCAGACCGCAGGCGATGGCGTAGCCGCCGCCGTCCGGCACCCGGCGGAAGAACATATCGTACAACACCCGGGTGTCCTTCTGGCCGGTGAGGTAGTAGGCATTGGCCATGGTCATCTCGTAGAAATCCATCATCATGGCGCTGTTGTTGTAGTGGGGACCGGGCTTGAAGGCAGACATAGCGGAAATCCTCCTTAATAAGTAGCCGGCAGGCCGGCGTGAAAAGGGCGGGGAAAGAGTGTCAGTTTCCCGCCTGGGCCAGAGGGTCGTACCGGAACAGCATCACCTGGCGGCGGCCCTTGGGGGCGGCGGGCTGTTCCACCTGGCGCACCATCCGGCGCACCGTTTTGCGGAAGTTGGCCCGGTCCAGCTTTTCTCCCAGCAGTACTTCATACACCTTCTGCAGCTGGCCCAGCGTGAACTGCCGGGGCACCAGCCGAAAGGCGATGGGGGCGTAACTCACCTTGTTGCGCAGCCGCTGCAGGGCCATGTCGATGCTGCGGGCATGGTCAAAGGCCAGCTTTTCCTGGCTGGAAGGGCACAGGGCAATGTCGGTCACCTTGCGCAGTTCCTCGGCGTGGTCCTTGACGGCGTATTGGATATGCAGCCCTTTTTCGGGGCAGCGCAGAGTGAGCAGCCAGCAGTTGACACCGTCGGCCTGGTAGGCCATGGTTTTCTCCACCGTGAACCAGGCGGCGTCCTGGGCGTCGTCTCCGGCCTGGGTCTGGCGGATGTTGGAAGCAGGGGTCAGACCCAGATAGGCGCAGGTGATCACCCGCATCCGGGGGTCCCGGTCCACATCTCCAAAGGTGTACAGCTGCTCGAAATAGACGTCGGAGGCCAGGTTGGTCTCCTCGGCCAGTTCCCGGCACACCGCCGCATCCAGGCTTTCATGGATATCCACAAAGCCGCCGGGCAACGCCCAACAGCCCAGATAGGGGTGGTTTTTCCGTCGCACCAGCAACAGTTTCAGCTGGCCGTCCTGGATGGTGAACAGCAATATATCCACCGTCACCGATGGCCGCTCGTAGGCCGAGGGCTTATACTGGGCCAGATATTCCTCCTCAGTCAGGCCTCGTTTGTCCCGCAGAGGTTGTTGCTCCACAGGCGTGCTCCCTCCTTTTGTGTTTTTTTAACCACAAAA
>DXDW01000018.1 GCA_019115305.1 Candidatus Anaerofilum excrementigallinarum
AGAGGCCTTCACCGACTGCGCCACCGGCGTGATGGTGAACAGCGGTTTCCTCACCGGCATGAAGGTGGAGGACGCCAAGAAGGCCATGATCGAATGGCTGGAAAAGGAAGGCAAGGGCCACGCCAAGGTGAACTTCAAGCTGCGTGACTGGGTGTTCAGCCGGCAGCGGTACTGGGGCGAGCCCATCCCCATGGTCTGGTGTGAAAAGTGCGGCTGGGTACCCCTGCCCGAGAGCGAGCTGCCCCTGCGGCTGCCCGAGATCACCGACTTCGAGCCCGGTGAGGGCGGCGAGAGCCCCCTGGCCCGGCATACCGAGTGGGTCAATACCACCTGTCCCTGCTGCGGCGGCGCCGCCAAGCGGGAGACCGACACCATGCCCCAGTGGGCTGGTTCCAGCTGGTATTTCCTGCGGTACATGGACCCCCACTGCGACACTGCTCCCGTGAGCAAGGAGGCCGTGGAGTACTGGGGTCCGGTGGACTGGTACAACGGCGGCATGGAGCACACCACGCTGCATCTGCTGTACAGCCGGTTCTGGCACAAGTTCCTCTACGATATCGGTGTGGTTCCCACCAAGGAGCCCTATAAGAAGCGCACCAGCCACGGCATGATCCTGGGCGAGAACGGCGAGAAGATGAGCAAGAGCCGCGGCAACGTGGTCAATCCCGACGACGTGATCACCGAGTACGGCGCCGACACCCTGCGCCTGTATGAGATGTTCATCGGCGACTTTGAGAAGGCCGCTCCCTGGAACACCAGCTCCATCAAGGGCTGCAAGCGGTTCCTGGAGCGTGTATGGAACCTGCTGGACAAGCAGGTGGCCGGCGAGGGCGTCCGTCCCGAGCTGGAAGGCGTTGTCAACCGCACCATCAAGAAGGTGGGCGAGGACATCGAGTGCCTCAAGCACAACACCGCCATTGCCGCCATGATGAGCCTGCTCAACGAGTACGAGGCCAAGGGCGGCGCCACCCGCGCCGAGCTGGAGATCCTGCTGCAGCTGCTCAATCCCTTTGCTCCCCACCTCACCGAGGAGGCCTGGCAGCAGATGGGCCATGAGGACGAACTGGCCTATCATCCCTGGCCCAGCTACGACGAGGCCAAGTGCGTGGAAAGCACCGTGGAGATCGCCGTGCAGGTGAACGGCAAGCTGCGCGGCCGCATCACCGTGGCTGCCGATATCGCCAAGGAGGACGCCATCGCCGCCGCCAAGGCCGAGCCCACCGTGGCCGCCGCCCTGGAGGGCAAGACCATCGTCAAAGAGATTTTCGTTCCGGGCAAGCTGGTCAACCTGGCTGTTCGGGGATAAAAAATTGAGGTAAAAAAAGTTGGCCGTACCCGAAAAAGAAGGTTGACAGAATTGGAGTCCATGTTGTATAATGTATTCTGTTGATTCATCAACAGAATGGGCCTCCCGCCAAGGCATTGCGGCCATTGGCAGTGAACGGGTCGGATCCTACCTCATGTAAGGGAGGGAACAAGATGTCGGAAATTCGTGTCAAAGAAAACGAATCGCTGGAAAGCGCGCTGCGCCGTTTTAAGCGCTCCTGTGCCCGCAGCGGTGTGCTGGCCGAGGTGCGTAAGCGCGAGGCTTACGAGAAGCCTTCCGTTCGGCGCAAGAAAAAGTCCGAAGCTGCTCGCAAGCGCAAGTATAAGTAATTGTGTGCGGCACGGCTAAAGTGCGTGAAAGGCGGGTCCTGCCAAGCGGGGCCCGCCTTTAATTTTACCTACCATCCGCAACAAAGGAGAATCTGCCATGCTTACCCCGGAATATCTGTTTCAGGATATCACCCACATCACCCCGGAGTTTCTGCGCCAGCAGGGCATCCGGGCACTGCTGCTGGATGTGGACAACACCCTCACCGCCCACGGCAGCCAGCAGCTCAGCCAGCCGGTGGCCGATTGGCTGGAGCAAATGAAGGCCCAGGGGGTGCGCATGGTCATTGTCAGCAACAACCTGCGCCGCCGGGTGGAACCCTTTGCCCGGCAGCTGGGTCTGGAGTATATCTCCATGGGCTGCAAGCCTCTGCCCGGCGGCCTTGCCCGGGCCCGGCATCTGCTGGGGGTAAGGCGCGGCCAGGTGGCTCTGGTGGGGGATCAGCTGTTCACCGACCGGCTGGCAGGCTGGCTCTACGGCATCCGGGTGCTGGTGGTGCAGCCCATGACCCGGGATATCAAAAAGGGGATTTTGTTCCGGCGCAAGCTGGAAAAGCCCTTTATTGAAAAATATTTTAAGCAGGGAGGGAAACTGCTGTGATTCTGTTCGGCGCCGCCGGCGAGAGCGACAGCTTCCGCCAGCAGGGATACAAAAACGGCTCCCAGATGCCCCTGTACCTGAAGGGAATGGGTCTGGACGCCTTTGAATACCAGTGCGGCCGGGGTGTGCGGGTGAGCGAAAAATCCGCCCTGCCCATCCGCCAGCAGGCCCAGCAGCAGGGGATCGTCTACTCCCTCCACGCCCCCTACTATATCTCCATGAGCAGCCTGGAAGAGGAAAAGCGGCTCAACTCGGTGGACTATATCCTGCAGAGCGCCCGGGCCATCCGGCTGCTGGGCGGCAGACGGATCATCTTCCATTCGGGCAGCTGCGGCAAGCAGAGCCGGGAAGCGGCTCTGGAAAAAGCCATGGACACCATGGCCCGCATGGTGGAGGCTGTGGACCGGGAGGGCTTCGGCGATCTCACCCTCTGCCCCGAAACCATGGGCAAGGTGGGCCAGCTGGGCACGCTGGAGGAGGTGCTGGCCCTGTGCAGCGTGGACAAGCGCATCACCCCCTGCATCGACTTCGGCCATCTCAACGCCCGCACCCAGGGAGGCTGTGCCGACAAGGCGGCCATGGCGGCTTTGCTGGACAAAATGGCCGACGCTCTGCAGGACGACCGCGCCAGCCATTTCCACGCCCATTTCAGTATGATTGAATACACGGCCGGCGGGGAGAAGCGGCATCTCACCTTTGCCGACGGCCGCTCCTTCGGCCCCGACTACGAGCCGCTGCTGGAACTGCTGTACCAGCGGGGCCTCGAGCCGGTTATCATCTGCGAATCGGCCGGTACCCAGGCCGAGGATGCCGCCGCCATGAAGGGCTATTATCAGCAGCTGCAGGGCGGCTGAACGCCCTTTTTGGGGTGATTTTGCCCTTTTTTGCCCACAAACCTGGCGGAATGGGACAATCCCCCCTTGAAAAATGGATGTTTATCGGGTACAATATCAAGTAGTTGTGGTTACACAGTTCAAAGTTTTTACTATTGGAGGATTTCGGATATGATTACTGCAGGCGAGTTTCGCAACGGCGTTACCTTTGAAGAGGACGGCAAGGTTCTCCAGGTGGTGGAGTTCCAGCATGTAAAGCCTGGCAAGGGCGCTGCTTTCGTGCGCACCAAGACCAAGAACGTCATCACCGGTGCCGTCACCGAGACCAGCTACAACCCCACCGCTAAGTTCCCCCGCGCCTACATCGAGCGCCGCGAGATGCAGTACAGCTATAACGACGGCGAGCTCTACTACTTCATGGACACCGAGACCTACGAGCAGGTGCCCATCCACGAGAAGGACCTGGGCGACTCCTTCAAGTTCGTCAAGGAGAACGAGCTGGTGAAGATCCTGTCCTACAAGGGCAATGTGTTCGGCATCGAGGCTCCCAACTTCGTGGTTCTGGAAGTCACCCACACCGAGCCCGGCGTGAAGGGCAACACCGCCACCAACACCCTGAAGCCCGCTGTGCTGGAGACCGGCGCTGAGATCCGTGTTCCCCTGTTCATCAACGAGGGCGACATGATCCGCATCGATACCCGCACCGGCGAGTATATGGAGCGCGCCTGATTTTTCAGGCCAAACGAGGAGGAATTCTCAATGAATCTGTCTGAAAAAGCTGCATACCTCAAAGGTCTGGCCGACGGGCTGGAGATCAGCGACACCACCAAGGAAGGCAAGCTGCTGAAGGCAGTTGTAGAACTGCTGGACGAGATGGCCAATTCCGTGTCCAACCTGGAAGAGGACGTGGACCAGATCTATGACGAGCTGGACGCTGTGGACGAGGATATGGACGACCTGGAAGAGTATGTCTTTGGCGACGAGGAAGACTACGAGGACGAGGACGACGAAGAAGAGGACGAGGATGAAGATCCCTACTACGAGATCACCTGTCCCAAGTGCGGCGAAACCGTCTGCGTAGACGAAGCTACCCTCGTCAGCGAGGACCTGGCCTGCCCCAACTGCGGCACCGAGTTTGAAGTGGAATTCGACGAGGACTGCGGCGAGGAAGGCTGCGACGGCTGCCAGGGCTGCTGCGACAGCGAGAAAGAGTAATCCCGGCCTTTCAGCAGGCTGGCTTATACCCAACGCTAGAAGGGCGGCTTTGTGCACAGTCTGCACAAAGCCGCTCTTTTTTGAAAATTTTCCCGCCATCCTGCCAAAATTTTTGCCTCGGGACTGGACGGAACCCCGGGTTTTTGCTATGATAGATAAGGTTTGGGGACAGGCAGTCCCCGGCTGTCCTTTGCTTTTTTGCCGGGCGCGGTACAGCGCCGGGTGTTTTACAAACAGGCCGCGTGCCCTGCAAAAGCCGCAGCGGCCGGACAAGGAGAGTGGATGCAATGAATTATCTTCGCAAGATCACCGACGACCTCTATTGGGTGGGCGGCAACGACCGCCGCATTGCCCTGTTTGAAAACGTCTATCCCGTCCCCCGGGGCGTGAGCTACAACTCTTACCTGCTGCTGGACGAAAAGACCGTCCTGTTCGACACCGTGGACCGCTCGGTGAGCCTGCGCTACCGGGACAACGTGGCCACCCTGCTGAACGGCCGTCCTCTGGACTACCTGGTGGTACAGCACATGGAGCCCGACCACTGCAGCGCCGTGTCGGATATGCTGCGGGAATACCCCGAGATGAAGGTGGTCTGCACCGCCAAGGCCGTGGCCATGATCAACCAGTTCTACGATGTGGAAAACCTGGCCGATCGCGTCATCACCGTAGGGGAGGGGGATACCCTGTCCACCGGCCGTCACCAGTTCACCTTTGTCACCGCCCCCATGGTCCATTGGCCCGAGGTGATGGTGAGCTTTGATTCCACCGACGGCATCCTCTTCTCCGCCGACGCCTTCGGCTCCTTCGGCGCCATCAACGGCAATCTGTTTGCCGACGAGGTGGACTACGAGAAGGACTGGCTGGATGATTCCCGCCGCTACTACACCAACATTGTGGGCAAATACGGCGCCCAGGTGCAGGCCCTGCTGAAAAAGGCCGCCGGCCTGGACATCCGCATGATCTGCCCCCTCCACGGCCTGGTATGGCGCAAGGATCTGGCCTGGCTGCTGGAGAAATACAACGCCTGGAGCACCTACACCCCCGAGGAAAAGGGCGTAGTTATCGCGGTGGGTTCCATCTACGGCAACACCGAGACCGCCGCCGACATCCTGGCCGGCATGTTGGCCGAAAAAGGCGTGCGCAACATCCGCCTGTACGATGTGTCCGCCACCCATTCCTCCTACATCCTGGCCGACGCCTTCCGGTTCAGCCATGTGGTGCTGGCTTCCATCACCTACAACAGCGGCATCTTCTCCAATATGGAGCACCTGCTCCACGAGCTGGCCGCCCACAACCTGCAGAACCGCACGCTGGCCTTTATCCAGAACGGCAGCTGGGCCGCCACCAGCGCCAAGCAGATGCAGGCCATCCTGGCCAATCTCAAGAACATGACGGTTCTGGAGCAGCTGCCCACCCTGAAATCCAGCGTCAAGGAGCCCCAGCTGGCCGAGCTGCAGGCCCTGGCCGACGCCATCGCCGCCGGTATGTAACCGCCTTTTCTGCCCGCACCTTTGGGTCTGCCCGGGTGCGGGCTTTTTGCGTGCAAACCACTTTTAAAGGCGGTGCCTTTGTAGTATAATAACCATATCTGCCTGCAATCCGCTTTGCCGGGCAAAATAAAAAAACACCGCGGCCGTTTGCGCGGCCACAACGGAGGATATACAGCTATGTGTGGAATCACAGGATTTACCAGCAAGCGCCCCCCCGACGCCGGGGTGCTCCACGGCATGATGGACGCCATCGTCCACCGCGGCCCCGACGGCAGCGGCGAATACCTGGACCAGCGGGTGGCCCTGGGCCATCGCCGGCTCTCCATCATCGACCTGGAAGGCGGCCGTCAGCCCATGGAAAACGAGGACGGCAGCATCGTCTGCATCTTCAACGGCGAGATCTACAACTACCAGACCCTGCGCGCCGAGCTGGAACAGGAAGGCCATGTGTTCGCCACCAAATCCGACACCGAGGTGCTGGTCCACGGCTACGAGCAGTGGGGCGAGGAGATGCTGGGCCGGCTGCGCGGCATGTTCACCTTCGCAATCTGGGAAAAACAGGCCCAGAAGCTGTTCTGCGCCCGGGATTTCTTCGGCATCAAGCCCTTCTACTATTACCAGAAGGAAGATCTGCTGCTGTTCGGCAGCGAGATCAAGAGTTTTCTGGCCCATCCCGACTTTGAGAAAAAGCTCAACCGGGACCAGCTGGAACTCTACCTCACCTTCCAGTATTCCCCCGGGGAGGACACCTTCTTTGAGGGGGTCCGCAAGCTGCTGCCCGCCCATTGCCTTACCTGGCAGGACGGCCGGGTGACGGTGCGCCGCTACTGGCAGCCGGAATTTGAACCCCAGGAGGGAAAAAGCCTGGAGGATTGGGAAACCGAGATCGAAAACGTCATGAAGGACTCGGTGGCCGCCCACAAGATCAGCGACGTGGAGGTGGGCAGCTTTTTGTCCTCCGGCGTGGACTCCAGCTACATGGCCTGCCTGGCTCACGTGGACAAGACCTTCACCGTGGGCTTTGCCGACAAAAAATACGACGAGACCGACTACGCCAAAAAGTTCAGCGAGCACATCGGGGTGAGCAACACCGCCTACCGCATCACCCCCGAGGAATATTGGGAGAACCTGCCCCGTATCCAATACCATATGGATGAGCCCCTGGCCGATGCCGCCAGCGTGGCGCTGTATTTCGTCAACCGGGAAGCCGCCCGGCAGGTGAAGGTCTGTCTGTCCGGCGAGGGGGCCGACGAATTTTTCGGCGGCTACAACATCTATAAAGAGCCCTTCACCGTCTCCTGGTACGACCATATCCCCCTGCCCATCCGGCGGGCGGTGGGCGCGGTGGCCGAGCTGCTGCCCCCGGTCCACGGGATCAACTTCCTGGTGCGCCGCAGCCGGCCTCTGGCCCAGCGGTATATCGGCAACACCAATCTGTTCACTGAGCGCCAGAAGAAAAAGGTGCTGAAAGAGTACAACGGCCGCACCAAGCCCACCGATCTCTCCCGGCCCTACTTCACCCATCCCCGCAACGCCGATGCCGTCACCCGGATGCAGTACACCGACCTGCACCTGTGGATGGTGGGGGATATCCTGCTCAAGGCCGACAAGATGAGCATGGCCAACAGCCTGGAGCTGCGGGTGCCCTTTTTGGACAAAGAGGTGTTTGAGGTAGCCCGGCACATTCCCACCTGCTACCGGGCCAATGCCCAGAACACCAAGATCGCCATGCGGGGCGCCGCCCTGCGCAGCATTCCCCAGCAGACCGCCGACAAGAAAAAACTGGGCTTCCCGGTGCCGGTTCGCGCCTGGCTGCGGGAGGAAACCTACGCCGCCAAGGTGCGCCAGCAGTTCCACACCCCCGAGGCCGCCGAGTTCTTCCAAGTGAAGGAGCTGGACCGCCTGCTGGACGACCATATCAGCGGCAAGCGGGACAATTGGCGCCAGATCTGGTGCATCTTTATCTTCCTGGTTTGGTACAACGAATACTTTGTGAAACGCTGACAGAAAGAGGGAACCGTTATGCAGCTTGCAACCCTTTTACAGGATGTGGAATACACCCTTCGGCAGGGCAGCGCCGAGACCGACGTCTGCGACATTGTCTACGATACCCGCAAGATCCGCCCCGGCTGCGTCTTTGTCTGCATTGTGGGCACCCAGCGGGACAGCCACGATCTGGCCGGTGAGGCGGCAGCCGCCGGGGCCGCGGCTCTGGTCATCGACCACGACATTCCCATGCCCGCCGGTGTCACGGTGGTGCAGGTGCCCTTCACCCGGCTGGCCATGGCCCAGATGTCGGCGGCCTATTTCGGCTACCCCGCCCGCAAGATGACGCTGGTGGGTGTCACCGGTACCAAGGGCAAGACCACCACCACCCATATGATCAAAACCGTGCTGGAATCCGCCGGCCATGTGGTGGGTCTGGTGGGCACCAACGGCATCACCATCCGGGATACCCACATGGAAACCGCCAACACCACCCCCGAAAGCTACGAGCTGCAGAAGGCCTTTGCGCAAATGGTAGAGGCCGGCTGCGACACCGCCCTGATGGAGGTGTCCAGCCAGGGACTCAAGATGGAGCGGGTAGGGGGCATCTTCTTCGATGTGGGTGTATTCACCAACATCAGTCCCGACCACATCGGCCCCGGCGAGCACGCCGATTTTGAAGAGTACCTCCACTACAAGGGTCTGCTGTTCCAGCGCTGCCGCCACGGGGTGGTCAACGCCGACGACGAGCACCTGGAGGGTCTGCTGGAGGGCCACACCTGCGATCTGGTCACCTTCGGTTTCTCCCCCAAGGCCGACTACCGCACCGACGACTACACCTTGCTGCGCAGCCGGGATTTCCTGGGGGCCGCCTTCCATATCAGCGGCGCCGAGGACCTGGACGTGCGGGTGAATATGCCCGGCCGGTTCAGCGTTTACAACGCTCTCTGCGCCGTGGCGGTGGCCCGGGTGCTGGGAGTACCCCACGCGGCCATCCAGGGGGCTCTGGAGCGGGTGAACGTCAAGGGCCGGGCCGAGATGGTGCCCATCAGCGACGATTTCACCATTCTCATCGACTACGCCCACAACGAGCTGTCCATGGAAAGCCTGCTGCACACTTTGCGGGACTACAAGCCCAAGCGGCTGGTCTGTATCTTTGGCTGCGGCGGCAACCGCAGCAAGCTGCGCCGCTATGCCATGGGCGAATGCGCGGCCCGAATGGCCGATTTCACCATTCTCACCGAGGACAACAACCGGTTTGAAAAGGTAGAGGACATCATCGCCGACATCAAGCAGGGCATGGCCAAAGGCAACCCCAATGCTCCCTATGTGGAGATCCACGACCGGCTGGACGCCATCCATTATGCCATCGACCACGCCCAGCCCGGGGACCTCATCGCCCTCATCGGCAAGGGCCACGAGAGCTACCGGGACCGGATGGGAGAAAAAACTCCCTTCCTGGAGCGGGAACTCATCGAGGAATATGCCCGGGAAAAAGGCATGATCCAGTAAAAACGCATACAAAAATCGCCCTCTGCGCCTTGAAAACGCAGGGGGCGATTTGATTTTCAGCGGTTATTCTTGCTCTTCTTCCGTCTCCTCGCTGCAGAAAAAGGCGATGCCGGCGGCGCCGGGGCCCGCATGGGTGCCCACCACGGTGCCGATGTGGCCGGTTTCGCAGCGGGGCAGGCCCAGATTGTGCACCAGATACCGCAGGATGGGCTCACAGGCCTTGTGGCTGCCGGTATAGCCCACCATGAAATCCCGGGTGATGTCGATGCCGCCGCAGCTGTCCAGCAGCTTGAACAAAGCAACATAGGCGCCGGGCATACCCCGGGCTTTGCCGGCCAGACCCACCTTGCCGTCGGCCACCTGGATCACCGGCTTGATGCCCAGCAAAGTGCCGGCAAAGGCGCTGGCGCCGGACAGCCGTCCGCCCTTGCGCAGATATTTCAGGTCGTCCACCACCGCAAAAATGCGCAGACGGCCCCGGACCTCTTCCAGCCGGGCCACGATCTCGTCGGCGGAAAGGCCGCTGTCCCGCAGCTGTACCGCCAGTTTCACCAGCAGCTGCAGACCCAAAGTGACGCTGCCGCTGTCCACAATATGGATGCCGGGGTAGTCCTCGGCGGCAATGGTGGCTGCCTGAAGGGTGCCGCTGAGATGGCTGGACAGCAGCACCGCCACCACCTCGTCCCCGGCCTCGGCGGCCTGAGAAAACCGGGAGGCAAAGGCTTCGGGGCTGGGCTGGCTGGTGGTGGGCAGCTTGTCGCAGCTTTCCAACCGCTGGTAGAATTCCTCGCTTGTCAGGTCGATGCCGTCCTGGAAGGTCTCCTCTCCGAAGTTCACCTGCAGCGGCACCACCTCCACCTGCCATTGACGGGCCAGATCGGGGGTGATGTCGGCGGTGGAATCGGTCAGAATGCGGATCATATGCAAAACTCCTTTCGGAAAAAATGATGAAGGAAGCCGGGCTTTTGACGCAATCTCTGTTCTCATTGTATAAACTGCGGTGCGGTTTGTCAATGCAGCTTTGTACCGACAGGGGATTAAACCGCCCCGGTTTGGGGAATGCTATGGACAGAAGGGCCCGGACAGACAAAAGGCAGCCCCCTGGCCGGCAGGGGAACTGCGACGACTGGAGGAAATATATATGCGAGAAGTCAAACGAGGGGAAGTATTTTACGCGGATCTCAGCCCGGTGGTGGGCAGTGAACAGGGCGGAGTACGGCCGGTACTTATCCTGCAGAACGATGTGGGCAACCGGTTCAGCCCCACGGTGATCGCGGCCGCCATCACCTCCCGGCAGGACAAAAACGATCTGCCCACCCATATCGGCATCCGGGCCGACCAGTGCGGCCTGGCCCGGGACAGCATCGTGCTGCTGGAGCAGATCCGCACCTTGGACAAGCGCCGTCTGAAAGAGCGCACCGGCCGCATCTCCCCCGAGGACCAGCAGCGGGTAGACCACGGCCTCAACGTCAGCTTTGGCCTCACCACCAGCTGAATCTCTTCCCGCCGCCCCGGCACCCAAAACGGGGCGGCTTTTTGCGGCATAGCAGCCCCGCCCCGGCGCATAGGATGGACCGAGGGGAGGGGAAAGCGGATGGAATACGCGATGCTGCTTTCGGTACTGGCGGGCCTGGCAACGGGATTGGGAGGACTGGCTGCGGCGCTGCTGCCCACCATCGACCGCAAGAGCCTGGGGGCCAGTATGGGATTTGCCGCCGGGGTGATGCTGTGCGTGTCGGGGGTGGATATGCTGCCTCATGCCGTGGGTGTGTACAGCGGCTGGATGTCCCCGATCAAAGCCCTGGGAGCCGCCGCCAGCCTGTTTGTGCTGGGAGGGATCGCGGCCAGGGCCCTGAGCGGCCTTCTGCCCGATCCCCGGCGGCTGGCCGGCAACAGGGGAGAGGGCCGGGCGGCAGCCGCCCGCACCGCTCTGGTGGTGGCCCTGGCGCTGGCTGCCCACAATCTGCCCGAAGGGATGCTCACCTTGCTGGGCGGGCTGGAAAACCCGGCGTTTGGGCTGCGGCTGGCGGTGGCGGTTGCCCTGCACAATATCCCCGAGGGCATTGCGGTCAGTGTGCCCATGGCCTATGCCAGCCGCAGCCGCTGGAAAGGGGCGGTCTGGGCTTTGGCCAGCGGTCTGGCCGAGCCCGCAGGGGCCATTGCAGCGGCGCTGCTGTTCCGGGGCGCACTGGGGCCGGGATTGGTGAACGGCAGCATTGCCTTCATCGCCGGGCTGATGAGCGGAGTGTCGGTGTTTGAGCTTCTCCCCGGCGGACTGCGCACCGGCGGCCGGCGTGCCGCTTGGCTGGGGGTTCTGGTGGGCGCCGGGGGCATGCTGCTGGGTATCTGGGTACTGGGGGATTGAGTCTGCCGGAGCAAAACTGCAAAATAAAGCCTTCTTTTTGTACATTCCCACAAAGAGAAACAATTGATTCTCCTGCCGAAAAGAGATATAATGAAAGCAGAAAATAACAACTTATTTTATTATTTTCGGTTAAAAAACAATAAAAAGTTGTAGAAAAGGCAGCGGAAAGAGAGGAAACCGATGAAAAAACAAAAAAATCCCCATGCGGTGGAACTGGGGCAGCGGGTGCGGGCCTGGCGCACTGAGAATGGCATTGAGCTGGCCCAGCTGGCCGCCATGCTGCAGATCAGCCCCCGCAGCCTGGAGGGATGGGAGCTGGGAGAGTTCTGCCCCGGCTATACCGCCCTGCTGCGGCTGGCCGACAGCATGGGCGTTTCCACCGATTGGCTCATGGGCCGCAGCCGCTGCTGGAAAACCGCCGACCAGCTGCTGCGGGAACAGGACCCGAAGCTTTGACGCAAAGCCCGGAATGGAGTATAATCAGCCTAGTTCCATAAAAAGGGAGGAAACAGGGATGATTGTGGGCATCGGGGTGGACTGCACGTCGGTAAGCCGGCTGGCGGCCAGCATCCAGCGTCCCCATTTTGTGCAGCGGGTATTCGGACAGGCCGAACAGGCCCTGCTGCAAAGCCGGGGCGGACGGGCGGCCGAGACAGCGGCGGCCAATTTTGCCGCCAAGGAGGCATTCCTCAAGGCGGTGGGTACCGGTCTGGGCGGCTTTGCCCTGGCCGATATCCAGGCGGTGCGGCGGGAGAGCGGTGCGCC
>DXDW01000155.1 GCA_019115305.1 Candidatus Anaerofilum excrementigallinarum
CATTCCCTTCCAGCACATCTACCGCATGCTGGAAGAGGGGGATCTGGACGCGGTGGTGGGCTTCAGGGAATCCTCCAAGATGAAGATTCATGCCCAATACAAGGAGATCACCACGGTGCCTTTGGTCTGTCTGTGCTCCTGCAAACACCCGCTGGCCAGCCGGATCGAGGTCACCCTGGAGGACCTCAAGGAGGAGCGGCTGGCGGTGTTTCTTCCCGCCAAAGCTACCATTTCCATTGCCCAAACCCAGGGAAAGCTGGTGGGCAACCGCCCGCCCTCGGAATTTTATTTCTGCGAATCGGCGGAGGCCATCACCGTGCTTGTAACGGCGGGGTATGGCGTTTCGGTGCTGCCCGACTACCTGGTGCCCGACTCCCCGCTGCTTTGCAAAATTCCGCTGCAGGGTACCGAGCCCCTGTCCTTTGGCGTCTACTACAAGACTCTCCAGGGCAATCCCTCCCTCAAGGCCTTTATCCAATGCGCCAAGGAACATTTTTCATAAGGGAAAACAAAAAGCGCACTTCCCCGCCGGTGGACCGGCTGTGGAAAGTGCGTTTTTCTGTACTCTATTCATCCGCGGGGGCAGAAGAAGGCAGTGCCCCTTCCGCGCTTTGCGTCAGTCTGCTGCGGCTGACTTTTCGCCTCCAAGCAGCAAAAGCCCCGGAAAGCGCAGGCTTTTCCGGGGTGGAAAATCGAAAAACAGGCCGGGCGGCTCCCCTTCCTCTTTCAGATGCTGCGAAAAACGCCGGCCTGGGCAGGCTCGCCGGCGGATACGCTGGTGGGAGTGGCCGAGGAATAGCCGTCGGCGCTCCGGTTTGTGCAGCCCAGCAGGCTGCCGGCCAGGGCGGCGGTGAAAAGGACGCAGAGGATTTTCTTTTTCATGTTTTTCTCCTTTTTATGTAAGGGATGGGGGCTGCGGTGTTTTGGCGCAGCCTTCTCTTTTGGCAAGTTAGTTTAAGCTAACTATATGGCATTAAAAATGTGCGGCGCCTTTAGCTTTTGCCCAGCAGCAGGCGCTGCACATCGCTAAAATAGTATACCACATCGAGTTAGTCGTGTGCAACTGTTTTTTCAGCTTGCCCTTTCCCGGATTTTGCAGCGCATGGGGCAGCTCACTCATCTGCGGTTTCATCGGGCGGCAGATCATCGTTCTCGGCGGGCTGCGGTTCCAGGTCCATGGGCTGGCCGCTGCAGAGATAGCGCCGGTAGTCGCTGGGGGAGATGCCGAAGCAGCGCTTGAAGGCGCTGGAAAAGTGAAAGGGACTGCTGTAATCCAGCCGGTCGCTGATCTGAGCCACCGTGAGACCGGTGGTGCTCAGCAGCTGGCAGGCCCGCCGCAGCCGCACCTGCTGGAGATATTCCATGGGGGTGCTGCCGGTATACTGGCGGAACACCCGGATGAAATAGTATTTGGAAAGCCCCAGGCGATCCGCCAGCTGGTCCAGGGAAAGGGTGTAGTCATCGGTGGTCTGCAGCAGGTTCACCGCCAGCTGTACCGTGGCCTTGGCCCGGTTGCCCATGGTGGTGTCCAGCACGCCGGCCAGCACATCGCAGAGAAGCTGGGTGAGCAGCGCCTCGGCATACAGCAGGTCGGCGATGCCCTGCTGGTCCTGCAGCCGCTGCCACAATTGCTGAAATCCCCCTTCGGCGTACCCGGCCCAAAAGGGAGTCCCCGCGGGGCGGCGGTCGCAGATGCGCCGGCAGAGCAATTCCGCCGCGCTGCCGGTGCAGTGCAGCCAGAGGATGCTCCAGCCCTCGGGGCCGTTGCCGTAGGAGTGGAGGGTGTCGGGGGGAATGAAAAAGATCTGCCCCGGCTTTACGGGGATGCGGGGGCCCTGGTCGGTGCGCACCCAGCCCCCGCCGGCGGTGCAGAGAATGAGAATCCAGTCCTTTACCCGGCGGGGCGGCAGACGATGGGTATGTACCTGGGCATAACAGCCCGCTATGTTGATGCAGACTCCCCGCTCTCCCAGCCCGGCGCTGCGGTAAAGCGGAATCGAAACAGAATCAAAGGCTTCCATCTAATGCCGGCGGCCACAGCCGCCCTTCACCTGCCCTTCGGCTTTTTCTTCAGTATACCGCAGCCGTCAGACAAATGCCAGCTTTTGAGCAATTTTATATATGCCAAGGTCAACCCGCGGCATTCTGCCCGCCCAGGAGACTGTGCTACAATAGAGACACAAGATCGGCCAGACCGTCTATTTTCTCCCTACGGGGCGGCACAGGAAAGGAAGACAAACCATGATTTCGTCCGCCGAGCGTCAACGTCTGCGCCAGCTTGCCGAAAAGCAACTGGAGGTATTTCACAGCGAAAAGAACCAGCGCCGCGTGCAGGAATGGATGCTGCACAACGCCTGCAAAGGCCAGCGCCCCATGATCCACGTGGAGACCGACACCTTTGAAAGCGAGACCATCACCCCTCTGCTGCAATGCCAGGACCCCGTGGCCCGTCGGCTGGAAGCCGACCTGCTCCGCGGCTTCTACAACATCACCGAATTTGACGACGACTGGGTGACCCCGGATTATTTCGGCGTCCAGTGGGAAACCTGGTTCCATCCCTTCGGCCACAAGGTGAGCGTGGAGACCGCCACCGACCTCAACGGCAACTCCATCGGCCATCATTTCAACACCATCATCGAAGATCTGGAAGATGACTGGGACAAGCTGGGCGCTGTGGATTTCGGGGTAAACGTCAAAGCCACTGAAAACTACGCCGACGCCGCCCGGGAATGCTTTGGCGACATTCTGCCGGTGAAGATCATCATGAACAGCCTGGGCGCCGTGCCCACCCAGCAGGTGGTGCATCTCATGGGCATGGAGAACATGTGCTTTGCCATGTACGACTATCCCGAACTGTTCAAGAAGATGATGGACCGCATCGCCGACGATTATCTCGCCTGGTTCGACTACCTGACCAAGGGCGGTTTCCTGCGTCCCACCGCCGGTTTTGAGCTTCTGAACCAGGGCAGCAAATGCTTCACCGACCAGCTGCCCGCCGACGCGGTGACCAGCCCCCGCCAGATGTGGGGCTTTATGGATTCCCAGGAAACGGTGAGCATCTCCCCCGAGATGTTCCACGAGTTCATCTTCCCCTGCTACCAGCGCATCGGCGCCGCCTTCGGCCGCCTTTCCTACGGCTGCTGCGAGCCGGTGAGCGCCGTCTGGCAGGATGTGCGCACTCTGGAAAATCTGCGCAAGGTGAGTGTTTCCCCCTGGTGTGACGAGGCCTTTATGGGCGAGCAGCTCCGGGGCACCCAGATCATCTACCACCGCAAGCCCAGCCCCAACTTCCTGGGCGTAGGCCAGACCCTGGACGAGGAAGCCCTGCGCCAGCACTTCCGCACCACTTTGGAAGCCGCCCGGGGCTGTACCCTGGAGTTCACCCAGCGCGACGTCTACACCATTGCCAACGACCCCGACAAGGTGCGCCGGTATGTGGCCATCCTGCGGGAGGAAATCGCCAACCACTGGCAGCCCTGACCCTTTGCCTGCAGCGGGTATTCCCGCTCTTCTCCCCCAGCAGCCCGGAACACTGGCTCTTTGCCCTGTGTTCCGGACTGTTTTTGGTTATGGCTGCCCGGCTTTCCTTGGCGTTTCAGCGGTTGCGATTTTGCCGAAATTGCGGTATCATGGCGGCAGAAGATTTTCCGCCGCTGCCTGGGGCGGCCCGGACTGCTGCCGGCCCTCTTTTGCAATGGCGGATCGATCAAAGAACAGGGAGATGGAAATCATGAACAAAACCATTCACACCCGCATGCTCAGCGGCACCCCCGACCTGGCCCCCCGGCCCTACGAAGCCCCGCACCGGGCTGTGGCCCGCCGGGCCGCCGCCGAGGGCATCGTGCTGCTGAAAAACGAAAGCGGTCTGCTGCCTCTGGCCCGGGGCAGCAAGCTGGCTCTTTTCGGCGCCGGCGCAGGCCGCACCATCAAGGGCGGCACCGGTTCCGGCGATGTGAACGAGCGCGCCAGCGTGTCGATCCGGGAAGGCCTGGCCGCCGCCGGCTTCCAGATCACCACCGACCAGTGGCTGGACAGCTATGAGCAGCAGTACACCCAGGCCCGTCTGGACTGGAAACAGGCCATCGCCGAGGACGCGGCCCGGATGGAAGCGGAGGGCGTCTTCAACGCCTTTTGGGAGTCCTATTCCCGCCACGCCTTTTTTGCCCCGGCGGGTTCTGCGGTGTACAAGACCGAGGCCGACACGGCGGTGTATGTCATCGCCCGCATCGCCGGCGAAAACGCCGACCGTTTCGCCGCTGCCGGGGACTACTATATCAGCGAGGAGGAGCACCGGCATCTGGCCGATCTGTGCGCCCTCTACGCCCATGTAGTGGTGCTGGTAAACGCCGGCGGCGTCATGGACCTGGCCTTTTTGGAAGAGTTCCCCGCCATCCAGAGCCTGCTGGTGGTATCCCAGCCCGGCATGGAGGGCGGCAACGCCGTGGCCGATGTGCTCTGCGGCGCCGTCAACCCCAGCGGCAAGCTCACCGACAGCTGGGCCATGGACTACAAGGACTACCCCAACGCCGCCTCCTTCTCCCACAACAACGGCGACGTCCACAAGGAGCTGTACACCGAGGGCATCTATGTGGGCTACCGCTACTTCGACAGCTTTGAGCTGCCGGTGCGGTACGGCTTCGGCTTCGGCGGCAGCTACACCACCTTCGCCCTGGGCACTCCCGCCGTCCGCTGCGAAAAAATGGGCCAGGTGACGGTGGAAGCGGCGGTGACCAACACCGGTGCTGTGGCCGGCCGGCAGGTGGTGCAGGTCTACGCGGGCCTGCCCGACGGAAAGCTGGAAAAGGAGGCCCGCCGGCTGGTGGCCTTCGCCAAAACCGGAACTTTGGAGCCCGGCGCCAGCGAGACCCTGACCCTCACCTTCGGCCCCGAGGAGCTGGAAAGCTACGACGAGAGCCAGTCCGCCTGGCTGCTGGAACAGGGTGTCTACGGCGTGTATGTGGGCTTCTCTCTGGCCGAAAGCCAGCTGGCTGCCTCTTTGGTGCTGGAGAGCGACAAGGTGCTCTGCCGCACCGAGGATATCTGCCCCCTGCAGCAGCCTCTGGAGACCCTCTCTCTGGACGCCGCCCGCCGGGCCGCCCGCTACGAGGCCATGAAACAGCAGGCCGCCGGTCTGCCCCAGCTGGCCTATGATCTCTCGGATATCGCCACCCGGATGGTGGACTACCGCCTGGAAGAGCCCGCCGACGAGGCCGCCCAGCTGGTGGACACCCTCACCGACGAGCAGCTGGTCCGTCTGGCTGCCGGTGAGCCCAGCCGCGGCCAGGGCGCCGAGGAAACCGACGACGAAAACGGCAGCGCCCTGGGCAGCGCCGGATTCACGGTGCCGGGTTCCGCCGCTGAGACCAGCTGCGCGGCTCTGGAGCAGGGTGTGGCCAGCCTGGTTCTGGCCGACGGCCCCGCCGGTCTGCGCCTGACCCAGACCTACTATGTAAAAGACGGCCAGCCCCAGCCCACCCCCATGGCCATGAACCTGGAGCACGGCTTCTTCTACGACGGCCCCGTCCCCGAGGGCGAGCCTTGGCACCAGTTCTGCACCGCCGTCCCCGTGGGCACCTTGCTGGCCCAGACCTGGGATCTGGACCTGCTGCGGGAGGTCGGCTCTCTGGTGGGCGAGGAGATGGAAATCTTCGGCGTGCAGCTGTGGCTGGCGCCGGGCATGAACATCCACCGCAATCCCCTGTGCGGACGCAACTTTGAGTACTTCGCCGAGGACCCCCTGCTCAGCGGCAAATGCGCCGCCGCCATCACCCAGGGCGTCCAGAGCCATCCCGGCCTCGGCACCACCATCAAGCACTACGCCTGCAACAACCAGGAAGACAACCGCATGGCCAGCGACAGCATCCTCACCCAGCGCACCCTGCGGGAAATCTACCTCAAGGGCTTCGAGATCGCCATCCGGGAATCCCATCCTCTGGCCATGATGACCAGCTACAACCTCATCAACGGAGTCCACGCGGCCAACTGCTACGACATCTGCACCAAGGCCGCCCGGTGTGAATTTGGCTTTGACGGCCTGATCATGACCGACTGGACCACCACCAATGTGGACAGCAGCTGCACCGCCTCGGGCTGTGTCCGGGCGGGCAACGATGTGGTGATGCCCGGTCTGCCCATGGACCTGGACGACCTGCGCGCCGCCCTGGCCGACGGCAGCATGAGCCGCCAGCAGTTGAAGACCTGCATCACCCGTCTGGTCCGGGTGATCCTGCGCTCCAACCGCTACGAATAAAATACACTTTCCGGCGAAGATATGCCGGAAAATCCCCCTTGCCAACAGCCTGCTCCGCAACCCCGCGGGGCGGGCTTTTTTGTTTTGCCGCTGTGTGTTTTGCTCTTTTTGCCCCCGAT
The DNA here is from genome assembly GCA_019115305.1 of Candidatus Anaerofilum excrementigallinarum. Taxonomy (GTDB): domain Bacteria; phylum Bacillota; class Clostridia; order Oscillospirales; family Ruminococcaceae; genus Anaerofilum; species Anaerofilum excrementigallinarum. The sequence continues at coordinate 6,370 of DXDW01000155.1, forward strand.
TGACACAGCCGGGGCCAGACAGTATGATAAAAGCAGCAAATGCCGCGGAGGAAAAGTCCGCATCTCATACCAAAACAGGGAGGTTTCTTATGCGCATTCTCATGCTGGGCAACAGCTTTATCTTTACCAACGATCTGCCCCGGCTGCTGGCCCAGCGCACCGGCGCCGAGGTGATCCACCACACCCGGGGCGGGGCGCGGCTGGCCGAACAGCTCAATCCCTCCACCCGGCTGGGCGGGCAGACCCAGGCAGCCCTGACCAACGAAAAGTGGGACTATGTAGTCCTGCAGGAGATGAGCCACGGCCCCCTCACCGCCCCCGACCGCTTTTTTGACAGCGTGGCCCGGCTCTGCGCCCAGGCTCGCCAGAATGGAGCTGTGCCGGTCCTCTTTGCCACCTGGGCCTACCAAAAGGACGGGGCCGGACTGAAAAACAAAGGCTGGGACTACGACGAGATGGCCCAGGGGCTGGATGCCGCCTATACCCGGGCCGCCCGGGAAAACGACGCCCTCCTTGCCCCGGTGGGGCGGCGGTTTTATGAGCAGGCCGACGTCCAGGCTCTTTACGATGCCGACGGCATCCATCCCAGCCTGGCGGGGTCCTGCCTGGCCGCTGACGTCATCGCCTCGGTGATTCTGGACCACCAGGCCGGCAGGGAGGTCTCGCTGTGAAGCTCATCATCCTCTCGGACACCCACGGCCTGCTGCGGCCCCAGGTGATAGAACACCTGCAAACCGCCGACGCCATTCTCCACGCCGGCGACATCAACCGCCCCGCCATCCTGGAGCAGCTGCGGCAGTACGCACCCCTCTATGTGGTCCGGGGCAACAACGACAAGGAGTGGGCCCAGGAGCTTCCCCACCACCTGGACTTCACGCTGGAAGGGGTCCGCTTTTATATGGTCCACAACAAAAAGGAGCTTCCCGCCGACCTCTCCGGTGTGGACACCCTGGTTTTCGGCCATTCCCACCAGTATCTGTGCCAGCAGCGGGAGGGGTTGCTCTGGCTCAATCCCGGCTCCTGCGGTCCCCGGCGGTTCCACCAGCCCATCACCCTCATGGCGGCCCAACTGCAACAAGGCAAGATTCAGGTGGAGAAAATCGAGATTTCCCAGGAGGCACACTGATGGAACTGGGACTGACTTTTCCTCTCCAGCGCTTTCTGAAGCGAAAACCCCCGGTCGGGGTCCTGGGGGCAGACCGCCGGTTCTGCTGGGACCTGCACAAAATCCAGCTGCGGGGCCGCCCCTGTCTGCTGGCCGTGCACTGCCACAGCCGGTACACCTTTGTCCGCTTTGATGTGACAAGCGCCCAGTGGCAGGACCTTGCCGGGCTGTTTGCCCAGTGGCTCACCGACAGCCTGCTGGCTGCGGGGTTTGCCTCCGGGCAGATCCAGGGGTATCTGGCCCGGGCCGGCTCTCTCTCCTTCACCCGCACCCACGGCCGCCGGGAGGTGGCTTTCCTCAACCGCGCCTGGGAGGATGTGATGGAACTGGACCTCTGCCTGGACACTGCTGACCAGCCACAGCCTTTGCTGGAGCAGGCGGTGAACAGCCGCCCCTGCCGATGTGCCGGCAGCGAGGGGCTGGGTACGGGTCTTGCCCGGATGGCCGCCCTGCTGGCCGAAATATAAGCACAAAAAAACCGCCCGGCGCTTCTGTCAACAGACAGAGGCAGCCGGGCGGCTTTTTTGTATCAAAATGAATTCACGGCGCCAGATGGGCCCGTATCCAGGTCAGCAGTTCCTCGCAGTTTCCATCGCCGGCGGCAATGGAGATAAAGCGGTCGGCCAGCTCCCCGGTGCGCAGGGAGAGCCGGTAGCCGTTCCATTGCAGCAAAAGCTGCATGGTCATGGCGCCGATGCGCTTGTTGCCGTCCAGAAAAGGATGGTTGGCAGCCAGGCCATAGGCTGCCCGGGCGATTTTTTCCAGGCCATCGGGGTAGAGCTCCTGACCGCCGAAGGACTGGAAAGGCGCGGCCAGGGCCGCTTCCAGCGCCGCCGGGTCCCGCAGACCGTCCAGACCGCCGGTGGTCTGGATGACCTTGCTGTGGACCAGAGCCGCATCCTGTGCTGTAAGCCAGATCATTCCGCCATCCTCCTGTAATCCTCTGCAAATTCTTTCAGCAGCTGCTGGGTGTCCCGAAGTATGGTCTCTTGCGGAAGGGTTCCTGTGCTCTCCCCCTGGGCCGCGTACCGGGCCAGCTCGCTGCGTACCTTCATCAGGATTTTTCCCAAGTGATTTTCTCCTTTGCTGGTGCGAAGATCCACGCCCCAGAAGGTGTCGTGCCAGTTGTTGCCTTCCCGCAGTTCTTTGTCTCCGGTGGCCAGCAGCTGCTGCCGGAGCGCATGGTTCTGGGTAAACTTGGCCCGGGCGATCTCCTCCATAATGCCTAGCTTGACCTCTTCCCAATCGGGGCGCAGGCCGATTTGCCGTCCCCTGCCCTTGGCCTCTGCGGGGTCCACAGCGGTAAAGGACAGCTTTTCCTCCTGCCGCAGACTTTTCTGCGCCTGAAAGGCCGCCTCGTTGTTTTTGTATGTCAGGCCCTCATAGGTCACAGGAGCGTCCCAAAAATTGCTCAAAAACCGGTATTCACCCTGAAAAGCCGAAATGGCCGGCTGACCCAGCACCCCGCTTTTTTGCAGCAGTTCCCAGACCCCGGGATGGCAAAGGGCTTTTGCGCCGGGATCAGACCGGCGGAGTTTGTCCCGAAGGACGGAAGAACTCATCCCCTCGATGCCTGCCGGGGCCTCGATGACCAGAAACCGCTCCTGATACCGCCTTAAAAAGGGATGGGCCTGGATGGCCGCCCGGGGGTCTTCGCCGTCTCTGCGGATGACGATGATGGAAAACCGTTCCAGAAACTCCTGAATGCGGTGCCACCTGGCGATGACCTCCACCTTATCCCCGCCCGCCAGGAAGTAGAGCTTTGCAGCGGGATACCGCGCCTGCACCGCTTCCATGGTCTCGTATGTATAGGCTTTTTCGGTGCGGTGAAATTCCATATCCTCCACCGCCAGCCGGGAGTCCTCCGCGGCCATCGCCCGCAGCATCTCCAGCCGCAGCTGCTCCGAAAACACGTCCTGGGGCTGCCCCAGTTTTTCCATCTTGTTCTGCACATACTCGTGGGAGGAGGGAACGAACAGACCGCGGTCCGCCCCCAAGGCCTCCATGGCTGCCAGCAATATCTTCTGGTGCGCCAAAGTGGGCGGATTGAAGGAGCCGCCCATCACCACAATTTTTTCGACGGGCTGTGCCGCCTGCTCCCTTTGCCGCTTGTCGATCATTCTTCCTCCTCCTTTTCCCACAG
>DXDW01000156.1 GCA_019115305.1 Candidatus Anaerofilum excrementigallinarum
ACACCGAACTGGAAAAGCTGTTTGCGGCCTACGAGATCCCCTATGTCATCAAGCGCAGCAACATCGGCTCCATCGTCTTTGACTACCGGGCCGAGCAGAACCCCTGCGCCCTCTGCGCCAAAATGCGCCGGGGTCTGCTCCACGACACCGCCCTGGAACTGGGCTGCAACAAGGTGGCCCTGGGCCATCACCTGGACGATGCCATCGAGACCTTTTACATGAATCTGTTCCGGGAAGGGCGCATCGGCTGTTTCTCGCCGGTGACCTACCTGTCCCGCAAAAAGCTCACCATGATCCGCCCCATGCTGCTGGCCACCGAGGCCGAGGTGGTGCGGGCAGTGCGCCAGGCCCAGCTGCCCATCGTCAAAAGCCGCTGCCCTGCCGACGGGGTGACGGTGCGCCAGGAAACCAAGGAATTTGTGCGCCAGCGGGTGCGGGAAGACCACGCCTTCCGGCAGAAGATGCTGGGCGCTTTGCAAAAAAGCGGCATCGACGGCTGGGCCCCGGCGGTCACCGGCCGGCGGCAGCCCAAAAAGGGGGAACTGTGATGGAACGGGAAAAGCACTGCTGGGCCCAGGTGGATCTGGATGCCATCCGGCACAATTTTCAGCTGGTGAAAAAGGCCAGCGGCGGGAATATCTGTGCCGTGGTCAAGGCGGATGCCTACGGCCACGGGGACGCCGCCGTGACCCGGGTGCTGGAGGCCGAAGGGGCCTTTGCCTTTGGCGTGTCCTGCCTGGCCGAGGCCCTCAGCCTGCGCCGGGCGGGAGTGAGCCGTCCGGTGCTGATTCTGGGCCACACCCAGCCCGACCACGCCGCTTTGCTGGCCGAAAACCACCTGTGGCAGACGGTCTATTCCGCCGAATACGCCCAGGCTCTCAGCGCCGCCGCCACCGCTGCCGGGGTGAAGGTGGAATGTCACCTCAAGCTGGACACCGGCATGGGCCGGCTGGGCTTCGGGCTGCGCTGTCCGGAGGATCTGGAAAGCTGCGTAGCCGAGGTACTGCCCTACCTGTCCTTGCCGGGGCTGGCCTTCACCGGCGTTTTCATGCACTTTGCGGTGGCGGATTCCCTGGACGATGGGGATATCGCCTACACCCACCAGCAGTACCGGCTGTTCCGGCTGGCGGTGGACCGTCTGGAGGCCCTGGGGCACTCTTTCCAGGTGGTACATTGCTGCAACTCGGCGGCCAGCTTCACCCACCCCGAATGGAAAGAGGACATGGTGCGGCCCGGCATCGTGCTGTACGGCTGCCAGCCCTCCGACGACACCACTTTGCCCGGACTGCAGCCCGCTTTGTCTCTGCGCACGGTGGTCACCCAGGTAAAGGCTCTGCAGCCCGGCCAGAGCGTCAGCTACGGCCGCACCTTCACCGCCCCCCATGCCATGACGGTAGCGGTGCTGGCGGCGGGCTACGCCGACGGCTATCCCCGCTCCCTTTCGGGGCAGGGGCTGGTTCTGATCCGGGGTGTGGCCTGCCCGGTGCTGGGGCGGGTCTGCATGGACCAGATGATGGTGGATGTCTCCGCCGCTTCGGGGGTGGCCCGGGGAGACGAAGCGGTCCTCTTTGGAGCCGGCGGAGCCCAGAGCGCAGCCCAGGCGGCAGCCCTCTGCGGCACCATCCCCTACGAACTGCTCTGCCGGGTAAGCCGGCGGGTGCCCCGGCTGTATGTGCAGCAGGGCAAAACTCCTTTTTTTGCCAATTATCTGGAATGAATACCGGAAATTTGATATAATTATAAGAAGGGCCTGTTTTTTTCGCCATTTTTCTTCTCTGCCGGCGGCCGCTGTGCCGGGGCAGACCAGTTGTCAGAGAGGACAAAAATTCATGAGTAAGCTGCTGATCGTTGTCGATTACCAAAACGATTTTGTCGCCGGCGCCCTGGGCTTTGAAGCCGCCCGGGCCCTGGAAGATCCCATCGCCGACATGGTAAAGCAGGTACTGGCCGAAGGCGGCCGGGTACTGTTTACCCGTGACACCCACCAGCCCGACTACCTGAACACCCGGGAAGGAAAATTCCTGCCTGTCCCCCACTGCATCAAGGGCACCGACGGCTGGCATCTCTACGGCCGGCTGGCGGCCTACGAGAGCATCACCCTGCCGGGCATCACCATTCTGGACAAGCCCACCTTCGGCTCGGCCCAGATTGCCCCGGCCAGCCGCACCCTCTGCGGCGGAGACCCCGAAGAGATCCTCATCTGCGGCGTGGTCACCAATATCTGCGTGGTGAGCAACGCCATTGTGCTGCACACCAACTTCCTGAACAGCCGCATCACCGTGCTGCAGGATCTGTGCGCGGCTCCCGACCCCGCCGACCACCAAAACGCCCTGCGGCTGCTGGCCGGCATGGGCTACCATATTCAGTAAACAACTGCCAATTTATCAACTGGAGGTGCCTTTGTGGCAAGAGATCATATCCGCAATTTCTGTATCATCGCCCATATCGACCACGGCAAATCCACCCTGGCCGACCGCATTCTGGAACACACCAGCGCCGTGGACGAGCGGCAGATGGAGGACCAGCTGCTGGACGACATGGAGCTGGAACGGGAACGGGGCATCACCATCAAGGCCCGGGCCGTCACTTTGACCTACAAAGCCAAAAACGGCGAGGAATACGAGTTCAACCTCATCGACACCCCAGGCCATGTGGACTTCGGCTACGAGGTAAGCCGCAGCCTGGCTGCCTGTGAGGGCGCGGTGCTGGTGGTGGACGCCAGCCAGGGTGTGGAGGCCCAGACTCTGGCCAACACCTACATGGCGCTGGAACACGACCTGGAGCTGGTTCCCATCCTCAACAAGATCGACCTTCCCAGCGCCGACCCCGACCGGGTGGCCCACGAGGTGGAGGACGTCATCGGTCTGCCCTGTCTGGACGCCCCCCGGGTATCGGCCAAGCTGGGCGTGGGCATCGAGGACGTGCTGGAGCAGGTGATCACCGATATCCCCGCCCCCAAGGGAGACGAGACCGCCCCCCTGAAGGCCCTGATCTTCGACAGCGTCTACGACAGCTACAAGGGCGTTATCGTCTATATCCGCCTGTTTGAGGGCACCCTGAAAGCCGGAGACACCGTGCGCATGATGGCCACCGGGGCCGAGTTCAACGTGGTGGAGGTAGGCCATATGGGCGCCACCGCCCTCTCCCCCTGCGCCAAGCTGGAGGCCGGCGAGGTGGGCTACCTCACCGCCAGCATCAAGAACGTCCGGGATACCCGGGTGGGCGATACCGTCACCTTGGCTTCCAACCCCACCGCCGAGGCCCTGCCCGGCTACCGCAAGGTGACCCCCATGGTGTTCTGCGGCATCTACCCCGCCGACGGCGCCAAATACCCCGACCTGAAGGACGCTTTGGAAAAGCTGCAGCTCAACGACGCCTCCCTCAGCTTTGACCCCGAGACCTCGGCGGCCCTGGGCTTTGGCTTCCGGTGCGGCTTCTTGGGTCTGCTCCATCTGGAGATCATCATCGAGCGTCTGGAGCGGGAATTTGATCTGGATCTGGTCACCACCGCCCCCAGCGTAGAATATCGCTTCACCCTCACCGACGGCACCGTGAAATCCATTGAGAACCCCACCAACTACCCCGACCCCGCCACCATCGCCGGGGCCCAGGAGCCCTTTGTGGACGCTCACATCTACACCCCTTCGGAGTATGTGGGCAGCCTGATGGAGCTGTGCCAGAACCGCCGGGGCACCATGGTAGACATGAAATACATGGACGCCGACCGGGTGGATCTGCACTACGAGCTGCCTCTGGGCGAGATCGTCTACGACTTCTTCGACGCCATCAAATCCCGCAGCCGGGGCTATGCCAGCTACGACTACGAGATGAAGGGCTTCAAGGAGTCCAAGCTGGTCAAGCTGGATATGCTGCTCAACGGCGACATGGTGGACGCCCTGTCCATGATCGTCCACGCCGACAAGGCCTACGAAAAGGGCCGCCGGCTGGCCGAGCGGCTGAAGGAAAACATTCCCCGCCAGATGTTCGAGATCCCCATCCAGGCGGCCATCGGCGGCAAGATCATTGCCCGGGAAACGGTCAAAGCCATGCGCAAGGACGTGCTGGCCAAGTGCTACGGCGGCGACATCACCCGCAAAAAGAAGCTGCTGGAAAAGCAGAAGGAAGGCAAAAAGAAGATGCGCCAGCTGGGTTCGGTCCAGGTGCCCAGCGAGGCCTTCACCGCCGTGCTGAAGCTGGACGAATAAAGGCGCGGCCGCAGCCGGAAGGAGAAGAAAACCATGCGTTTTATCACCAGACTTCTTTCCATTGCCGTGGGTCTGGCCGCCGGTGCGGCGGCTGTCAAGCTGCTGCACAGCCAGCAGGAGCAGGGCGTATTCGAGCTGAGCGAGGACGACTACATCGAGCTGCCCCAGCCCGATGACCACAGCCAGGACGCCGGCTCCCAGCCGCCCCAAGCCTGACCCCACCCAAAGGAGGATATTGTATGGATCTGGGTTACACCCTCATCCTGCTTGTGCTGGCCGCCGGCTGCTGGGCAGGGTCCCGTTATTTTGAAAAACGCCAGAACAGGCTGGCCCGCCAGCATTGCGTGCCGGTGTCGGCCTCGGTCTGCGGCTATGTTCCCCTGGAAGGGGCCGACCGCAAGGGACGGCCGGTTTTCGCCACCTGCCTGGAATACCAGCTGGAGGGCAAGGAATACCAGGTACAGCTGGACGACCAGGTGGCCGAAGCAGACCAGCAGCCCCTGGGCACGGCGGTGCAGCTGCTCTGCAGCCGGGAAGACCCCACCCAGTGCATGCTGGCGGAATTCCCCAAGCGGAAGGGCTGGTTTTTGTAACAGAAAAAAGCCGGATTTTTCCAGCTTATAAAGTGTGAATTTTGCCCCAACGGAATTGACACTGTCCGTTGGGGCATATTATAATGTTTTTATAGCCTACATACGCCTCGGATCTTTCCAGGCGTGTTTTTATGTGTCCATGGGCGTATTTCCCCAAAAGGAGGTAGAACGAGATGCAGCATCCCAAACGGCTGCGCGCTGCCTGTGCGGTGTTGGCCGCCGTGTGTGCCATTTCCTTCGCCGGCTCAGGCAACTGGGTCTTCGCCGACGAGGCGTCCGACCTGGCCCAGCAGCTGCAGCAGGCACAGCAGGACAAGGAACAGGCGGAAAAAGAACTGGAACAAGCCAAGGAGACCACCGAGCACGAAAAGCAGGTGAGCCAGCAGCTGAAAAACAACGAGCAGACCCTGCGCAACCAGATCAGCTCTCTGGTGGGACAGATCTCGACCAAAAATGAGGAGATCGCCCAGAAGCAGAATGAGATCGCCCAGAAGCAGGCCGAGATCGACCAGCAGCAGGCTGAGATCGACCAGCGGTGGGATAACTTCAAAGAGCGGGTAGCCGCCATGCAGGTGATGCAGTCGGGAGGCACCATTGCCATGCTGGGCCAGGTGACCGACCTGACCAGCTTCCTCACCTTTGCGGACAACCTGCAGCAGATTTCCAAATACGACAACCAGGTTCTGGAGGAGATGGCAGCCCAAAAGGCCATTCTGGAGGAACTGCGCACCGAGCTGGAGATCCAGCAGACCGAGCTGGAAACCCAGAAGCTGAACCTGGAAAACCAGAAATCCCAGCTGGACGCCACCAAGGCCGCCCTTTCCCAGCAGATCCAGCAGCAGGACGAAAAGGTGTCCGAGGCCAGCGCCAACGAACAGGCTGCCAAGGCAGAATATGAGGCCGCCTACGCCATCTGGAAGCAGGCCCAGGAGGAATTTGACCGCCTGGCCCAGAGCAATCCCGGCAGCGAAGTGATCGGAGACGGCACCCGCATGTGGCCGCTGCCCGGCTACACCAGCCTGTCCAGCTATTTCGGCGAGGACCGTGAGATCTGGCCCGGCTACTGGGACTACGGCCACGGCGGCGTGGATATCCCCGCCCCCGCCGGCACCCCCATCCATGTGTTCCAGTCCGGCACGGTGTACAGCAGCTATCTCAGCGCCAGCTACGGCAACGTAGTGATGGTAGACCACGGCAACGGCCTGGTGAGCATCTACGCGCACATGACCGCCCGTCTGGCCAGCGTGGGCCAGGTGGTCAACGTGGGCGATGTGATCGGCACTGTGGGCTCTACCGGTCAGTCCAGTGGCAACCATCTGCACTTTGAAATGCGGCAGAATGGCGTGCGTGTGAATCCCCTCAACTACATATCTCCCTCTTAAACAGCGATATAAGCAAGGCGGCAGACCTCCGGGCCTGCCGCCTTTTTGTCAGCTTTCCGCGGCCTGCACCGTCTGCACCGGAATGGTGCTGGCCAGCCGGGTACCGGAGATGCGTTCGTAGTAGTAGATTTTTTCCCGGAACAGCCCCCGCATCCTCTGCACAATCAGCGTCAACGTCAGCAGGCAGCAAATCCCCGCCAGCCCCAGCCTGGCCAGTTCTGTTGCCTTGGCCAGCCGTGCGGGCGGCGTGACCACCCACAAAGCCAGCAGACTGCAGAAGGGCAGATACAGCGCCGCCATCCGCATCAGATAGCGCCAGCGGGCGGCAGGCTGGCCCTGGCTGTCCACAATGCGGAAGCTGCACAGCCAGCTGCCCACGGTATATCCCCCGGTGACCAGGGGCGCCAGGACGAAGTAGACCGGCCCGCACAGCCACAGCAGCACAGCGGCCCGGGCGGCGGCAAAGAGCACCAGCGGAATGCCTACCAGGCTCCAGTCCAGCAAAAAAGCCAGTCCCCGGCGCAGCATGGACACCTTTTGTCCTCGCTGATACGCGATTTCCCGCAGTCTTTCCCGGCTGGGGAGAAAAAAGCTGAACAGCGGCGCCAGCCAGAAGCCCACCAGTCCGCCGGTGGTGTTTGTGATAAGGTCGGTGACGTCGCACAGCCGATAGGGGCGGGGATAGATCCTATACAGCCCCGAAAGCTGGGTGAGCTCAAAAAAGGCGCTGAGCGCCAGACTGGCCAGCACCGTCTGCCACCAGCTGCGACCGAAATAATAGCGCAGGTAAACCCCGAAAGGAATGAGCATCAGCACATTCAGGGCGGGCTCCTGCCACACCTGGCTGCGGGCCATAGCCTTCCAGGCGGAAAGGGTAGTCAGATCGGGGCGAACGGTGCGAAGATAGCGCCACTGGACAACAAAAGGCTTCAGATTGTACCAGGCATCGGTACGGGCGGCCGCCTCCTCCACCGAAGGCAGGGGCAGGATGACCAGGAAATAGGTACACAGCAGGTACAACACCATGGAATAGACCACAGCGGCCCGCAAAATGGGGACCGCGCCATAGCGATGGTATTGCAGCAGCAAAAAAGGCAGAGTAAACAGAGCCGCGAGAAAGGGAAAGAACAAAAATGCCATTCGGATCGAGAAAATATAGTTTTCCATCTCTCCCACCTCCTTGTATAGAGTAACGAGCCAGACGACTCGCAGATTTCATTATACTACCAAATCCCTGTGAGAATTTTGTATATTTTGTAAGAATTTCGTAAGCGGCTTTTGGTTGTAACATCCCTGTCGGCTGTGTATAATAGGGGTATCATCCAAAAGAAAGGAGCATATTTCCCGTTTTTCAACCGGGAAATGTGAAGCAAAATGAAACGAATCGTGATTTTGTCGCTGCTGGTGGCCGGCATGCTGGCCGGTTGTTCCCAGCCTGCCCCTTCCGATACAACCAGTTCCTCCGCCGCTCAGGCGGCTGGGCCGGTGACCACCGCCACCCCTGCCCCCACGGCTACCCCGGCGCCCACAGCGGAGCCCACCCCCACACCCCAGCCTGAACCGGAGATCGAAACGGTGGACGGAGTGACCTATATCAACGGGATTCTCATTGCCAACAAGACCTATTCTTTGCCCGCCGACTACGCGCCGGGGGTAGACGCCACCGCCGAAGCCGCCTTCAACGAAATGGCCCAGGCTGCGGCCGCCGAGGGACTGAATATTTATATTTCTTCTTCCTTCCGGTCCTACGAATACCAGGACCGCATCTACAACAACTATGTGGCCCGGGACGGCCAGGCAGCCGCCGACACTTACTCTGCCCGGCCGGGGCATTCCGAGCACCAGACCGGCCTGGCTTTTGATCTGAACACCATCGACGACTCCTTTGCCGCCACGCCGGAAGCCGCCTGGGTGGCCGAGCACGCCCACGAATACGGCTTTATTATTCGGTATCCCGCCGACAAAGAGTCCATCACCGGCTACAAATACGAGCCCTGGCACATCCGGTATCTGGGCGTAGAGACCGCCACCGACGTATACGAGAGCGGCCTGTGCCTGGAGGAATACCTGGACATCACTTCGATCTACGCGGAATAAGGAAATGAAAAAGAGCGCTTTCCGATCAAGGAAGGCGCTCCTTTTTTATCCCCAAAGGCTCTGCCTTTGGAAACCGCCGCCTTTGAAAAGGCGGGCGAAACTTTCACACAAAAAATCCCCGTCCAGGGCAAAAGCCAAAGACGGGGAAACAAAAAAAGAAAGCCGGCGCCTACCTATCTTCCCAGGCCGTCTCCAGCCAAGTATTTTCGGCACGACCGAGCTTAACTTCTGTGTTCGGAATGGGAACAGGTGGAACCTCGGCGTCATCAGCACCGGCTATTCTCTTT
>DXDW01000157.1 GCA_019115305.1 Candidatus Anaerofilum excrementigallinarum
AAGATCCACAATCCCATCCTCACCGACCTGGATATGCTGAAGATCAAAACCATGCAGCATCCCGGCTTCAAGGTGGCCTGTGTGCCTATCATCTTCTACAAGAGTACCCCTATGGACCGGGTGCTGGAACATCTCTTTGTGGCGGTGGACAAGGCGTACCGGGAAGGGGCTAACATCCTCATCCTCTCCGACCGGGGCGTGGACGAAAACCATGTGGCCATCCCCAGCCTGCTGGCGGTGTCGGCGGTGCACAAGCATCTGGTAAAAACCAAGAAATGCACGGCCTTATCCCTGATTCTGGAATCTGCCGAGCCCCGGGAGGTCCATCATTTTGCCGCCCTGCTGGGCTACGGCGCCTGTGCCGTCAACCCCTATCTGGCCCATGCCACTATCGGCCAGCTCATCGAAGAAAACCTGCTGGACAAGGACTACTACGCCGCAGTGGAGGACTACGACAAAGCGGTTCTCCATGGCATCGTCAAGATCGCCTCCAAAATGGGCATCTCCACCATCCAGTCCTACCAGGGCAGCCAGATCTTTGAGGCGGTGGGCATCTCCCGCCAGGTGATCGACGCCTATTTCACCGGCACCATCAGCCGCATCGGCGGCATCACTTTGGAGCAGATCGCCGCCTGCACCGACGCCCAGCATTCCCGGGCCTTCGACCCCCTGGGTCTGGACACCGACCTCACTTTGCCCTCCATCGGCCGCCACAAGCTGCGCAGCCAGGGCGAAGAGCATCGCTATAACCCCCGCACCATCCATCTGCTGCAGCAGGCCACCCGCACAGGGGACTATGGTCTGTTTGTGGAGTACTCCAAGCTCATTGACGCCGAAAACAGCGGCCTGCTGCGCAGCCTGATGGACTTCAACTATCCCGAACAGGGCGTGCCCCTGGAGGAAGTGGAGCGCGAGGAATCTTTGGTACGCCGCTTCAAGACCGGCGCCATGTCCTACGGCTCCATCTCCCAGGAGGCCCACGAGGCTCTGGCCATTGCCATGAACCGTCTCCACGGCAAATCCAACAGCGGTGAGGGCGGCGAGAGCGACGAGCGGCTGGATTCCGCCGGTACCGCGCTGGACCGCAGTTCGGCCATCAAGCAGGTGGCCAGCGGCCGGTTCGGCGTCACCAGCCGGTATCTGGTCAGTGCCAAGGAGATTCAGATCAAGATGGCCCAGGGCGCCAAGCCCGGCGAAGGCGGCCACCTGCCCGGCAAAAAGGTATACCCCTGGATCGCTAAGACCCGCCATTCCACCCCCGGCGTCAGCCTGATCTCTCCCCCGCCCCACCACGATATCTACTCCATCGAGGATCTGGCCCAGCTGATCTATGACCTCAAGAGCGCCAACAAAAACGCCCGCATTTCGGTCAAGCTGGTGTCGGAGGCCGGTGTAGGCACCGTAGCGGCCGGCGTGGCAAAGGCAGGCGCCCAGGTAGTGCTGATCTCCGGCTATGACGGCGGCACCGGCGCCGCGCCCCTGAGTTCCATCCACAACGCCGGTCTGCCCTGGGAACTGGGCTTGGCCGAAACCCACCAGACTTTGCTGCGCAACGGTCTGCGGGGTCGGGTGGTCATTGAGACCGACGGCAAGCTGATGACCGGCCGGGATGTGGCGGTAGCCGCCCTGCTGGGCGCCGAGGAATTCGGCTTTGCTACCGCTCCCCTGGTCACTTTGGGCTGCGTGATGATGCGTGTCTGTCACCAGGATACCTGTCCCATGGGTATCGCCACCCAGAATCCCGAACTGCGCAAGCGGTTCTGCGGCAAGCCGGAATATGTGGAGAACTTTATGCGATTCATAGCCCGGCAGCTGCGGGAATATATGGCCCGGCTGGGCGTGCGCCGTCTGGACGAGATGGTGGGCCGCACCGATCTGCTCAAGCGCAAGGAAGGGCTCACCGGCCAGGCCGCCAGCATTGATCTGTCCGGCATTCTCATGCAGGCCGAGCTTCCCACCGGCGAAAGCGCCACCTTCGACCCCGCCCGGGCTTATGATTTCCATCTGGAAAAGACCCAGGACGAGCGGGTGATTTTGAAAAACAAGGCCGTGCGGGCCGCTCTGGACAGCGGCAAACCCTGCACTCTGGAACTGCACCTGTCCAACACCGACCGGGCTTTTGGCACTCTGGTGGGCGCTGAAATCACCCGGCGCCATCCCCAGGGCCTACCCGCGGATACCATCCATCTGCGCTGTACCGGTGCGGGCGGCCAGAGCTTCGGCGCCTTTATCCCCCAGGGCCTCACTTTGGAGCTGGAAGGCGACGCCAACGACTACTTCGGCAAGGGCCTTTCGGGCGGCCGGCTGGTACTGCGGCCGGCGAAAAATGCCGCCTTCCAGGCCAGTGAAAATGTGATTGCCGGCAACGTGGCCCTCTATGGCGCCACCAGCGGCCAGGCCTTTATCAACGGCGTGGCCGGCGAGCGGTTCTGCGTGCGCAATTCCGGCGCTGTGGCCGTTGTGGAGGGCCTGGGCGAACACGGCTGCGAATATATGACCGGCGGCCGTGTGGTGGTACTGGGCCCGGTGGGCAAAAACTTCGCAGCCGGTATGAGCGGCGGCGTGGCCTATGTACTGGACGAGGACAACGTTCTGTACCGCAACCTGAACAAACAGCTGGTGCTGATGGAAAAGGTGGAGACCCGCTTCGAGCAGGAAGAACTGCGGGAGCTGATCCAGAAGCATGTGGAACTCACCGGTTCCGTCAAGGGCCGCCAGGTGCTGGAGAACTTCGACCGCTATCTTCCCTGCTTCAAGAAAATCCTGCCCCGGGACTACAAGCGCCTGACCCAGCTGGCTGCCCAGTTCGAGGAACAGGGCATGAGCCGGGAAAAGGCCCAGTTTGAAGCATTCTACACCAGCATTCGCCAGTAAGAAGGAGGAATATCCCATGGGCAAACCCACAGGATTTTTGGATTATCAGCGTCAGCTCGCCCCCGAACAGCCGCCCCTGGAACGCATTGGCCATTTTGGCGAGTTTCACAGTCTGCTGCCCGGTCAAATCCAGCAGGAACAGGCCGGCCGCTGCATGGACTGCGGCGTGCCCTTCTGCCAGGCCGGTACCATGCTGGCCGGCATGGCCTGCGGCTGTCCGCTGCACAATCTCATCCCGGAAATGAACGATCTGGTCTGGCGCGGCAACTGGGCCGAGGCCTATGTACGGCTTTCCCGGACCCATTGCCTGCCTGAGTTCACCAGCCGTGTCTGCCCGGCTCTCTGCGAAGCCGCCTGTACCTGCGGGCTGCAGGGAGACCCGGTTTCTACCAAGGAAAACGAGCGGCAGGTGATCGAATACGCCTTTGCCCACGGTCTGGTGGACTCCGGCGCGCCCAGTGTGCGCACCGGCAAAACCGTGGCTGTGGTGGGCAGCGGCCCGGCAGGACTGGCGGCGGCTCTGTTGCTCAACCGCAGGGGCCACAAGGTGACGGTATTTGAAAAGAGTGACCGTCCCGGCGGACTGCTGCGGTACGGCATCCCCAACATGAAGCTGGAAAAATGGGTCATCGACCGCCGGGTACAGCTCATGGAGCAGGCCGGCGTGGAGTTCCGCTGCGGCGTAGAGGTGGGCAAGGATCTGCCCGCCGCCCAGCTGCTGGCGGACTACGACCGGGTGATTCTGGCTCTGGGCGCCGGACGGCCCCGGGATATCCAGGTGCCTGGCCGGGAGGCCGGCAATATCCGCTTCGCGGTGGATTTCCTCTCCCAGGTCACCCAGGCGCTGCTGGACAGCGACTTTGCCGCTCCCCCTTATTCCCTGGCCAAGGGCAAGCAGGTGCTGGTAATCGGCGGCGGCGACACAGGCAACGACTGCGTGGGCACCGCCATCCGGCTGGGCGCCGCCGGCGTTACCCAGTTGGAAATGATGCCCCAGCCCCCGGCCGTCCGGGCCGAGTCCAACCCCTGGCCCCAGTGGCCCCGGGTGGAAAAGACCGATTACGGCCAGCAGGAGGCCATTGCTGTATTCGGCAGCGATCCCCGGCTCTACCAGACCACGGTGAAGGAATTCAAAAAGGACAAAAAGGGCAACGTCTGCGGCGCGGTGCTGATCACTTTGCAGCCCCAGCCGGGCCCCGGCGGCCGGCCTGTGATGCAACCTGTGGAAGGCAGCGAGCGGGAAATCGCCGCCGATCTGGTACTCATTGCCGCAGGCTTTTTGGGCTGTGAAACGGCTTTGCCCGAAGCTCTGGGCACGGCGCTGACCAAGC
>DXDW01000158.1 GCA_019115305.1 Candidatus Anaerofilum excrementigallinarum
GCTTATTCCTCGAACAGGTCCAGCAGATAGCCGTAGCCTTCCGCTTCCATCTTTGCGTAGGGTACAAAGCGCAGCGACGCACTGTTGATGCAGTAACGCACCCCGTTGGGCGACTCGGGGTCTCCGGTGAACACGTGGCCCAGGTGGGAATCACCGGAGCGGCTGCGCACCTCGGTGCGGTGCATGCCGTGGCTGTCGTCCGGCAACTCCACCACGGCGGGCGCCTCAATGGGCTTGGAGAAGGCGGGCCAACCGCAGCCGCTCTCGAATTTGTCGGTGGAGGAGAACAGCGGCTCCCCGGTGACCACGTCCACATAAATGCCCTTTTCAAACTGGTCCCAGAACTCGTTGACAAAGGGGCGCTCGGTTCCATTCTGCTGGGTGACTCGGTACTGCTCGCTGGTCAGCTTGTCCCGAATGGCTTCCGCCGCGGGCTTCTGGTAATCGCCCGGGTCGATGCGCAGGCTGGAAAACAGCTTCATTTCCGCAAGGGGGATGTGACAGTAGCCGTTGGGGTTCTTTGCCAGGTAGTCCTGATGATATTCCTCGGCGGGGTAGAAGTTCACCAGCGGTCCGATCTCCACCTTGAACGAACGGCTGCGGCTGCGCTCAATCTCCGCGATGCGCTCCACCGTTTCCTTCGCCTTGTCGTTTGTGTAGTAAACACCGGTCTGGTACTGAGTGCCCACATCGTTGCCCTGCCGGTTTTCCACGGTAGGGTCGATCACATAGAAATAGGCCAGCAGCAGTGCGTCCAGGCTCACCTGCTCCGGGTCATATTCCACCCGAACCGTTTCCCGGAATCCGGTTTTGCCGGTGGATACGATGGGGTAGTTAGCTTCGGCTTCGCCGGAGCCGTTGGCGTAGCCGCTCTGGGCATCAATCACGCCGGGAATGGACTGCATCAGCTGTTCGATGCCCCAGAAGCAGCCCCCGGCCAGATAAATTACGTTTTCGGTGGATTCCATCTTCATAACCTCCTGTTCTGATTCGCTTTGCGGCGAACCGATTTCACTGCTTACGGGTTGCGGCGCGGTGTCCATCGGACGGCTGCAGCCACTCAGCAGGATTGCTGCGGCAAGCAGGCTTGCCAATAACGTTCGGTGCATGGTAGAGTCTCCTTTCCTTCCGGTACGGCCGGGAGAGGAATGCACCGGCCGCAGTGCCGGGATGAATGGCTTAATTATACTATGCTGATAGGAAAAAGAAAAGCCCCTTTCCGTGCTCTCCAGGGCAAAATCTGCGCTGAAAAGCAGGAAAAGGGGAGGTGTGTTTTCACGGGCCCCAGAAGCCTTGCAGCTGATCGGCCAGCTGGTCCGGGCCGTAGAGCCAGCGGCAGTGAGCCCAGTGGCTGGGGAAGAGATGGCGGTATTCCGCCCGGGAAAAGCGGCTGTCGATGAGCAGCACCACGCCCTTGTCCTTCGGGGTGCGGATGACCCGCCCCGCCGCCTGCAGCACCTTGTTGAAGCCCGGGTACTGGTAGGCGTAGGCAAAGCCGCTGCCCCGGCTCTCTTCAAAGTAATCCCGCAGGATTTCCTGCCGGGGATTCACCTGGGGCAGCCCTACCCCCACGATGGCGGTGCCGATCAGCCGCTCACCCGCCAGGTCCACGCCCTCACCGAACACGCCGCCCATCACACCGAAGCCCAGAAGAGTCTCGGTGGCGTCCGGCTGGAAGGCGTCCAGAAAATCCTTACGGGCCTGCTCATCCATGCCCGGCTGCTGCACCAGGGTTCGAACGCCGGGAAACAGTTCCTCGAAGCGCTCCAGTACCTGGGTCAGATAGCTGTAGCTGGGGAAAAAGGCCATGTAATTGCCGGTACGGCCCCGGCACATTTCGTAGAGATACCGGGCCACCGGTTCGATGCTCTGCTGCCGGTCCTTGTAGCGGGTGCTCACGTCCGCCGCACAGAACAGGCCCAGGTTTTCGGTGGGGAAGGGGCTGGGCAGTGCGGCGCAGCGAGCTTCGGCACAGCCCAGAATGTCCCGGTAATAGTCCATGGGGGACAGGGTGGCGCTGAACAGCACTGCGCCCCGCCCGCTGGAAAAGCTCTGGTCCAGAAAGGCGCTGGGGTCCAGGCAAAGCTGACTGATGCGCACGTCGGTGCCGAAGGCTGTTATCTGGGTCACATAGTGGTCATCGTACCGTTCGGCCACCCGCAGGTATCCCCGCAGCTCGAAGTAAAGAGCCAGGATCAGGTCATGAGCGGTGCCTTCCCGGTGCTCAGTGAGCCATTCCTCCATGGGGCCGGTGACCCGGCTGATCACCCGGTTCAACCCGGTGCGGGCTTCCTTTTCAAAGAAGGTGCGGTTTTCCGCCTCGTCGCACTGGCGGCGCAGCTCCACGAACTCGTCATTCAGCTTGCCCAGAGCGGTTTTCAGCTTGCTTTTGCCCTTGCCCAGTGCCTTGCGGGCCTCCAGCACCTGGCTTTTTAAAAGGCTGGCCGAGTGCATCTCCCGGGCCCGGTCCGGCAGATTGTGAGCCTCGTCCACCAGGAACAGATAGTCGCCGCCGCTTTCAAAAAAGCGCTTCAGGCTGACCACCGGGTCGAACAGGTAGTTGTAATCTCCCACGATCACATCGCACCAGAGCGAGAGGTCCAGCCCCAGCTCGAAGGGGCAGACGGTGAAGCGCCGGGCCAGGTTCTCCAGAGCGGCGCGGGTGAACTCGTTTTCGTCCAGCGCCTGCCACAGGGCATCCCGGATGCGGTCGTAGTAGCCGTTGGCGTAGGGGCAGGCCTCGGGAGTGCATTCCCGCTGCTCCAGCAGGCAGATGGTGTCCTTGGCGGTGAGAGTAATGCTTTTCAGCGAAAGGCAGGGCTGGCTTTTGCGCAGCAAGGCCAGCGCATCCTCCGCCGCCTGCCGGGTGGTGGTGCGGGCGGTGAGATAAAATACCCGCTCGCCGCAGCCCTCGCCCATGGCCTTGAGAGCGGGAAACAGGGTGCTCATGGTTTTGCCGATGCCGGTGGGCGCCTGGCAGAGCAGACGGCCTTTGTCCCGCAGGGTCCGGTACACCGCCCCTGCCAGAGCGTACTGGCCTGCCCGGTATTCCTCAAAGGGGAACCGCAGCGTTTGCAGCGCCTCGCCTCGGGTCACCTGCCAGGCGGCGGCCCGCTTGGCCCAGGGGGCATACCGGGCCAGCAGATCCAGCACAAAGTCCTCCAGCTGGCGGGCGGTGAATTCCCGGCGGAAATCCACCACCACCTCGTCGTCTACCTGAAAATAGGTCAGCCGCACCGCGATGGCATCCAGCCTGTGCTGCCGGGCGTAGATGGCCGCGTATACCTGCCCCTGGGCCCAGTGCACCGGGTTCATGTCCTCGTAGATCTGGTCGGTGGGAGTGGTCACAGTCTTGATCTCATCCACCACGGTCAGTCCGTCTTCGTCGGTGAAGATGCCATCCGCCCGGCCATCCACCAGATAGTCCACCTCTTCCACAGTGTATTCCTGCTTCAGGTAGACCTCGGCCTCGTAGCCGGGCCCGGCCTGCTTTTGCAGCCGCCGGTGGATGCGCGCGCCCTCATTGGCACGGTCAAAGCCGGTGAACCGGCTGTCGATGCTGCCGGTCTGCAATAGAAACTCCACCAGCTGCCGCACCGATAGATGGATTTGTTCCATGGAAAAAGCCCCTCCTGCGATACACATTGAAACCATTGTATCACAAAAGGGGCGCTCGGTCACGCAAACAGGGTTTTGGTCAGCTGTGCGGCGATT
Source organism: Candidatus Anaerofilum excrementigallinarum (assembly GCA_019115305.1). Classification (GTDB taxonomy): domain Bacteria; phylum Bacillota; class Clostridia; order Oscillospirales; family Ruminococcaceae; genus Anaerofilum; species Anaerofilum excrementigallinarum. The sequence continues at coordinate 3,715 of DXDW01000158.1, forward strand.
TCGTCCAGCTGGGAGAAATCCGCCGCTGTGCGGTAGTAGCCCTCCAGCTCGTCGTGGCTGGCCTTGGCCTGCCGCTGGGCCTCGCTGGCCAGCTCCAGCAGCTCGGATGCCGCTTTTCGGTCAAACCGCAGCCGGGCACGCAGGCTGCGCAACCCGCCCTTTTCCAGAAAACGGGTGCAGTGTATGTTCTGCCGGTTTGTCAGATCCATGGGATGCCAGGAATTTCCGGTCAAAAAGGCAAGGCGCAGCTCCGGGATAAACAGATGGTCGATCACGTCCTCCCGCAGCGGGCAGGGGCAGGTGATGATGGCATAGCCCCGTTCCAGCGCGATCTGGCGCAGTAGGGCCAGCGCCAGCGGGGCCGCCGCACCCTGCTCGTCGTGCAGTACGATGCATTCGCCGGCCAGGGTCTCCACCGTGTTCAAAAAGACCATCCGACCCTTGGGGGTTACGGCGCTCAGCAGACGGATGCTCTCGCTGCCGGGATGCCCGGTGCGGGGCAACCTGCGGGAACCCAACCGCCGGGCCCAGCCCAGAAGCTTTTCCTCGTTCACCAGCGGTGCAACCAGACGGCGGCTGTCCTCCAAAAGGGCGGCGGCTGCCCGGATGGATCGGCCTGCCTGCTCCTGCAATGCGGAGCACCGGCGGAACAGGGCCACGATCTCGCCCCGGTGGGTGGTCAGGTAATCCGTGTCCAGCACATGGTGCAGGTCCACCACCTGCTGCACCGCGCCGGGATAAGCAGGCTCCACCACATGGGGGGCGGTGGCGTCAATGATGGCCGCCCGGGGCTTGGAGAAGATCACCCCGTCCAGACTGTCCGGGTCGGAGGAGCAGTGAATGCGCTCCACCGGCAGGGGGCTGGCCTGGGCCAGACGGTTCATCAGGGTGCTTTTGCCGCAGCCGGGGCCCGCTTTGATCAGATACAGAGGTACCTGTTCCTGGGTGTCCAGCCAGTCAAAGTACCCTTGGAACCCCTTCGGCCCCAGAGCGCCCATAAAGAAATCCGCGTTGTTTGCCATGGTATTTGAAAGTTTTTTCATCCCGCAACACCTCACTTTTGGCCCATCCTATGCGGAGCGGTGTGAGGGTGTGCGGCGGGCGGTGTTGCAAAGTGACTGACGGACTGGTATAATCAGAAGAAATGATTTGTCGAACCAGCCCGAAACCGGCCGGTTTTCAACATGAGGTGGATTTATGGATCGAAAAGCAACGAATATTGTGGCATACATCACGCTGGTGGGCTGGTTTCTGGCCTACTTTGTGGGCGACCGGTATAATTCCCGGTTCCATCTGAATCAGGCACTGGTGCTGAACCTGTTTTTCCTGGTGCTGCGGGTAGTCTCCTCGGTGGCAAGCTGGGTTTTGGGCTGGATTCCGCTGGTGGGCTGGATCGTGATGCTGGCGTTGAATCTGGTAAGCCTGCTGGGTCTGATGCTCTGGATTCTGGGCCTGGTCTACGCCGTACAGGACAAGGAGCAGCCGGTTCCCCTGGTGGGCTACATCCGTCTGCTGCGCTGATACGGGCGAAAAAATTCCGCAAATTTCCACTTGACAAGCAGCCGGGCGGGGTGCTATTATAATACCCGCCGAAACGCCGGGGATTTGTGACCGGCAATTTAATATGCGAAAAACCGCAGGGCTATA
>DXDW01000159.1 GCA_019115305.1 Candidatus Anaerofilum excrementigallinarum
GGCTTCCATCTACACCGGCATCACGCTGGCGGAGTACTACCGCGATATGGGCTACCACACCGCCATGATGGCCGACTCCACCAGCCGCTGGGCCGAGGCTCTGCGCGAGATCAGCGGCCGTCTGGAAGAGATGCCCGCCGACGAAGGTTTCCCGGCCTACCTGCCCAGCCGTTTGGCTGAGTTCTACGAGCGCGCCGGCTATGTGGAGACCCTCAACGGCTCCGAGGGCTCGGTGTCGGTTATCGGCGCCGTCAGCCCCCAGGGTTCCGACTTCTCGGAGCCCGTCACCCAGAACACCAAGCGGTTCACCCGCTGCTTCTGGGCCCTGGATAAATCCCTGGCCTACGCCCGGCATTATCCCGCCATCAACTGGAACGACAGCTACTCCGAGTACACCAGCGACCTGGCTCCCTGGTTCTACGACAATGTGGGCACTGATTTTATGGCCTGCCGCGAGGAGATGGCCAACATTCTGCTCCAGGAGAGCAGCCTGATGGAGATCGTCAAGCTGATCGGCTCCGACGTTCTGCCCGACGACCAGAAGCTGGTTATCGAGATCGCCCGCGTAGTGCGCGTCGGTTTCCTGCAGCAGAACGCCTTCCACAAGGACGATACCTTCGTCCCGCTGGATAAGCAGCTGAAGATGATGCGGGTGATCCTGCATCTCTACCATACCTGCCAGCAGATCGTGGCCCGGCAGGTGCCCCTGTCCCAGATCACCAAGCTTGGTCTGTTCGACAAGGTTATCAAGATGAAGTACGATGTTCCCAACGACCATCTGGAGATGCTGGACGATTACATCACCCAGATCAACGATGCACTGGGTCGTTTCCTGAACACCGATTATCGAAAGGAGGGCTAAGACATGATCCTGGAACATGTGGGCCTTTCTCAGATCAACGGCTCTCTGGTGGTTCTGGACGGCGTGCCCGAGGCCAGCTACGACGAAATGGTGCAGCTGCGCCTGGACGACGGTAGCCGCCGCACCGGCCGTGTGGTTATGGTAGAGGGCGACCGCGTGGTGGTACAGGTGTTTGAAGGCACCCGCGGCCTTTCTTTGGACAATACCCGCACCGTTCTCACCGGCCACCCCATGGAGATCGACCTGTCTCCCGAAATCCTCGGCCGTACCTTTGACGGCCTGGGCCGCCCCATCGACGGCATGGGCGCCATCTTCCCCCAGACCCGGCGGGATGTAAACGGCGCTCCCATCAATCCCGTGGCCCGTGTATATCCCCGAAACTATATCCATACCGGTATCTCCAGCATCGACTGCCTGGCCACTTTGATCCGCGGCCAGAAGCTGCCCATCTTCTCGGGTTCCGGTATGAAGCACAACGAGCTGGCTGTGCAGATCGTGCAGCAGGCCAGCGTGGCCGACGGCAGTGAGTTCGCCATCGTCTTCGCCGCCATGGGCGTGAAAAACGACGTGGCCGAATACTTCAAGAGCTCCTTTGAGAAGTCCAACGTTATGGACCGGGTGGTCATGCTGCTGAACCTGGCCAATGACCCCATCATCGAGCGTATCCTCACCCCGCGCTGCGCCCTGACCATCGCCGAGTATCTGGCTTTTGATCTGGGCATGAACATTCTGGTGGTCATGACCGATATGACCAGCTACTGCGAGGCGCTGCGTGAGTTCTCCTCCTCCAAGGGGGAGATTCCCGGCCGTAAGGGTTTCCCCGGTTACCTCTATTCCGACCTGGCCAGCCTGTACGAACGCGCCGGCATCGTGGAAGGCAAGAAGGGTTCTGTGACCCAGATCCCCATTCTGACCATGCCCGGCGATGACATCACCCATCCCATCCCTGACCTCACCGGCTACATCACCGAGGGCCAGATCGTGCTGGACCGCGGTTTGGATGCCACCGGCGTGTACCCCCCTGTGAGCGTGCTGCCCAGCCTGTCCCGTCTGATGAAGGACGGCATCGGCGCCGGCTATACCCGCGACGACCATTCGCCCCTGGCCAACCAGCTGTTCGCGCTGTACGCCCGGGTGCAGGACGCCAAGGCGCTGGCCAGCGTTATCGGTGAGGACGAACTGAGCCCCTCGGACAAGAAGATCCTGGAGTTCGGCCGTCGGTTCGAGCAGGAATTTATCGGGCAGGGCTTTACCAACCGTTCCATGGAGGACACTTTGGATCTGGGCTGGCAGCTGCTGAGCATGCTGGACCGCAGCGAACTGGACCGTGTGGACGACGCCATTCTGGACCAGCACTACAAACCCCAGCAGTAACACATTCCCCGGCGAAAGGAGGCATGCGCCATGGCGCAGCAGGTATTTCCCACAAAAAGCAACCTGATGGCAACCAAAAAGAGCCTGGAGCTGTCCCGCCAGGGCTACGAGCTGATGGACCGCAAGCGCAATATCCTGGTGCGGGAGATGATGCAGCTCATCGATCGGGCCGCCGAGATCCAGTCCCGCATCGAGACCGCCTATTCCAGCGCATACAGCGCCCTGCAGCGGGCCAACATCACCATGGGCATCGTGGGCGACTTTGCCAAAGCGGTGCCCGAGGAGCAGGGCCTGCAGGTGGATTTCCGCAGCGTGATGGGCGTAGAACTGCCCATCGTCAAGCTGGAGGAAACCACCCGGGACCGGTTCTACTATGGCCTTCGTTCCACCAACAGCCAGTTGGATGAGGTATACTCCCATTTTCAGGAGGTAAAGCGTCTCACCGTGGAGCTGGCCGAGGTGGAGGGCAGCGTTTACCGGCTGGCAATCGCCATCAAAAAGACCCAGAAGCGTGCCAACGCGCTGCACAACATCATGATCCCCCAGTTTACCTCCACCATCAAGTTTATCACAGAGGCTTTGGAGGAAAAGGAACGGGAGGATTTCTCCCGCCTGAAGGTCATCAAGAGCCAGAAGGATAAAGCAGCGGCAAGTCAAAGCGAGTGATTTTTCGGTTTTGACCGGAAAATGCAGCGGCGCCCCGATATCCCAAGGAATTTTCCCTGGGGATACCGGGGCGCTTTTTTGAAGTTATGGGGAAGGGGAGAGGTCAGCCGCGGCAGCGGCGCTGCCACTCCTCTTTGGTAATGCGGGTGACATGGGCGATCACCGAGCGCTCAATGGTGGGCCAGTAGGTTTCGGGCAAAGTGTGATGATAGACAAACCCGCACTTTTCCTGCACCCGGCGGGATTTGTCGTTGCCCTCGAAATAGGCGCACCAGATGGTGTGCATACCCAGGTCTTCAAAGCCGTGGCGCAGCATTTCCTCTGCCGCCTCGGGCATGAGACCCTGGCCCCAGTAGGGGCGGCCCAGCCAATAGCCGATCTCACCCTCCTGGGGGCTGTTGTCTTTTTTGAAGGTGGGGGGCGTCAGGCTTATACTGCCCACCGGTTCCCCGGTGGAGCGCAGGACCATGGCCAGAGTGATGGGCTGGGCCAGGATAGAGGCGATGATCTGTCTGCTTTCCTCCACATTGGCGTGGGGCGCCCAGCCCGCCGCCGGGCCGACCAGGGGATCGCGGGCGTATTTATACAGGCTTTCGGCGTCGCTGTCCTGCCAGGGGCGCAGAATCAGTCGGGATGTGCGCAGCATATTTTTTCTCCTTTTTTGCATGATTTTGGGCTGCTGAAGCGTTTATACCAATGAGGGTACAGGATACTTGTATTATACTTGTTTTGGGGCTGCCGCGCAACGGCGCTCTGCAAACAGACAAAAGAGGGAAGTGACGGTATGGAAACCATACAAACACGCCCACGGCTGGCTTTGCTGGACAGCCTGCGGGGCTTTGCACTGCTGCATATGATCGCCTATCACACGCTGTACGATCTGGTCTATATTTTCGGCCATCCCATGGGCTGGTACCAGAGCCAGGCAGGGTATATCTGGCAGCAGAGCATCTGCTGGAGCTTTATTCTGCTGTCGGGTTTCTGCTTTTCTTTGGGCCGTCAGCCGGTGCGCCGGGGTGCTGTTGTGCTGGCGGCGGGCTGTCTGGTGGAGCTGGTCACCTGGATCGCCATGCCCCAGGAGCGGGTGCGGTTCGGCATCCTCAGCTTTATCGGCTGCGCCATGCTGCTCACCCGGCTTTGCCGCCCGGTGCTGGAAAAGCTGCGGCCGGCGGCCGGGCTGGCCGCCAGCTTCGCGGTGTTCTGGCTCACCAAGACGGTGCCCCAGGGCGGACTGGGCCTGGGAGACCGACTGATGACTCCGCTGCCCGAATGGTTGTATTCCACCCCCTGGCTGTATCCCCTGGGCTTCCCCCGGGCTGATTTTTGGTCCAGCGATTATTTCCCGCTGCTGCCCTGGCTGTTCCTCTACTGGACAGGCTGGTTTGCATTTCGCATGTGGCCCAATGTGCGGGAAAGCCGGCTGCTTCAGCACCGGATACCGGGCCTTTGCTGGCTGGGCAAGCGCAGCCTGTGGGTCTATCTGGCCCACCAGCCGGTGGCCTATGGAGTTCTTGCAGCGCTGCATATGGCGGGTTTGGTATAAACAAAAAACAGGGTACGGAGAGATTCCGTACCCTGTTTTGGTAACCCCGCCCTGTGTGCGGCAAAATGGAAAAAAGCCTGCCCAAGAGAAGATAGGAGAAAGAGTCTTTGTGGCGGGGGGAAGAAAAAGGCGGAGGGCGAAACCATAAGGTCTCCGCTTTTTTTATTGGCAAAATCAGAAGGCGGCAAAGCCCTGCCCAAAGGCGCGGCAGGCGGCCAAGCCCTCGTCGTCGGGGGTGTTGCGGAGGATCAGCCCCTCGCCCCGGTAGAGATTGGCTCCGGCGGCGGCAGCGCGCTGCTGCCAGCTGCGCATCCACTCGCCGTCGCCCCAGTCGTAGGAGCCGAACAGAGCCAGCTTTTTTCCCGCCAGACTGCCCTCAATGGCTTCAAAGAAGGGGGCAAATTCTCCCTCCTCCAGTTCCTCGGTGCCCATGGCGGGGCAGCCCAGGGCCAGCAGATCGGCCTGGAGAGCATCCTCTGCCGAGGCGGCGTCCACCGACAGCAGGGTAACGTCGGCGCCGGCTTCTTTGGCTCCCTGGGCAATGGCCTGGGCCATGGCTTCGGTATTTCCGGTGGCGGACCAGTAAATAACAGTCATACGCATACAAACAACTCCTTTTATGCGGTATCGGTAAAGAAACAACGGATTCAGACAGCCTGCCGGCAGCCGAACAGCTGCTGCAGCGACCGGCCCTGATCCAGGCGGCGGCAAAGGCCGTCCCGGCAGCGGTCAAACCGTGCAAAGGCTTTTTTCGCCCCTTCGATATCGTGGTAGACTTTCCAGTGGCCGCAGAGCTTGCAGTTCCTGCCTTGGTTCTGGGCAAAGGCCAGCACATCCTCGGGAGGATAGCCCAGAAACAGCCCGATCTCGTGGGGAAAGCCGCAGCTTTCCTCGCAGCGGCGCTGGAGCTGCTCCAGCATCTCTTCCGGAGATTGGCCGGCATCATAGCCGTACTCTGCCAAAAGAGACTGGATGGCCGGCTGTGTCAGCTGCCGATGCAGCACCTTTTCCCGGTAAACAAGCACCAGACAGCGGCGAGGACATTCCCGCAGCACCCGCAGCCGGATATCTGTCCCCGCAAAGGCGGCGCGGCCCTGGGCCAGCAGCAGGGAAGGGGAGGGCTGCCCTTCCTTGAACCAGCTGAACAGGCAGGCGGGCTTGATGCCGGCCAGAGCAGGGGCGCAGAAATAGGCAATCTGTTGTTCAAAGGGCTGGTACATGGCAAAACCTCCTTACAATAGTTAGTTAAAACTAACCTATGACTAAAAAGAAAAAGCAGCCAATAGAGAAACTGCCTATAAGTTAGCGTTAACTAACTGAAAGCATAATACCATGAAAAAAGGCGGTTGTCAACACATTTTTCTGTTTTATATCCGCAAAAGGAGAAAAAGAAATAAAAAAACACCCCCGGGCGAACCCGAGGGCGTTTGGACCGAAAGTTAGTCGCTGACGTAGGGCAGCAGAGCAACGTGACGGGCCCGCTTGATGGCAACGGTCAGCCCGCGCTGATGGAAAGCGCAGGTGCCGGTGACGCGGCGGGGGATGATCTTAGCACGCTCGCTGATATACTTGCGCAGGCGGGGAACATCCTTGTAGTCGATATGCTCAATGCGGTCAACGCAGAAGCTGCAAACCTTCTTGCGGCCACGGCGCTGGGGCCGGCCGCCGGAACGGCCTTCTTGACGCTCAAAAGCCATAACTCAAATCCTCCTTTATAAAATCGTTAGAACGGCAGATCCTCGCTGTCATCGATCACCGAGAAGTCATCGGGGCTCCCGGCAGAGTAGGCGGGCACCGGCTCGGCCGGGGCCTGGCGAGGATAGTCAGGGGTGGACGGGGCATACCCGCTGCCGCCGCTTTCATTCTTGCCGCCCACAAAATTGGCATTGTTCACCACGACCTCGAAGGCCTTGCGGTTGTTGCCGTTTTTGTCCTGATAGGTCCGGGTCTGGATGCTGCCGTCAACGGCGATCATCCGGCCCTTCTGGAAATACTTGCAGATAAACTCGGCAGTGCCGCGCCATGCCACGATATCGATGAAATCGGTCTGACGCTCGGTGCCCTGCTTGGCGTAGCTGCGATCCACAGCAATGGTGAAAGTAGTTACGCTTACACCCTGGGGGGTATGGCGCAGTTCGGGGTCCGCTACAAGGCGGCCCATCAGTGCGACGACATTCAACATGGGGAAGCCTCCTTATTCAGCCTGGGCCACGATCATGGTACGCAGAACACCGTCGGTGATCTTGTACACACGATCCAGCTCGGCGGGGAAGTTGGGCTCGCTGGTGAAGGTGATCACGGTGTAAACACCCTCGTTCTCGTCGTTGATGGGATAAGCCAGACGGCGCTTGCCCCACTCGTCCACAGCCTCAATGGTACCGTTCGCTTCGATCAGGGACTTGAACTTGCCCACCAGAGCGGTGGTAGTCTCTTCGTCCAGCGCAGCGCTGGTAACCAGCATGGTCTCGTATTTTGCCATTATGTTGCACCTCCTTTTGGACATATGGCCCCGGAACTTTTCCGGAGCAAGGATGCTGCGAATTTCACGCAGCAATTTATTATATCAACATAAGCAGGCTTAT
>DXDW01000019.1 GCA_019115305.1 Candidatus Anaerofilum excrementigallinarum
TTCTGTCATTCGGGAGGCGGAGGAGCTGGCGGCAGACGCCTTCGGCGCCGCCCACGCCTTCCTTATGGTGGGGGGCACCACCTCGGCGGTGCAGAGCATGGTTCTCTCTGTGGTGAAGCGGGGCGAGAAGATCATCCTGCCCCGGAACGTACACCGCAGCGTGATGGGCGCCCTGGTGCTGTGCGGCGCCGTGCCGGTGTACGTGAACCCCGAGTGCGACCACCGGCTGGGCATCTCGCTGGGGATGAGCGTGCCTGCGGTAGAGAGGGCTATTCGGGAAAACCCGGACGCCAAGGCCGTGCTGGTAAACAACCCCACCTATTACGGCATCTGCTCTGACCTGCGCGCCATTGTGAAGCTGGCCCACAGCCACGGCATGCTGTGCCTGGCCGACGAGGCCCACGGCACCCACTTCTATTTCGGGGAAGGGCTGCCGGTCTCGGCCATGGCCGCCGGAGCCGATATGGCCGCCGTTTCCATGCACAAATCCGGCGGCAGCCTCACCCAGAGCTCGCTGCTGCTGGCGGGTCCCGCCATGTCCGAGGGCCATGTGCGGCAGATCATCAACCTCACCCAGACCACCAGCGGCTCCTATCTGCTGCTGTCCAGCCTGGATATCTCCCGGCGCAACCTGGCTCTGCGGGGCAAGGAGATCTTCGCCCAGGTGGTGGATCTGGCCGAGTACGCCCGGCGGGAAATCAACGCCATCGGCGGCTACTACGCCTTCTCCCGGGAACTGGTCAACGGGGACAGCATCTTTGACTTCGACGTCACCAAGCTGTCGGTGAATACTTTGGATCTGGGCCTGGCGGGCATCGAGGTGTACGACCTGCTCCGGGACGAATACGACATCCAGATCGAGTTCGGCGATCTGGGCAATATCCTGGCCTATCTCTCCATCGGGGATCGTCCCCGGGAGGTGGAGCGGCTGGTGAGCGCCCTGGCGGAGATCCGCCGGCGGTTCTCCCGCCCTCGCACCGGCATGATGCGGCAGGAATATATCGAGCCCGACGTGGTGGTCTCCCCCCAGGAGGCCTTTTACGCCGGCAAGGAGTCCCTGCCCATCGAGGACACCGAGGGCCGGGTCTGCAGCGAGTTTGTCATGTGCTATCCCCCGGGCATTCCCATTCTGGCCCCGGGAGAGCGGATCACCCGGCAGATCCTGGAATATATCCGCTACGCCAAGGAAAAAGGCTGCAGCATGACCGGCCCCGAGGACGCCGACATCCGGCGTCTCAATGTGCTCACAGAGGAACAGTAACCCGGCGCGGCTTGGAAACGCGCCACCCAAAGGGAGGTTTGTATGGAATTTTGGTTTTCGGAAAAGCATACCCCCAACGTCAAGCTGTCCATCAAGGTGGATCGGCAGCTGTACAGCGGGAAAAGCGAGTTTCAGCGCATCGATGTGTTTGATTCTCCCGAGTTCGGCCGCTTTCTCACGCTGGACGGGTATATGATGCTGACCGAAAAGGACGAGTTCATCTACCACGAGATGATCGTCCATGTGCCCATGGCGGTACACCCCAAGGTGCGCAAGGTGCTGGTCATCGGCGCCGGGGACGGCGGCGTAGTGCGGGAACTGGTGCGCTATGCCGATCTGGAGCAGATCGACATGGTGGAGATCGACCCGCTGGTGGTGGAGGTGTGCAAGAAATACCTGCCCCAGACCGCCTGCCGGCTGGACGACCCCCGGCTGCACATCTACTACGAGGACGGGCTGCGGTTTGTGCGGTCCAAAGAGGATGAATACGACCTGATCATCGTGGACTCCACCGATCCCTTCGGCCCCGGCGAGGGCCTGTTCACCCGAGAATTTTACGGCAACTGCTACAAAGCCCTGAAAGAGGACGGCATCATGGTCAACCAGCATGAGAGCCCCTTCTATCCCGAGGACGCGGTGGCCTGCCAGCGGGCCCACAAGCGGATCGTGGAATCCTTCCCCATCAGCAAGGTCTACCAGGCCCACATCCCCACCTACCCCTCCGGGCACTGGCTCTTCGGCTTTGCCTCCAAGAAATACCATCCCCTGAAGGATCTGCGGGAGACCGAGTGGAATATGCGGGGCATCCGCTGCCAATATTACACCACCACCCTGCACAAGGGAGCCTTTTATATCCCCGCCTATGTAGAGGAGCTTTTGAAAAATGTTGAACAGGAATATTGAGACCTTTTTGTGCTGCGACGCCGAATTTGACGCCGCCGACATCGTGCTCTACGGCGCGCCCTTCGACTCCACCACCTCCTTCCGCCCCGGTACCCGTTTCGGCAGCGGGGCCATCCGGCGGGAGTCCTACGGGCTGGAAAGCTACAGCCCCTACCAGGACAAGGACCTGCTGGAAAGTTCCGTCATGGACAGCGGCGACATCGAGCTGTGCATGGGCAGCAGCGAGTCGGCCCTGGCCGACATCCAGCAGCGGGCCGAGACCATCCTGGAGGCCGGCAAGCTGCCCTTTATGCTGGGGGGCGAGCATCTGGTCACCTTGGGTGCGGTGCGGGCGGTTGCACAGCGTTTCCCCGACCTGCACATCGTCCACTTCGACGCCCACGCCGACCTGCGGGACGACTACCTGGGGGTGCAGCTCTCCCACGCCTGCGTGCTCCACCGCTGCTGGGAGCTGGTGGGGGACGGCCGCATCTTCCAGTTCGGCATCCGCTCGGGAGACCGGGAGGAATTCCGCTGGGGCGCCGGCCATGTGAACACCCACAAGTTTGATTTCGAGGGCCTGGAGGAAACTCTGGACGCCCTGGCCGGCAAGCCGGTCTACTTCACCGTAGACCTGGACGTCATGGACCCCTCGGTGTTCCCCGGCACCGGCACCCCCGAGCCCGGCGGCGTCAGCTTTGACGCCCTGCGCAAAGCCGTGACTTTGGTCTGCCAGAAGGCGAATGTGGTGGGCTGCGACGTCAACGAGCTCAGCCCCCACTACGACGCCAGCGGCGCATCCACCGCCGTGGCCTGCAAGATCGTGCGGGAGATGCTGCTGGCCCTGCGCCGGGACTGATGGCCAATCGAAAAAACGACTATAGAAAGTTTATTTTATCATATAGAAAAGGAGAATGACCCTATGAGCAAGGTACTTGTCATCGGCTGCGGCGGCGTCGCCAGCGTAGCCATCCAGAAATGCTGCCAGAACAGCGAAGTGTTCACCGAGCTGTGCATCGCCAGCCGCACCAAATCCAAATGCGACGCCCTGAAGGCCAGCCTGGAGGGCAAAACCGCCACCAAGATCACCACCGAGCAGGTGGACGCCGACGATGTGCAGCAGGTGATCGATCTGATCAAAAAGGTCCAGCCCGACCTGGTGATGAACATCGCCCTGCCTTACCAGGATCTCACCATCATGGACGCCTGCCTGGCCTGCGGCGTCAACTACCTGGACACCGCCAACTACGAGCCCGAAAACCTGGACGACCCCGCATGGAAGGCCGCCTACGAAAAGCGCTGCAAGGAGGAGGGCTTCTCCGCCTACTTCGATTACAGCTACCAGTGGGCTTATAAAGAGAAGTTCGAGAAGGCCGGCCTCACCGCTCTGCTGGGCACCGGCTTTGACCCGGGCGTGACCCAGGCCTACTGCGCCTATGCCCAGAAGCACCTCTTCGATGAGATCGACACCATCGACATTCTGGACTGCAACGGCGGCGACCAC
>DXDW01000160.1 GCA_019115305.1 Candidatus Anaerofilum excrementigallinarum
AAGCTTCTCCATCCGTAAATACAACCTATTCCACTTCGCGGCCATATAATACGAATCGAGTTATCTTTACCGGCTCCGGTTCTCCGTTTGTCGGTCAATGTCTCACATTTGAGGCAACTGTTAATGGAGAATCCAATGGATATACTGTGCGCCTATAACAAAGGAGGGGAATCATTTATGATTTTGCGAAACCACACCGGGCTGTCCAGGTTTTTGGGCCTATGTGCAACCCTCTGCCTTTTCGCTGTTCTGCTGGGCTGCCAGCAAGCCCCTGCCGGGAGCGCCGGCAGCAGCGACAGCACCGGCAGCTCTGATTCCATCCAAACTCCCGAAAGCACCGCCGGCGCTGCAAGTTCCGGAAGCACCGGATCTGCAAACACCGCGGATACCGGCGGCCTGCCGGACAGCGGCCGAATAGCCGCGCTGGAAGCCCTCTACGGCCAGGGCAAGGAGGCGGTTCTGGAGGCGCTGGAAGTCACCGAGGACGCCGAAGCCCAGCGGCCGGTCCGGGGCATGTGGAGCCTGCAAGATACAGCGGCCCTGCAGGGGGTGGACTTCTCTCAGGCCCTGCTCTACAACGCCGCCGACGAGACCCTCTACGGCCTGCGCTACTGGTACCGCACCGATGACCCGGACCAGACCGTCCAGCTGGCCCAGGGGCTGCTGGAGGAAAGCCGGGAATTGTACGGCGAGCCCACCACCTATCCGGGGCTTTCCAACCTGCTCTCCGACGATACCTTTGCCGATGATTTTGCCGCGGCCATGGCCGGCGGTAGCATGGCCGACTGGAAAGAGGAGTGGGCCGTGGGTGAGAACACCCTGTGTACTGTATCGGTATCGGTAATCGGTCCGGACACCGCCACCATCTTTGTGGATTACAGCCTGGCTGTATAAAGCCCGGCCTTCGATGGCAGACAATACCGTTTTTGCAGGAGCAGCGCGGCGGCGCCGCTCCTTTTTTGCTGCCCCGCGCCCCGCAGCGCTTGGGAAAAAGCATTGCATATTTTGTCTTTTTCGTCGTTTTTGCACAAGTTTTGCAAAGAAAATCCGCCAAAAATATGCTACCATATAAATAACGTACAAAGTTTCCGGGTCCACGTGGTTCCCGGGGCAGCGGAAAGGAGACATTGCATATGCAGCAAAAAACCATCAAAACCCGTGTAAAAGGCACCATCCAGGTAGACGGTCTGGAGTTCAAGGACCTGTTCGGCGACGGCCAGCTCAAGCCTTACGAGGACTGGCGGCTCTCTCCCGAGGAGCGGGCCAAAGACCTGGTTTCCCGCATGACCGACGAGGAAAAGGCCGGCATGTTCATCATCAACTCCCAGCCCATGGGCATTTCGGCCAAGGACGGCCAGCCCACCAGCCGCTGCGGCGTGATCAACGAGTATGAGGGTCCGGGCCCCCGTCACTCCACCATCTACCCCACCACCTACCAGCTCACCACCCGCCACCAGCGGCACATCATCGTGCGGGAAAACGCCGAGCCCCACGAGTTTGCCCAGTGGGTAAACGCCATGCAGGAGATCTGCGAGGGCACCCGGCTGGGTATCCCCTGCATCGTGGCCTCCAACAGCAAAAACGAGAGCGCCGACGTGCGGTACAACGCCGCCGAGGAGACCAACAAGTTCACCACCTATCCCGGCACTCTGGGCCTGGCGGCCAGCCGGAATATGGACATCATCCGGGATTTTGCCCGCACCGGCCGGCAGGAGTTCTTTGCCAGCGGCCTGCGCAAGGGCTATATGTACATGGCCGACTGCGCCACCGATCCCCGGTGGTTCCGCACCTTCGGCACCTTTGGTGAGAATCCCGACCAGATCAGCGAGATCATCCCCGAGCTGGTGCGCCTGTACCAGGGCGAGGAGCTGGACGATTCCTCCATCTCTCTGACCATCAAGCACTTCCCCGGCGGCGGCGCCCGTGAAAACGGCTTCGACCCCCACTACGCCGAGGGCAAATTCAACGTTTACGCCACCCCGGGCAGCCTGGAAAAATACCATCTGCCCGCCTTCAAGGCAGCGGCCAAGGCGCATCCGACCTCTATCATGCCCTACTACGCCATTCCCAGCAGCGCCAAATCCAGCTTCCCCCAGCCCCCGGTGGAGGGCCAGTTTGAGGAGGAGATCGCCTTTGCCTACAACAAGCAGTTCATCACCGATCTGCTGCGGGGCGTCTGCGGATTTGACGGCTATGTAAACAGCGACACCGGCGTGCTTAGCGCCATGGCCTGGGGCGCCGAGGACATGACCAAGCCCCAGCGTGCGGCCAAGGCTCTGAATGCCGGCACCGACATGATTTCCGGCGAATCCGATCCCGCCCCCTTCCTGGAAGCCATCAAGGAGAAGCTGGTGGATCAGGAGGTAGTGGACCGGGCGCTGGTGCGGCTGTTCAAGGAGCTATTCGCCCTGGGTCTGTTCGAGAACCCCTATGTGGACGAAGAGACCGCCGACGCCGCCGTCAACACCCCCGAAAGCCAGGCCCGTGCCTACCAGGCGCATCTGCAGTCGGTGGTTGTGCTGAAAAACCAGAACGACCTGCTGCCCCTGACCCCCGAAAAGACCGCGGGCAAAAAGGTGTATGTGGAGCTGCTCTGCAAGGACGACTACACCCCCGAGCAGCTGACGGCCATGGCGCTGTCCGGTTCTGCGGCCGATCCCGCCAAGACCATCGCGGCCTTTGCGGAGAACGTCCGCAAGGATCACCCCGAATGGGAGTTTGTGGAGGATTACACCCAGGCGGATCTGGCCATTCTGCTGCTGAATCCCACCAGCGGCAGCTATTTCGAGGCCACCCCCAGCTATCTGGAGCTGAACATCTTTGAGGAGACCGGCATCCGGCTGGAGCGCATCAAGGCTATCCGGGCGGCGGTGCCTCAGGTAGTGATGCACGTCAACCTGAACCTGCCCTTCCTGCTCACCAACGTGGAGCCTCTGGCCGACGCGTTGTCGGTGGGCTTCTGCACCTTCGGTCAGGCGGCCATGGATGTGCTCAGCGGCCGTGCGACCCCGGTTGGCAAGCTGCCCATCACTTTGCCGGGTTCCGATGCTGCCATCGCGGTGGATGAAAACGGCATCTGCGCCAGCCCCAACGACGTACCCGGCTACGACAAGGCCAAATACATGAAAGACGGTCTGTCCTACGCCTACAAGGACGCCGCCGGCAACGAATACCTCTACGGTTTCGGCCTCACCTGGTAATTTTTTCTTCGGTCATGCCTTTTTTCTTCGGTTATGCCTCTGGCTCGCAGCGAGCCAGAGGCTTTTTCTTTTTCCTTTGGCTCGCAAAAGGCAACCAGCGCTGGTCTTGTCCGCTCGTCGGGTGCCTTTTTTGACGGCAATTGCCTGCACCTCTGCCGGTACCTTTTATCCTCTACGGGGTTTTGTCCGGTGTATCTTACCCACCTTCTCCCCACCTTCCCTCGCCCCGGGGATGGGCCGGTAAAGGCCCCCTCCCACTGGCCGGGGGCCTGTCCGGCTCTCCTCGGGGCACAGCGCACCCGGCTTCACCCATCCCCGCCCTAAAAAAGAGCAAAAAAGACCCCCGCAAGCCCTTTGCCGGGGCTGCGGGAGCCGCTTGTCCTTTTTTATGCCGGGATTATCAGCCCACCACGGTCACAGAAGTGATGTGGGGATTGACGCCCTCGTACCAGTAGAGGAAGCCCTCCAGGTCGACGGTCTGGCCGATCTCCAGGTTCTTCACAGCATTGTACACCTCGCTGCTGCTGTCGCAGAGGTAGGATTCCACGGTGAAGGTGTAGGTCTCGCCGTTGTAGGAAACGTTGAAGTACAGGTCGTCGCCCTCGGTGCCGGAGCCGTCCCAGTTGTACAGGAAGGCCACGTCGTTACCGGCGTCATCCTGACCGGCAGCTTCCACGGTCAGGCCCTTGAACTGCACCAGCTCGTTCTGGTGGTCGATGAGTTCCTCGGTGCCCAGCAGCTCGGTCACATCCAGAGCGGTGGCGGTGTAGGGCTCGGCGTCCACCAGTTCAATGGTGCCTTCCATGATCTCCACCTCGCCGGACCACTCACCCTTGTAGCCGGTCACACGGATGCAGGTGCCGGGGGTCAGCTGCTCGTACAGCTCCTCGGAGCAGGCAGCGTCATAGATGAAGTAAGCGCCGTCCTCGCTCTGGGCGTAGATAGTGGCCTTGTCCTCCCACCAGGACTGCTTGGCCTGGACATAGGTCTCCACGGTCACCTGGGTGTCCAGCTCGGCAGCCATGTACTCCTCGTGGGTCAGCACGGTGGCAGGCTCGGCCTGGCTGGCAGTGGAATCGCTGGCAGCGGAAGAGCTCTGCTGGGCCTCGGACGAGGTGGAAGCAGCCTGGCTGGACGAAGAATTGCCGCCGGCACAGGCGGCGAGAGAGGCGGTCATCGCCAGAGCGAGAACCGCTGCAAAAAGCTTTTTCATAATTACTTTCCTCCTGTTTTGGGCCGCTTTCTGGACGCGGCCATACCTTATATTATAGCGCAAAGCCCCCGAAAATCAACCGTTGCGCCCCCGGTCGGCCGCGGCTTTTCGCCGCCGCCAGTCCCGCAGGGCCCACAGAGCAATGAGCACCCAGGCCGCTGCCAGCCCGGCCAGCAGCGCCACCGCCGTGGCCGGAAGGGGCCCCAGATCCGCCTTGCCCCCCGAGGAGGTGGCGGTGTCCAGATGGTACAGGGAAACGGTGTCATCGTAAAGGGCCTGGATAAAGGCGTCGTCCACCGTCTGGCTGCGGCGCACCGCTTTGGTGACGCTCTCCACCAGATTGCCCGCCGCGTCCCGCAGGGAAGCCGAACCGTTGAACACCGGGGTGATGAAGGTGTTGTCCAGGTTGTCCAGCAGCAGCTGCACCGCCTGGATCTTGACGGCGTAGTGGGTGTCGTTGTCCTCCCCGGCCCGGGACAGATAATCCTGATAATCCGGGTCGTTCTGGGCTTTGGTGGTCACCGGCACATAGCCCTCGGTCTGGGAATAGGGAATCTGCACCTCGTTGGTGAGCAGATACTGGGCAAACAGCCAGCTGGCCAGCACCTGCTGGGGATCGTCCTTGTTGAAGATACAGACAGAGGGTCCCTGGGAGATCATCTGGGGGTGCTCCGGGTCAAACTGGGGCACCATCATCACCTCGGTCTCGAAATCCACGATCTCGTCGGGGGCGATGTCCACCAGAGGCGCGTCGCTGCCCATCCAGGTGGAGCCGGCGGTGGAGTCCACCGCAAACACGCACTGCCCCGCGTTGAGGAAGTTGGCGGGATAGCCGGAAATTTTAAAGGTGGAAAAAGCCCCGGCGGCGGTGTTGTCGGCAATGTCGTAGAGCAGCTGGGTGGTGGTGTCGTTGAAGATCTGGATCTGCCCCGCGGCGGTGGAATAACCGGCGTTTTTCTGGCGCAGCATCTGGATCATCATGTTGTCGCTGGATTTGTACAAAAAGGGAATCAGCACCTGCTGACCGTTGAGGGCATAGCTGCCGTCGGCGTTCTTTTGGGCCGCCGCCCGGGATACCTCCCAGACAAAATCCCAGGTGAGGGTCTCGGGCAAAGTGTAGCCCAAGGCCTCCACATAGGTTTTGTTCACATAGCAGGCCTCGGTGGAGCGCATATAGGGGATGGCGTAGTACTGTCCCGCCAGCTTGCATTCCTCCAGAAACTGGGGCACGATCTCCTCTTTGGCGGGGGAATCAAACCGCACCTCGCTGCCCCCCAGGCCGTATTTTTCATCGGCAAACAGATCGTCCAGAGGCACCACCACATTGTCGCCGGTGAGATAGGTGGCGATGTGGTCGGGATAGGTGATGCAGACATTGGGGGTGGTGCCGGTGGAGATGTTGGTAATCACATCGTTGTAGATGTCGCCGTAGTCGGTGTAGAGCCGCAAAGTAACCGTGATGTTGGGGTACAGCTGCTGGAAATCCTCGATAGCCTGGCGGTAGATGTCGGTCTGGTTTTTGTTGGTGTCGTTCTTGGCCCAGAACACCACCTCGTATTCCCGGCTGTCGTCGAAGGTTTCGGGCACCGTAAAGGCGGTCTGCTGCCGGCTGCCGTGGCAGCCCGCCAGCCCCAGACAGGCCGCGGCGGCAAGGCCGGCGGCCAGAAGGCGAAGTTTTTTCATCCTTTCAGACCTCCTCTGGAAGCGCCTTCCATGATTTTGTTGCGGAAGGCCAAAAACAGCAGAATCAGCGGCACCGAAATGACCACCACAGCCGCCATCATGGCGGGGATATTTTCCCGGCCGAAGCCCTCTTCCCGGATCTGCTGGATGCCGTTGGACACCAGGAAATAGGCCTGGTCGTCGGTGACCAGCCGGGGCCAGACGTAGGAGTTCCAGCACTCGATGAGCTTTAAGATGGTCACGGTGACGATGGTGGGACGGCAGATGGGGATCATCACCTTCCACAGGTATTTCAGATCGGAGGTTCCGTCCACCCGGGCGGCCTTGTAGAGCTCCTCGGGCACCTGCTCAAAGTTCTCCTTCAAAAGATAGATGTAGAACACCGAGGTGATGGAGGGCAGAATCAAGCCCGGGAAGCTGTTGCGCAGGTCCAGATTGGTGATGGTGACGAAGTTGGTGATCACCACCAGCTCGCTGGGAATCATCATCATGGACAGAAACAGTCCAAACAGCAGATTTTTGCCCCGGAATTCCAGCCGTGCAAAGGCATAGGCCGCCAGCGTGCTCACCACCACCATAATGGCCGTGGTGATCACCGAAAAAATCAGGGTGTTGAGCAGATATCCCCCCAGGGGCACCGCCGTGAAGGCCTGGACATAGTTTTCCAGGGTGGGGGACAGGGTGAAAAAGGCGGGGATGTGCTCGGAGTTGTAGGCGCCGTAGCTTTTCAGGGAGGTGAGCACCATCCAGTAGAAGGGGAACAGCACCACCACCGCCCAGATACTCAGGCCCAGGTAGGTCAGCGCCCGGCCAAACCCGCCCCGGCCGGCGCTTTTGCGCAGATTGTCCTTTTGTTTCATAACCAGCACCTCTTTATTCTCCCACGCTCTTGCGGCTCACCAGCAGGTTGATGCAGGTGATGGTGAGAACGATGACAAACAGAATCATGGCCGCCGCCGACGCATAGGAGGGATAGCCGCCGCTGTCGCCGTAGAGCATATCGTAGACATAGCCCACAATGGTGTTCATGCCGGCGGCGTTCAGGTCGGCGCCGAAGAGGGCCACCGCGTCGCTGTATGCCTTGAAGGCCCCGATGAAACCGGTGATGACCAGATACACCAGCATGGGGGCGATGCTGGGCAGCGTGATGCGCCAGAAGATCCGCCCGCGGCTGGTTCCGTCCACCCGGGCGGCCTTGTAGTAATCGGGATTCACCGAAGCCAACGCCCCGGTGAGCACCAGAATCTTAAAGGGCATGACCACCCAGATGGTATAAAAGCAGAGCACGAACATCTTGGCCCAGTAGGGGCCGTTGATGAAGTCGATGGGCCCTTTGCCAAACAGACCCAGGCAGAGGTTCACCAGACCGTCGGTGTACTCGGTTTTCTGAAACAGCACCATAAACACCAGGCCCACCGCCAAGGTGTTGGTGACATAGGGCAGAAAATAGATGGTCTGGTACAGCCGCCGCAGAGGCCGGATGCTGGCCAGCCCGGCGGAGATCAGCAGGGCCAGCCCCGTGGAGAGGGGCACCGTGATGATCACCAGCAAAAAGGTGTTGCGCACCGCCTGGAGAAAATAGGGGTCGTGGAGAACATAGAGATAGTTGTAGGCCCCCACCCCCTCGTAGGTCTGGGAGGCGAAGTTGTAGCATTCCTCCAGGGAATAGATGAATACGTCGATGAGGGGATAGACCAGAAAGGCCCCCAGCAGCACCAGGCTGGGCAGCAGGTAGAGCCAGGCTTTTTTGGAATTGCTTTGCATACCGCCACTTCCCTTCCGGCTCATTGCTTTGCCGCCGCGGCGGCAAAGGGAACCCGGGCTTCGGTGTCCCGATCAAACAGCAGCACCTTGCCGGGAACAAGGGCAAACCGCACGGCCCCCTGCCCCAGCGCAAACTGGCTCTGGCTGGACAAAATCGCCCGCAGAGTGGGGCTCTGGCAGGCGGGATGGGTGCAGACCAGGCTCACGTCCCGGCCCAGCACCTCCAGCCGGCTGACGGCGCATTCCAGGGGTCCATCGGCGGCGGGCACAAAGCCCTCGGGGCGGACGCCGGCCCACACCGGGCCCTCGGCAGCGCCGGGAGTTTCCAGCACCGCCGCGCCGCCCAGATACAGCCGGCCGCCTTTCACCTCGCCCTCAAACACATTGATGGGGGGCGTACCCAGGAATTTGGCCACAAACAGGTTGGCGGGGTCGTCGTATACCTCCTGGGGCTTGCCCTGCTGCATCAGCACACCGTCCTTCATCACCACAATGCGGTCGGAGATGCTCATGGCCTCCTCCTGGTCGTGGGTGACGAACACAGTGGTGACGCCGGTCTGCTTCTGGATGCGGCAGATCTCCTCCCGGGTCTGCAGCCGCAGCCGGGCGTCCAGGTTGGAGAGAGGCTCGTCCAGCAAAAGCACCCGGGGCCGCTTTACCAGCGCCCGGGCGATGGCCACCCGCTGCTGCTGGCCGCCGGAAAGCTCCTTGGGCTTGCGGTCCAGCAGGGCTTCGATCTCCACCATCCGGGCGGCTTCCAGGGCCCGCTCCTTCATCTGGGCCGCCGTGGGGCGGTCGGCTCCCTTGAGGTTCTGCAGCGGAAACAGAATGTTCTGCAAAACGGTGAGGTGGGGATAGAGGGCGTAGTTCTGGAACACCATACCCACGCCCCGCCGCTCGGGGGGCAGGGCGGTGACGTCCTCGCCCCCGAAAAAGATGCGGCCCTCGGTGGGTTTTTCCAGCCCGCAGATCATGTTGAGGGTGGTGCTTTTGCCGCAGCCCGACGGTCCCAGCAGGCCCACCAGCATGCCGTCGGGGGCTTCAAAGGTGAGGTTTTCCACCGCCGTCACCTCGCCCCGGGCCCCTTTGCCCCGGGCGGGGAACCGCTTTGTCAGGTTCTCCAATTTGATATTCATCCCGCATATCTCCCCTGCGATTTGTTGTCTGGTTATCCGCGCGCCCCTGTCCGGAGCCGGAAACTCCAAAGACAGGGGCGCGGTAACGTACTTATTATAGCGGATTTTTCCGGCTATCTCAAGGCTGACGGCCCCCTGCCGGGCCGCTCAAAGCCGGTACAGAGGACAAAAATCCCCCTTTTTTCTCTCCCAGGAGCCCAAAATGTGCTACAATACAACCAAAGCCCCCGCCCCTTTGGGGCAGGGCAAGCAAGGCCCTTTGCAGTGGGCCGGACGGGAGGAATCCGCTATGCTGCAAACCCTCTACACCCCCCAGGGCGAAGCCCTGACCGGTACCCCCTGGCAGGTCTATCCCCGGCCTCAGCTGCGCCGGGAAGGCTGGCTGAACCTCAACGGCGACTGGGAGTTCGCCCTGTCGGACGACACCAATCTCCCCGCCGCCTGGCCCATGACCATCCGGGTCCCTTTTTGCCCCGAGAGCCTTTTGTCCGGCATCGGCAGGCATTTTGACGAGGGCAGCTGGCTGTTTTACCGCCGCCGCTTTTCCCTGCCCGCCGGCTTTACAAAGGACCGGGTGCTTTTGCACATCGGCGCCGCCGACCAGTTTCTGGACTGCTTTGTCAACGGGCAGCCGGTGGGCAGCCATGCCGGGGGCTACGAGGCCATGACCTTCGACATCACCGAGGCCCTTTTGCCCGAAAATACCCTGGTGCTGCGGGTGCGGGACGATCTGCGCAGCCATGTGCAGCCCTACGGCAAGCAGGTGATACAGCGGGGCGGCATGTGGTACACCCCGGTTTCCGGCGTCTGGCAGACGGTGTGGCTGGAGAGCGTGCCCCGGCCCTACATCCGCAAACTGGACATCCGCACCGACACCCGCCGGGCGGTGATCGACACCGGCGACGATTCCCTGGAGGGCACCGTGACGGTGGACGCCCCCGAGGGCCAGCTGACGGTGCCCCTTCAAAAGGGCAAGGCGGTGGTAGAGCCCCTTTCTCCCCGGCTGTGGAGCCCCGAGGACCCCTTCCTCTACCCCTTCACTGTAAAGACCGCCACCGACCGGGTGGAGAGCTATTTTGCCCTGCGGCAGATCTCGGTGCGCAAAATCGACGGCCATGCCCGGCTCTGCCTCAACGGCAAGCCCTACTTTTTCCACGGGGTGCTGGACCAGGGCTATTACAGCGACGGCCTGTTCACCCCCGCCGCCCCGGAATGTTTTGAGAAGGACATTCTGGCTATGAAAAAGCTGGGGTTCAACACCCTGCGCAAGCACATCAAGGTGGAGCCGGAGGAATACTACTACCAGTGCGACCGGCTGGGCATGGTGGTGTTCCAGGACATGGTGAACAACGGCGACTACGATTATATCCGGGACACGGTGCTGCCCACGGTGGGGCTGCAGCGCCGCCGGGACAAACAGATGCACCGGGACGCCGAGACCCGGGCAGCCTTTCTGGCGGGGATGAAGGCCACAGTGAACCAGCTGAAAAGCCACCCCTGCATCCTCTGCTGGACCATCTTCAACGAGGGCTGGGGCCAGTTTGATTCCTCCGCGGCCTACCATACCCTCCGCAGCCTGGACGACAGCCGGATCATCAACACGGTGTCGGGCTGGTTCCGGGGCGGCGAATCCGACCTGGACAGCCGCCACATCTACTTCGGCCCCTGGCGGCTGAAGGCGGGCAAAAAGCCCCTGGTGCTCACCGAGTTCGGGGGCTGCTGCCTGGCAGTGAAGGGGCATATTTTCAACCCCGACAAGGCCTACGGATACAGCACCGCCGAGACCCCTGCCGACCTGCAGCGGGCCATTCTGCGGCTGTATACCCGGTATGTGCTGCCGGCGGCGGAAAAGGGTCTGTGTGCCGCCATCTACACCCAGCTTTCGGATGTGGAGGACGAGATCAACGGCCTGGTCACCTACGACCGCCGGGTGGAAAAGCTGGCTCCCGGCCCCATGGCGGCCCTGGCGGCCCGGCTGCAGCGGGCGGTGCAGCCCCGGCAGCAAAACGACTGAAAGCCCTCCGGCCTTTTGGCAATTTATACCAGCCGTTTATTCTTTCTTTGTAGATTTTTATAATAGTTCGCAATAGAATAATATGATATTATAGTAGTGTAATAAAATCTAAAAAGGAGTTG
This sequence comes from Candidatus Anaerofilum excrementigallinarum, assembly GCA_019115305.1. Classification (GTDB taxonomy): domain Bacteria; phylum Bacillota; class Clostridia; order Oscillospirales; family Ruminococcaceae; genus Anaerofilum; species Anaerofilum excrementigallinarum. The sequence continues at coordinate 11,133 of DXDW01000160.1, forward strand.
ATACCAGTGGTTTATCTTGGATACACAGGAAACAAACACAATTATCGTCATATCTGCTATGCATGTTCCTATGCAAAAAATTATTCCCTGATTTGTGACGGTCCTCCTCATGTATCTCCATTCTCTATCGGAGTTGTCTTTTAATATTTAACAATTCCCCACCCCGCAAAAGGAGTGAGTGTATTATGAAGAAAAAGATCCTTTGGTTGCTGGTATGCAGCCTGCTTGTGGGTTTGGCGGCGCTGTCCGGCTGCTCAAACGGGGCCATCCGCTGGAAGGAGCCGGTGGTGGAGAGCGCCGTGCGGGACTATCTGGGCAAGGCCGAGGGGGACATTTTCCCCGAAGA
>DXDW01000161.1 GCA_019115305.1 Candidatus Anaerofilum excrementigallinarum
TTTTTGTGGACAAAGGCACCAACTGGGGACTGTGGGCGCTGATTCTCAGCACCAGCATGACCGTCAACTGGGTAAAATACAGCAAATTGCACCGCAGGCAGGAACTTGTCACGGCAATCGCCTATACAATATTGGTAGTTATTATGTCCGGGTACCATATTTATACCCTGGTCGCCCCTGCCGCAATCCTGTAAAAGCGAAAAAATGCAGGCCCGCAGCAAAAGCTGCCTCCGGGCGGACTAAATCATCGGCTTCTTTTCCGGTTCAGCCCTGCTTGCCCGGCTGCCGGGCAAAGGTCAGCAGCATATCGTACCAGGCCGCGCCCCCGTGCACCGACTGGGAAAGGCCTTGGCTGCAAAAGCCGAACTTTTCATAAAAGGGGATCATATGCTCCTTGCAGGTGAGGATCACCCCTGCCCGGCCCTGGCTGCGGGCGGCGTCGATGAGGGTGCAGAGCAGCTGGCGGGCGATGCCCCGGCCCTGCCAGGCGGGCAGCACGTCCAGCCCGAACACTGCCTGGTAGCGCCCGGCGGGATTGTGGAGGGAGGGGTCCTCGTACATCTCATCCTGGATCACCGGGCTGTCGGTGACAAAGCCGTTGACAAAGCCCCGGATCTCCCCTTTTTCTTCAGCCACCCAGAAATGGCCGGGAAAGGCGGCGGCCCGGGCGGCGATGGCGGCGGGGCTGGCAGCCTCGGCGGCGGGAAAACAGGCGGCCTCCACGGCGGCAGCCTGGGAAACGTCCTGGGGACGGATGGTGCGGATCTGCATGGAAAAAATCCTCCTTTTTAATGTAAAAAACAGAGGCGGACGGCGGCCCGCCGCTGTGTTTCAGTATAGCGTATTTTGTCAAAAAGAAAAGAGCGGCGAGAGTTTTTCAAAAAAATTTGAAAAAAGGGTTGACTTTTTCACCGGCGTATAGTATCATATCTCTCGCGGCACCCGATTGGACGATTGGAACTTTGCATGCGCCCGTAGCTCAGGCGGATAGAGCAACTGCCTTCTAAGCAGTGGGCCGGGGGTTCGAGTCCCTCCGGGCGCGCCAGATGTGGTGGCTATGGCGCAGTTGGTTAGCGCGCCAGATTGTGGCTCTGGAGGCCGTGGGTTCGAATCCCACTAGCCACCCCACCAAAAAGCGAATTCTTAGAAAGAATTCGCTTTTTTTCATAATGGGCTGTCGTCAAGTGGTAAAGACACGAGACTTTGACTCTCGCATGCGCAGGTTCGAATCCTGCCAGCCCAACCAAAACTCCCGGACCTGAAAAGGTCCGGGAGTTTGTTTTGTATACACCGCCGGGCAGCGGGCCCGAGAGTCTGCCGCCCCAGCGGCGCGATATGGGGCGTGTGTCTGTTTACAGGGTGGCGTTGAATTCCTCCACCAGCCGCGCCCAGGTGCTGGCGCCCACTACGCCGTCGATCTTGAGCCCAAAGGCAGCCTGGAAACCCAGCACCGCATTGCGGGTAGTGGGGCCGAAGCGGCCATCCACCGCCGGCGCGGGGTAATTCAGCCCCCGGACCTGCTTGACAACGGCCAGATAGCTCTGGATACAGCGCACCGCGTCCCCCTCCGAGCCCTGGCGCAAAGGTGTGCCGGGATAGGCGGGGTTCACCCGCAGGGGAGTACCGGCCAGCTGGGCCAGCCGGGCCTGGATGAACTTTTTCCAGGTGACCGCCCCTGCCTGGCCATCCATGGTAAGGGCAAACTGCCGCTGGAAGATCCGCACGCTCTGGGCGGTGCCGCTGCCGTATACTCCGTCACCTGCCAGCTGGGGCTGGGCCGGGTAGAGCACCCGCAGGCTGTTCAGTCCCTGCTGCAGGTATTTGGGCATACTGCCCACGGTCCCCTGCCCCACCACCACACCGGGATAGGGCACCGGGTCCTGGGGATATTGGGCCGCCCAGGTCTGCACCAGAGAGGTCCAGGTATTGTAGCCGGTGACGCCGTCGGGGGTCAGCCCCTTGGACGCCTGGTAGGCGCGCACCGCCTGGGTGGTGGAAGCGCCGTAGATACCGTCGATGGATGTGGGAAAGCCCAGCCCGGAAAGCTGGGTCTGTACCAACGCTGTGTCGGGGCCAAAGGCTCCGTTTCGCAGGGCAATGCCCGGGTATACGGGCAAAGGTAATGTTGCCATGCTGCATCCCTCCTTCGCCCCACTGTATGCGCCGGGCCATGCAAATGTGACAGACGATTGGTTCTCCACTTTTGCCGCCGGATATGCTATAATAGCCCCAAGACCTTTTCCTTAAAGGAAACGGCCTTTTCTCCTTTTGTGCTTTTTGCGCCGAAGGGGCCATACACACCAAAGGAAGGACCTTTTTTATGAATGTTCTCTGTATCGGCGACGTGGTGGGACTGAACGGTCTGGACCATCTCTGCCGGGAGCTGCCCGCCCTCAAGCGCAGGGTGGGAGCGGATATCTGCATCGTAAACGGTGAAAACTCCGACCAGTGCGGCCGGGGCATCACCCGCAACGGGGCCGAGGCTATCTTTTCCCACGGGGCCGACGTCATCACCACCGGCAACCACTGTTTCCACCGCACCAAACCCGAGACCTTTGAGGAGCAGGAATTTCTGCTCTGCCCCGCCAACTACCCCCGTCTGGCCCCCGGCGCCGGCCGCTGCGAGCTGGACCTGGGCCGGGCCCGGATGCAGGTGATCAACCTGTCGGGTGTGGCCTTTATGGAGCCCCTGGACAACCCCTTTGTCCGGTTCGACCAGCTCTATGACCCCGGCTGCCGGTTCACCATCGTGGATTTCCACGCCGAATCCACCGCCGAAAAAAAGGCCTTCGGCTACTATATAGACGGCCGGGCCAGCGCGGTTTTCGGCACCCACACCCATGTTCCCACCGCCGACGCCCAGGTTCTGCCCGGCGGCTGCGGCTACATCACCGACGTGGGCATGTGCGGCCCGGTGAACAGCGTCATTGGGATGGAGTCCCAGCTGGCCGTCCAGAAACAGCACCTCCACACCCCGGTGCGCTTCGCCGTGGCCGAGGGTCCCTGCCAGTTGCAGGGTGTGCTGTTCACCCTGGACGACGCCACCGGCCGCTGCACCAGCGCGACCCAAATTCTCTGATTTTCCCTTGTCCGCCCGCGCCTTGAAGCGCGGTATGCCGGGCCTCTGGCCCCTATCTGGATAACACGGCTATGAAACATCTTTCCTCTCTTGCCGCCCGCTGCGCCGCTCTGGCTCTGGCGGGCTGCCTGGCCCTGACCGGCTGCTCCGCCCCCTCCTCCTCGGCGCCGGCCTCCTCCAGCCAGCCGGCTTCCTCCGGCTCCCAGCCTGTCGAGGAACCCGACACTCTGCGGGTGGGCTATTCCATTTCGGGGGGCTTCAATCCCTATGTGACCAACGACCTCATGGTGCTGCAGGTGAGCGACCTTGTCAGCGAAAAGCTGGTGGAGATCACCCCGGAAATGCAGCTGGATTACCGGGTGGCCTCCTCCATCGTCTCCAGCGGCCAGACGGTGACCATCCAGCTGCGCAGCGGCCTGTATTTTGCCGACGGCGCCCCCATCACTGCCGAGGACGTGGCCGCCAGCATCAACGCCGCCCGGGCCAGCGCCGCCTATTCCGGCAGTCTGGCCCATGTCACCGACCTGCAGGTGCAGGGGGACCAGATCATCCTCACCCTCTCCCGGCCGGACAGTCTGTTTGCCTGGCTGTGCGCTTTGCCGGTGGTGAAGGCCGCCGAAGTGTCCGCCACCCAGCCCACCGCCAGCGGGCGGTATACCTATGGGGCGGACAACACTTTGGTGCCCAACAGTTACAGCCAGTTTGCCAGCGAGGGCGCACCTCAGACCATTGAACTGGTGGACGCCAGCAGCTACGACGCTTTGGTCAGCGGCCTTTCGGTGGGCAGCATCGACCTCTATGCCACCACCCGGGAATCGGTGTCCACTGCCGGCTACAACAGCCGCACCACCTCCTTCCAGATGAACTACCTGGTGTTCCTGGGGATCAACAGCGACGGCAACACGGCTTTGCAGGACGCCCGGCTGCGCCAGGCCCTCAGCGCTGCCATCGACCGGGACGTGCTCTGCCAGCGTGCCTACTACGGCGGCGCTCTGCCCGCCCGGGGAGCCATCAATCCCCTCTACCCCTGCGTCACCGGCGTACAGCAGATCCAGGTGGCTTCGGACCTGAGCCGCTGCGAGACCCTGATGGCCGAAATGGGGTACAAAAAGCAGGCCTCCGACGGGCTGTATTACGACGCCTCCGGCCGCCGGCTGGAACTCACCTTGCTGGTCTGCACCGACAGCGCCCTCAAGCGCAGCGCCGCCACCATCCTGAAAGAGCAGCTTTCCGAGGCCGGCTTCTCGGTGATTCTGGAAGAAACCGATGATTTTGAGGGGATTTATTCGCAAAAAATAGCAAATCGCCAATTTGACCTGTACATCGGCGAGGTAAAGTTGTATAATAATATGGACCTGAGCCCCTTTTTCGAAGGGGGTGCTCTGAGCAGCGGCATTCTGCAGAATCCCGAACTGGCCGCCGCTTACCAGGCATTCACCGCCGACAGCGGCCAGGCCGAAGCCTTTGAGACCCTGTTCGGCACCCAGCTGCCCTGGCTGCCCCTGTGCTGGCGCAGCGGCACTTTGGTGACCAGCAAGCAGGTCACCGGCATTGTACCCAGTGTGAGCAACGTCTTTTATTCCATGCAGGGCAGCCTGCCCGACGCCTCGTCGGCATCCGCTCCCTGAACCCCTCGTTTTCGTCTACCTTGTGCGGCGGCCGCCGTGCAGCGATTTGTTTGGTAAGGAGTGAATCGATTTGATCAAGTTCCACAACACCATGGGCACCGTAAGCATGACCAACGACTACTTCGCCGGCCTGGTAAACACCGCCGCCCAAAGCTGTTACGGCGTGGTGGCCATCACTGCCTCCAGCCCTGCCGACAGCATCAAGAGCCTGGTGCTGGGCGACGATTTCCCCGAAAAGGGAGTGCGTGTCACCAGCGAAAACGGCCGTCTGGTGATCGAGCTGCACATCAAGGTGTCCTACGGACTCAACATTTCGGCCATTGTAAAAAGCATCACCCACAAGGTGAAATATGTGGTGGAGAACGCCACCGGTCTGCCCGTTGCCCGCATCGACGTGGCGGTGGACGATATCCTTACCGACTGACCCCCCGCGATCGGCACACGCTGCCGGCCCGCTCTTATAACTGCCTATATCATTTTTGAGGTGAACGACTGATGATCAACGGTAAAATTTTACGCGACGCAATTATTTCCGGCTCCAACAACATCTCCAACCAGCGCGCCAAGGTAGACGAACTCAACGTCTTCCCCGTGCCCGACGGAGATACCGGCACCAACATGAGCATGACCGTGGGTGCTGCCGGCCGTGAGCTGGCCGCCCTGCCCGACGACGTGACGGTGGCCGACGCCGCCTCCACCGCCGCTTCCGCCATGCTGCGGGGCGCCCGGGGCAACTCCGGCGTTATCACCAGCCTGCTGTTCCGGGGCTTCTCCAAGGCTCTGGCCGGCAAAAAGCAGGCCGACGCCGCCGACATCGTGGCCGCTCTGCAGAAGGGCGTGGAGGCCGCCTACAAGGCCGTGATGAAGCCCACCGAGGGCACCATGCTCACCGTGGCCCGGGTGGCCAGCGAGGAGGCCGCCGCCTGTGGTATCAACGATGTGGTGGAGCTGTGGGATCTGGTGCTGGACGCCGCCCAGCGCGCTCTGGACAACACCCCCAACCAGCTGCCCGTGCTGAAAAAGGCCGGCGTGGTGGACGCCGGCGGTCAGGGCCTGCTGGTGATCTTTGAGGGCATGGGCTCGGTGTTCAAGAACGGCACCGTCATTGCCAGCGAGGAAGCCTCCGGCAGCAAGGCCAAGCTTTCCAGCGAAGCCGCCGGAAAGGGCGTGTTCACCGACGACCTGATGAAGGTGGAGGACATCACCAACGGCTACTGCACCCAGTTCCTGGTGAACAAGACCGGCGAGGTCAGCACCGAAAAGCTCCGCGCTTTTGCCGAGAGCAACGGCGACTCGGTGGTCTGCATCGAGGACGACGACGTCATCAACCTCCATGTTCACACCGCCGACCCCGGCAAGATCCTCTCCGAGGCTATCAAGTACGGTTACCTCACCAACTTCAAGATTGAGAACATGCACGAGCAGTTCCTGGCCCGGCAGAAGCAGGGCGAAGGTCTGAAAAAGCAGGCCAAGGCGGAAGCCCAGGCCGAGCAGGCCAGCGAGTTCGTCTACGCTGCCGTGGACCCCGAGCGCACCTACGGCTTTGTGGCCGTGGCCGCCGGCGAAGGCCTGAAGGACATCTTCCGTGATCTGGGCGCCGACGCCGTGGTTTCCGGCGGCCAGACCATGAACCCCGCCACCGAGGACATCGTCAGCGCCGTACAGAGCGTGCCTGCCCAGACGGTGTTTGTGCTGCCCAACAACAAGAACATCATCATGGCCGCCGAAATGGCCCAGAAGATCGCCGACCGGCGCATTGTGGTGCTGCCCACCCGCACCATTCCCCAGGGCATCACCGCCATGCTGAACTTTGATCCCGACGGCACCGTGGACGCCAACACCATCAACATGATGCAGGCTGCCGAAAAGGTCAGCACCGGCCTGATCACCTTCGCCGCCCGCAACAGCGACTTCGACGGCAAGAAGATCAAGCAGGGCGAGATCCTGGCTCTGGAAAACGGCAAGCTGGTATCCACCGGCACCGACATCACCAAGACCACCTACCGCCTGGTGCGCAGCATGTGCAAGAAGGACACCAGCTTTGTCACGGTGATCTCCG
>DXDW01000162.1 GCA_019115305.1 Candidatus Anaerofilum excrementigallinarum
AAAGGCACAGATTGAGTATCAGCAGAGTACCGGAACCTTTATTGCGCCGACAGCAAAGACGATCCGGGAGCTTTTGGAGGAATACATCAATATCTACGGCATCAATACCTGGGCGCTGTCCACTTATGAAAGCCGCCGTGCCTTGATTGATAACTACATCAACCCAATCATTGGGGATATGCCGCTGGAGCAGGCAACGCCGCGCGTGATGGATAAATACTACCGGGACTTGCTGAAAGTCAAAGCAAAACCCCGCCCTTACCAGACTCCGCGAAATGAATACCTTTCTCCGAGGACGGTAAAGGAAATACATAAAATCCTGCGGAACGCTTTTAATCAGGCTGTGAAGTGGGAAATGATCTCCAGAAATCCTGTGCTGAACGCTACGCTTCCCAAGTGCGAAACCAAGCCCAGGGAAATCTGGACAGCGGATACCTTGTTCCATGCTCTGGAACTCTGTGACGATGATAACCTGGCGCTGGCGCTAAATCTGGCGTTTTCCTGTTCGCTCCGCATGGGAGAAATGCTTGCGCTCACCTGGGACTGCATTGACATTTCAGTTGAGAGTATTTCTCACGATTGCGCCAGCATCTTCGTCAACAAGGAATTACAGCGAGTGCAAAAGCAGTCGTTGGAAATGCTGGACGGCAAAGGCGTGATAAAGGTGTTTCCGTCTATTCTGGTATCCAAACATACGGCGCTGGTCTTAAAAGAGCCAAAAACCAAGACCAGCATCCGAAAAGTATTCCTACCCAAAACGGTTGCTGAAATGCTTCTCAAGCGTCAGGCAGAGCAAAATGAGCTGAAAGAGCTTTTTGGAGATGAGTACACCGATTACGGCTTAGTATTCTGTTCTCCGATGGGAACGCCCATTGAAGGGCAGGTTATCAACCGGGCGCTGAATAAGCTGATTGAGGATAACGGGCTTCCGAAGGTAGTCTTTCATAGCCTGCGGCACAGCAGCATTACCTACAAACTCAAACTTAACGGCGGCGATATGAAATCCGTACAAGGCGATTCAGGACACGCCCAGCTGAAGATGGTGGCGGATGTGTACTCTCACATCATCGACGAGGACAGACGGCTCAATGCCAAGCGTTTTGAGGATGCCTTCTATTCCGGGCATAAAACGGAGGATGAGCTGGATGGACTTCATGCTCGCTCCATTGAGCAGGCGGCAGCGCCGCAACCAGCAGAACCGGAAACGGATCAGCAGCTCCTTCTCAAACTTCTGAATAATCCTGAGATGGCCGCACTGCTGAAAACGCTGGCAAAATCCTTATAACAGGAGAAGAAAAGCAAGGTTTGGTTCACTTAGCCACCTTGCTTTTTCTTTGTCTTAGCTTTATAATATTTTACAGTGTAACAATCAACTTTTTCAGCCGCCTCTGCTAATTGCTTGCCAGTCAGAGGCCGAAAAAAGAGGTTATTTTAGCCGTAAAACCCTTTGGAATGGTTAAGAATAAAACACGCCAAAAGCCCGCAAATGCTTGGGTTTCCTTGTGTTTGGTTACGAAGCGATTAGCAAACTGGGGCGAACTCCTAAGGGCTAGTTGAGGGTTCGATTCCCCCAGGGGGTGCCATCCCGGCCGGCAGGTTCCGCAGGAGCCTGCCGGCTTTTTGTCTGTCTGCCTTGGCTTTTCCTTGACGGGCAGCCTACGGGTATGGTATCATCGTTGTGCATTGAAAAGTATAACGCTTTCAGGAGGAACAACATGAAGATCAAATTCACCGCCCTGGCCCTGTCCGCCGCCATGGTTCTGTCCCTGGCCGCCTGCGGCCAGTCCGCCAGCCAGAGCCAGTCTGCCGCGCCTGCTTCGGGCAGCCAGAGCCAGCCCCAGAGCCAGTCTGCGTCCGCCCCCGCCGCCGTCGAAGAAGTGATGCCCGTCACCCTCACCGACGCCGCCGGCCGCCAGGTGACCATCGAGACCGAGCCCGAGACTCTGGTCAGCGGCTACTACATCACCACCTCCATGCTCATCGCCCTGGGCCAGCAGGACAAGCTGGTGGGCATCGAAGCCAAGGCCGACACCCGGCCCATCTACGCCCTGGCCGCCCCCGAACTGCTGGAACTGCCCAGCGTGGGCACTGCCAAGGAGTTTGACCTGGAGGGCTGCGCCGCCCTGGAGCCGGATCTGGTGATCCTGCCCCTCAAGCTGCAGGAGAGCGCCGAGGCTCTGGAACAGCTGGGCATCAACGCCCTGGTGGTGAACCCCGAAGATATGGATCTGCTGGAAGAAACCCTGGACCTGCTGGGCCAGGCCACCGGTTCCTCCGAGCGCGCCCATGCCCTCATGGATTATAACGCCGAAACCGAAGCCGAGATGGCCGAGCTGCTGGCCGACGCCGAAAAGCCCTCGGTGTATCTGGCTGGCAACAGCAGCTATCTGAGCACCGCCGGCTCCAAAATGTACCAGAACACCCTCATCGAGCTGGGCGGCGGCGAGAATGTGGCCGCTGAGCTGGAGGATGACTACTGGGCCGACATCTCCTACGAGCAGCTGCTGGCCTGGAACCCCGATGTGATCGTCATTGCCGCCGACGCCGACTACACCAAGGAAGATCTGCTGGCCGACAGCCAGCTGGCGGGCCTGACCGCCGTGCAGAACGGGGCCGTCTATGCCCTGCCCTCCTCCTTTGAGGCCTGGGATTCCCCCGTTCCCAGCGGTGTTCTGGGCATCCGCTGGATGGCCAGCGCCCTGCACGGGGATCTGTACAGCCTGGAACAGTTCCGGCAGGACGCCGCCGATTTCTACAAGGAATTCTACGGCGTGGAGATCGACACCCAGCTCATCACCCAGTAACACTATGACCCAGACACGCCGCATCCGCATCTGTATTTTGGCAGCCCTCGCTCTCACGGGGGCTGCTTTTGCTGTTTCTCTGCTGGTGGGCAAGTACCCCATCCAGTGGGACCAGCTGACCGCCGGGGGCATGGACGCCCGGGTCTTTTTCACCTTGCGTCTGCCCCGCAGCTGCATGGCTTTGCTGGCAGGGCTGGCCCTGGGAGCGGCGGGCAGCGTCTACCAGACGGTGTTCCGCAATCCCCTGGCCTCCCCCGACATCATCGGGGTGGCCTCGGGGGCCACGGTGGGGGCGGCCGCGGCCATTCTGCTCTTTGGCAGCGGGGTGCTGCTCACGGCCCTTTTCGCCTTTGCCGGGGGCATGGCGGCGGTGCTGCTGGTGCTGGCCATGGCCGCGGCCAGCCGCCGGCGGGATATGCTGGGCATCGTGCTGGCGGGCATTGCGGTGAACGCTCTGGCCCAGGCGGTGCTCATGCTGCTCAAGCTCACCGCCGACCCCGAGCGGCAGCTGGCGGCCATCGAGTTCTGGACCATGGGCAGCTTTGCCGACATCACCCTGGAAAAGTTTCTCGGAGTGCTGCCCTTTGCGGCGGCGGGGCTTGCGGGGCTGGCCCTGCTGCGCCGGCAGATCCTGCTGCTGGCTTTGGGGGACGACGAAGCCCGGATGCTGGGGGTGCGGCTGGAATCCACCCGCCGGCTGGTGCTGCTGCTGGCCACTTTGGTCACCGGGGCGGTGGTGAGCATGACCGGGCTCATCTCCTTTATCGGGCTGCTGGCCCCCCACATCGCCCGGCTGCTGGCAAAGAGCAGCCGGTTTTCGGTGACGGTGCTGGCGGCCCTCTGCGGCAGCACTTTGCTGCTGGCCGCCGACATACTGGCCCGCAGCCTGGGCTCCAGCGAGGTGCCGGTGAGCATCGTGACCTCTCTGCTGGGGGCGCCCTTTTTGTTCTGGCTGCTCTGCCGAAAGGAGGAACAGGATGGCTGATCTGCTGCGGATAGAAAACCTCTGCGCCGGCTACGGCCGCCGGCAGGTACTGAACGGGGTGAACTTTTCGGTAGCCCCCGGGGAGATCTGCGCGGTGCTGGGGGGCAACGGCTGCGGCAAGTCCACCTTGCTGCGGGCGATCTGCGGGCTGCTGCCCGCTTCCGGCAGCTGCCGTCTGGAAGGGAAAGACGTCTGGGCCATGTCGGCCGCCCGGCGGGCGGCGGCCATCGGCTATCTGGCCCAGCAGAAAGGAGTGCCTCTTTCTCTGGAATCTGTGGAAGTGGTGGTGCTGGGGTTCAGCCCGGTGCTGGGCTTTTTCCAGCAGCCCGGCAGCGGCCACCGGAAACAGGCGCTGGAAACTTTGGAAGAACTGGGCATCGCCGGGCTGGCGGAGCAGGATTTTTCCACCCTCAGCGAGGGCCAGCGGCAGCTGGTGCTGTTTGCCCGCACGCTGGTGCGCCGGCCCCGGCTGCTGGTGCTGGACGAGCCGGACAGCGCCCTGGACTACCCCAACCGCCGCCGGATCATGGCCCGGCTGGCCGCCTATGCCCGGCAGACCGGGGCCGGAGTGCTGCTGTGCAGCCACGACGCCAACACCGCTTTGCGCTGCGCCCACCGGCTGGTGCTGCTGAAAGATGGGGGCGTTTTGTGCCAGATCTGCCCCGCCGAGACCGACCCCGCTTCTTTAAGCGCGGCGCTGTCGGCCATCTACGGCCCCGCCGAGGCTTTTCTGCACAAGGGCTACTACATGATGACCGGGAGGGACGAGGAATGAAGATCCGCATGGACCTGCGGCTCTGCACCGACGAGGGAGAGCGCTTTTTCGGGGAAGGGCCCTACCGGCTGCTGCTGGGGGTGGAGGAACTGGGCAGCCTGCGGGCGGCGGCCAAGCGCATGGGCATGGCCTACACCAAGGCTTTTGCCATCATCAAGCGGGCCGAGGCCGAGTTCGGCTTTGCCCTCACCCGCCGCACCATCGGCGGCAAAGGGGGCGGCAGCAGCCGCCTCACCGACGACGCAAAGGAGCTGATCAAGCGGTATGAATCCTATCGAGCGGCCTGCGCTGCCATGGCTGACAGCCTGTACCTGGAATATTTTCAAGACTTCCGGCCGCAGCAGTCTGCTGCTCACCGGCAGCAAGCAGACGGGCAAGACCACCTTGCTTGAAGCTTTGCTGGAAAACCGCCCGGTTCCCGGGGTGCGCAGCGTGGTAGAGCGGGGGGAGGACGGCAAGCCCCGGCACATTTTTCTGGCCGACCGGCTGGGGGATGCCCGGTATCTGGTGGGGCGGCGGGACACCGGCCCCATGGAGCCGATGCCCGCCGGTTTTGCTTCCGGCACGGCCTTTTTGCAGGCAGCGGCGGAAAGCCCCTGCCCCTGGGCCGCGGTGGACGAGATCGGCTTTTTGGAGGAATGCAGCCCGGCCTACCAGGCCGCTTTGGAGGAGCTTTTCGACCGCAAGCGGGTGATCGCGGCTCTGCGCAAGGCCGACACACCTCTGCTCTGCCGGCTGCGCCGGCGGCCCGACTGTCTGGTGCTGGATCTGGACCTCTGGCCCGCCTGGGCCCCGGGCCCGGAAAACGGGACAGGGCCTTGACAAACCGGCTTCTGTCGTGGTATGCTGGACAGGTTAAAATGCGTTGATGGAGACAATGCGCGGGCCTTTGGGCCGAAAGAGAGAGGGTTCACCGGCTGAAAGGCCCTCCGAACAGAGCCGCGCAGATTCACTCCGGAGCAGCCCGTGTCAACCGGCCTTTTGGGGCCCCAGTAGCGCGGGACGGCCCGCCCCCGTTATCGGCGCCAAAGAGTGCCGCCGCGCATTGCGGCGGAATATGGGTGGTACCACGGAGTTTACAGCTTCGTCCCGTTCTGGGATGAGGCTGTTATTTTTTTATTGTCAAACGAGGTGTACTATGGAACAAAAGATCAATGCTCTCAAGGAGCAGATGGAGCAGGCCCTGGGGGCCGTGCAGTCCCAGCAGCAGCTGGCCGAGTTCTGGCAGAACTACCTGGGCAAAAAAGGCAGCATCGCCGGCCTGATGAAGGAGCTTGGCTCGGTGGCCAAGGAAGACCGCCCCGCCATGGGCAAATTCATCAACCAGTTCAAGGCCTACGCCGAGGAGCGCTACCAGCAGGTGCGCGCCGAGATGGACCAGAAGGAGCTGGCCCAGCGCAACCAGAGCGAGCAGGTGGACATCACCATGCCTGCGGTCAAGCGTCCGGCGGGGGCTCTGCATCCCATCACCATTGTAAAGGACCAGATGATCGACGTTTTCGCCGGCATGGGCTTTGAGATCTACGAAGGCCCCGAGATCGAGGACGACGACCACAACTTCACCCGGCTCAACGTGGCCAAAAACCACCCCGCCCGGGATATGCAGGACACCTTCTATGTAGCCGAGGACATCGTGCTGCGCACCCACACCAGCCCCGGCCAGATCCGGGTGATGGACGCCGAAAAGCCCCCCATCAAGGTGCTGGTGCCGGGCCGTGTGTTCCGGTCGGACAGCGACGCCACCCACTCCCCCATGTTCCATCAGATGGAGGGCCTGGTGGTGGACAAAAAGATCACCCTGTGCGACCTGCAGGGCATGCTGGACCAATTTGTGAAGAAGATCTTCGGCAGCGGCGTCAAGACCCGTCTGCGTCCCAGCTACTTCCCCTTCACCGAACCCAGCGTGGAGGTGGACGTGAGCTGCTTTGAGTGCGGCGGCGCCGGCTGCGGCCTGTGCAAGGGCACCGGCTGGATCGAGGTTCTGGGCGGCGGCATCGTCCACCACAAGGTGCTGGAAAACTGCGGCATCGACCCCAACGAATACTCCGGCCTGGCCTTCGGCATCGGTATCGAGCGCATCGCCATGCTGAAATACGGCATCAACAACATCGGCCTGCTTTATGAGAACGATCTGCGGTTCCTGAAGCAGTTCAAGGATTAAGGGAGGCAAAACCATGAAAGTACCATTCAGCTGGCTGAAGGAATATGTGGATATCGATGTCACCGCCCAGGAGCTGGAGCAGAAGCTGTTCGGCTGCGGCTTTGAGGTGGAAGAGCTCATCGAAGTGGGCAAGGACATCACCGGCGTGGTGGTGGGCCTTGTAGTGGAATGCGAAAAGATCCCCGACACCCATCTGTCGGTCTGCAAGGTGGACGCCGGCACCGGCGAGCTGCTGCAGATCTGCTGCGGCGCCGACAACGTACACGCCGGCGGCAAATTCCCCTGCGCTCTGCCCGGCGCCACCGTGCTGGCCACCGGCAAAGACCACAAGACCGTGGAGGGCGTGGCCACCATCAAGAAGGGCAAGCTGCGGGGCTACGACAGCTTCGGCATGCTGTGCAGCGGCACCGAGCTGGGCCTGAACGACGATCTCTACCCCGGCGCCGACTATTTCGGGCTGCTGGTTCTGCCCGAGGACGCCCCCGTGGGCGCCGACGTCAAGCCTCTGCTGGGCATGGACGACTACATCTTTGACATCTCGGTCACCGCCAACCGCGCCGACTGCCAGTCGGTGCTGGGCATTGCCCGGGAGGTGGCCGCGGTGCTGGACAAGCCCCTGAAAATGCCCGCCACCGACTACACCACCAGCGACTACGTCTACCCCGGCCTGAACATCACCGTGGAAGCCCCCGACCTCTGCCCCCGGTACCTGGGCCATGGGGTTCGCAACATCACCCCCGGCCAGGCGCCCCAGTGGATGCGCCGGCATCTGGCCCTGTGCGGCCTGCGCAGCATCAGCAACGTGGTGGATATCACCAACTATGTGATGCTGGAGATCGGCCAGCCCATGCACGCCTTTGATATGTCCACTCTGGAGAGCACCCAGATTATCGTCCGCCGGGCCCGGGAGGACGAGAGCATCGTCACCCTGGACGGCAAGGAGTTCCAGCTGAACTCCAACAACCTGGTGATCTGCGACGGCGCAAAGCCTGTGGCTCTGGCCGGCATCATGGGCGGCCTGAACAGCGAGATCACCGAAAACACCACCCAGCTGCTGTTTGAATCGGCCAAGTTCATGCGGGACAACATCCGCAAGAGCTCCCGCAGCCTGGGCCAGAGCACCGATGCCTCCAGCCACTACGAGAAGGGCATTTCCGAATACACCTGCGAGCTGGGCATGGCCCGGGCCCTGCACCTGATCCAGGAGCTGGGCTGCGGCGAGGTCACCTCCAGCGCCTTCGACGTCAGCGCCGGCGCTCCCCGGGAGGGCAAAAAGTTCGACGCCACCGTCAGCGGCATCAACCGCATTCTGGGCATCGAGGTGCCCGCCGAGGCCATTCTGGACATCCTGCGCCGTCTGCAGTTCGAGGTGGAGCAAGAGGGCGACACCCTCCATGTCACCGCCCCCCGCTGGCGTGAGGACATCGAGATCGGCGAGCCCGACCTGGCCGAGGAAGTCATCCGGGAATACGGCTACGAGCACATCGTGCCCACCTTCCTGGCCGACGCCCAGGTGACCAACGGCGGTCTCACCACCGGCCAGCAGCGCCGCGCCAAGCTCAAACGCACCATGTGCGCCCAGGGCTGCAACGAGATCTCCACGCTGGCCTTCTACGCCGACGCCGATCTGGACGGCCTGCACATCGCCGCCGACGCCGCCGAGCGCAACGTGATCCGGCTGCTGAACCCCATCACCTCCAACCTCACCATCATGCGGCCCCTGCTGGCTCCCTCCATGCTGAACACCGTGGTGGAAAACCTGAAAAAGGGCAACAACGCCGGCCGCATCTTCGAGCTGTCCAACATCTATGTGCCCAAGGCACAGCCGGTGACCGAGCTGCCCGACGAGATCCCCCACCTGGGCCTAGCGGCCTTTGGCGACGAGGAGGACTTCTTCACCGTGAAGGGCATTCTGGAAGCTCTGGCCGAGGCCTTCGGCGTCACCTTTGACTACCAGCGGGCCGAGGACGTGTCCTGGCTGCATCCCGGCATCGCGGCCTATGTGGTCTGCGGCGGCAAACGGGTGGGCGTATTCGGCAAGCTGGCCAACGAAGTGGCCGCCGAGCTGAAGCTGCCCAAGGACAGCAAGGCCAACCACAAGATCTTCCTGGGCGAGCTGGATTGGCAGGCCCTGGAGGCTCTGCTGCCCGAAGGCATGCGCTACCAGCCCATCTCCGAGTTCGCCACCGTCACCCGCGACCTGGCCCTGGTGGTGGAAGAGGATATGCCCTGCGGCACCCTCACCAAGGAGATCCGCAGCGCCTGCAAGCAGGTGGGGGATGTGGAGCTGTTCGACATCTACCGCGGCGAGCAGGTGGGCGAAGGCAAAAAGAGCATGGCATTCAAGATCTCCTTTGTTCCCACCGACAAGGCTCTCAGCCCCAAGGATCTGGACCGCTTCATGAACAAGATCCTGGGCAACCTCAAGCACAAACTGGGCATCGAGCTGCGGTAACTTCCCCTTCAGGCTGTTTTCCCGCCGCTGCCCTTTCCCCCGCCTTTTGCAGGCGGGGGATTTTTCTTTGCCCTTTGGACAAGGGAATGGTATACTCAAAGAAAAAAGGCAGGTGTTTTGCGTGAACGAGCTGTCCGGCGATGAACTGATGTTTTTTGACAAGATGCCCTCCATGCTGCCGGTGTATACCCGGCTGCGCCAGGCGGTGCTGGAGCGCTGCCCCGGCACCTCCATCAAGGTGAGCCGCACCCAGATCTCCTTCCGCAGCAAATATATCTTCGCCATGGCCTCTCTGCCCTGGCGGCGGGTGAAGGGCTGGCCCGAGGAATATCTGCTGGTCTCCTTCGGGCTGAGCTGCAAAAAAGAATCCCCCCGCATCGTCCAGGCGGTGGAAGCCTATCCCGGCCGCTGGACCCACCACCTTTTGGCCCTCTCTCCCGCCGACATCGACGAAGAACTGCTGGACTGGATCGACGAAGCCTTCCGTTTTTCTATCACCAAATAAATCTGCGGACCAATTGGTGAATTTTTTACCAAAAATCAACAAAATCGATATAGCAATTCCCGCAAATGAGTGCTATACTGTACGAAAAAGGCAGGCTTTTCGCTGCCCTTTCATCAACAACCAAAGGAGAGATTCTGTTATGGCTTCCCGTATCGTTCTGAATACCATTTCCTATCATGGCCACGGCGCCATCGAAAACATCGTTCCCGAGCTCACCGCCCGGGGCTACAAGAAAGCTTTCGTCTGCACCGACCCCGATCTGATCAAGTTCGGCGTGGCCGCCAAGGTCACCGATCTGCTGGACGCCGCCGGCTTCGCTTACGAAGTGTACAGCGACATCAAGGCCAACCCCACCATTGAAAACGTACAGCACGGCGTGGCCGCCTTCCAGGCTGCCGCTGCCGACTGCATCGTGGCCATCGGCGGCGGCTCTGCCATGGACACCGCCAAGGCCATCGGCATCATCGCCAACAACCCCGAATTCGCCGACGTGCGCAGCCTGGAAGGCGTTGCCCCCACCAAGAAGCACGCTGTCTTCACCATCGCTGTGCCCACCACCGCCGGCACCGCCGCTGAGGTGACCATCAACTACGTCATCACCGACGTGGAGAAAAAGCGCAAGTTCGTCTGCGTGGACACCAACGACATCCCCGAGGTCGCCGTGGTTGATCCCGACATGATGGCCTCCATGCCCAAGGGCCTCACCGCCGCCACCGGTATGGACGCTCTGACCCATGCCATCGAGGGCTACATCACCAAGGGCCACTGCGTGATCTCCGATATGTTCCATCTGGAAGCCATCCGGCTCATCAGCGAGAACCTGCGGGGCGCTGTACAGAATACTCCCGACGGCCGCGAGGGCATGGCTCTGGGCCAGTACATCGCCGGCATGGGCTTCTCCAACGTGGGTCTGGGCATCGTCCACAGCATGGCTCACGGCCTGAGCGCCCTGTACGACACCCCTCACGGCGTGGCCTGCGCCATCCTGCTGCCTGTGGGTCTGGAGTACAACAAGAGCGTAGCCGGCGAGCGCTACCGCGCCGTGGGCAAGGCCATGGGCGTGAAGGGCATCGATGAGATGAACGACGCCGAGGCCGCCGACGCCACCATCGCCGCTGTGAAGCAGCTGAGCGCCGACGTGGGCATCCCCGCCGACCTCAAGGGCATCCTCAAGGAAGAGGACGTGCAGTTCCTGGCCGAGAGCGCTTACGCCGACGCCTGCCGTCCCGGCAATCCCCGGGATACCAGCGTGGAGGAGATCGTGGAGCTGTACAAGAGCCAGATGTAATCTGCTCCCTTTGCAAAATCCCGTGTTTTTCAGCCGCTCCCTTCGGGGGGCGGCTTTGCTTTTGCCCGCTATTGACAAGGATTTCCGCAGGTGTTACATTAAAAGTGACATCTATATGCCGCTTTGGCGG
>DXDW01000163.1 GCA_019115305.1 Candidatus Anaerofilum excrementigallinarum
CACATTATTTCTTCCTATTTTCGGAAAAACGAGGACATCCATGGCCAGAATTGAAGACATTGCCAACAAACTGAACATCTCCAAGGGCACCGTTTCCAAGGCGCTGAACGGCGCCCCCGACGTGAGCGAAACATTGCGAAAAGCCGTGTTGGAAACCGCAGTGGAACTGGGGTATTCCCGCTCCATGCGAAAAAAAGGCGCAAAGCAGCTGTGCCTTTTCATCGAAAACATGACCTGCGAGGAGCCCTCGGACTTCGGTTACGACATTGTGACCGGCTTCCGCAAGTTGGCCGAGCCCGCCGGCTTTGTGGTATGCGTGGTACCGCTGAACGACAAGATTCAGAAAAGCATCTCCTACGATGAATACATGCTGCAAAACAACTATGTGGGGGCCTTTTTTCTGGGTCTTTCTTTGAC
Source organism: Candidatus Anaerofilum excrementigallinarum (assembly GCA_019115305.1). Lineage (GTDB taxonomy): Bacteria > Bacillota > Clostridia > Oscillospirales > Ruminococcaceae > Anaerofilum > Anaerofilum excrementigallinarum. The sequence continues at coordinate 418 of DXDW01000163.1, forward strand.
CGATCCCTGGCTGCACCAGATGCAGACCAGCCACACCCCCGCGGTTCTGCTGGACAACTATGTGCGCGGCAACCCCGCCACCTGCTATGTGGGCGTGGACAACAGCGAGGGCATGGATCTGGCTGTGGCCCATCTGAAGGAGCTGGGACACCGGCGGATCGGCTATCTCAGCGGCGGGCTTGGTTCCTATGTCAATCAGCAGCGTTACAGCGCCTTTTTCCATGCACTGGGCAAGCACAATCTGCCGGACGATCACAGTCTGGCAGGCAGCAACTACTATTTTTCTGAATGCCTGCAAAAGCACCTTCCCGCTCTGCTGAAACAAAAGGTGACCGCCATCGTGTGCAGCCACGATCTGCTGGCCCACACGGTGATGATCCACTGCCAGGAGATGGGCCTGCGCATTCCGGAAGATCTGAGCATCCTGGGTTTTGACGACCTGCCCTTCTGCGCTTTCACCCAGCCTCCCATGACCACCATCCGGCAGGACCGCACCCAGCTGGGCAAAAGCGGCTTTTATGCTCTGTCCAGCCTGCTGGCGGAAGTTCCCATCAGCACGCTGCTGCTGCATGCCCGGCTGTTGGTGCGCCATTCCACCGGCAAAGCGCCAAAGCCAGCGAACTCGAATTAAAGAGAAAAAATCCTAAACAAAAAAGAGCTAACCGGTTTTCAAAACCAGTTAGCTCTTCTTTATAACCAATGAAAAAGTGTTGCCAAATCGTCGCCGCAAATCATTTCAAAAGCAAAAAATAGCTTATCTATGCATTTTTTGCCTTTTAAAATTATTCGAATTCGATGGTTGCCGGGGGCTTGCCGGTGCAGTCGTAGAGCACGCGGTTCACATGGGCCACCTCGTTGACAATGCGGCTGGTCACCTTGGCCACCAGATCCCAGGGCAGGTAGGCGGGCTCGGCGGTCATGAAGTCGGTGGTGGTCACGGCGCGCAGGGCCACAGCGTAATCATAGGTGCGCTCGTCGCCCATGACGCCCACGCTGCGCATGTTGGTCAGAGCAGCGAAATACTGGCCCAGGTGCTTGTCCTCGCCGGCGGCGGCGATCTCCTCCCGCCAGATGGCGTCGGCATCCTGCACCATCTTGATCTTCTCCTCGGTCACCTCGCCGATGATCCGCACTGCCAGGCCGGGGCCCGGGAAGGGCTGACGGCTGACCAGGTACTCGGGGATGCCCAGCTCACGGCCGGCCTTGCGCACCTCGTCCTTGAACAGGTCCCGCAGGGGCTCGATGATCTCCTTGAAGTCCACATAGTCAGGCAGACCGCCCACATTGTGGTGGCTCTTGATGACGGTGCTCTCGCCGCCGACACCGCTTTCCACCACATCGGGATAGATGGTGCCCTGTACCAGGAAATCCACCCGGCCGATCTTTTTGGCCTCTTCCTCAAACACCCGGATGAACTCCTCGCCGATGATCTTGCGCTTTCTCTCGGGGTCTTCCACACCCTTCAGCTTGTCGTAGAACCGCTGACGGGCATTGACGCAGACAAAGTTCAGGTCGTAGGAACCTTCGGGACCAAATACGCTGCAGACCTCTTCGCTCTCGTTTTTGCGCAGCAGGCCGTGGTCCACAAACACGCAGGTGAGCTGCTTGCCCACCGCTTTGGCCAGCATGACGGCAGCCACCGAGCTGTCCACGCCGCCGCTCAGGGCGCACAGCACCTTGCCGTTGCCCACCTTGGCGCGGATTGCCTCGATGGAGCGCTCCACAAAGCTGTCCATGCGCCAGTCGCCGGCGCAGCCGCAGACGTTGTAGACAAAGTTGGCCAGCATCTTGGTGCCCTCCTGGGTGTGGAGCACCTCAGGATGGAACTGCACGGCGTACAGCTTCTTTTCGGGGCATTCCACAGCGGCCACAGGGCAGTTGGCGGTGTGGGCCGAAATAGTAAAGCCGGGAGCCGCGGTTTCGATGTAGTCGTTGTGGCTCATCCAGCAGATGGTGGAGGGGCTGACCCCTTCAAACAGCTTGCTGGAGGTATCCACCAGCACCTCGGTCTTGCCGTATTCCCGCTCGGGAGCCCGGCAGACATGGCCGCCCAGCAGATGCATCATCAGCTGGCTGCCGTAGCAGATGCCCAGCACCGGAATACCCAGCTGGAAGATCTCGGGGCTGACACTGGGCGCCCCCTCCTCGTACACACTGTTGGGCCCGCCGGTGAAGATGATGCCCATGGGCTTCTTCTCCTTCACGGCCTCCATGGCCCGAGTATAGGGAACGATCTCGCTGTAAACATTGCATTCCCGGACGCGGCGGGCGATCAGCTGGTTGTACTGACCGCCAAAATCCACTACCAAAACAGTTTGCATCTTTGTACCTCCCACAAATGTGAACAGGCGGGCGGCGTTTTTCAAACAGCGCCCTTTCCCGGCCCCATCTCTCCCCGCAGGGCAGACGGCGACATTGTATAGAATTTCGACATATTACATATCATATTCTACTAAATCGCCTCTTGTCAACGCAAACCCGCCCCTTGCCCGCAAGTTTCTGCACTGTGTACAAAAAGCTGTTTTTTTTCGAAAAAGTTTTGTCTTTGCTTGCTTTTGCAAAAGCTGAAAAGGGCGCAGCCACGTTTATTCTTCGTCGATCTGCTTAAAGCCCTTGCCCAGCACCTCGGTGGTCTCGCTGACGATGACAAAAGCGTCGGGGTCCACCGCGCTGACCAGCTGCTTGAGCTGCCCCAGCTGCCGGGCCTTGACGCAGGTCATCAGCACCCCTTTGGGCGCCCGGGCGTACATGCCGGTGCCGTTGAGGTTGGTGATTCCCCGGGGGCTGTTCTGCAGCAGTAGGTCGGCCACCTCTTCGGGGCGGTCGGTGATGATATAGCAGAGCTTGGATTTGGCAAAGCCGGTGATGACCATGTCACTGACCCGGGAACTTACCAAAATGACGATGAGGGCATAGAGCACATTTTCGGGGTTGTGCAGCACCACGGCGCCTGCCAGCACCACCGCGCCGTCCAGCAGGGCGATCACCTGGGGGATGGTCAGCCCCGGCAGCAGCGGCCGCAGCACACGCCCCAGCAGCTCGGTGCCGCCGCTGGACACCGCGTATTTTACAAACAATCCGATGGCCGCCCCTTGCAGCACACCGCCGTAGAGAGCCCCCAGCAGGGGCTGATCGGTGACCTGGGGCAGAAAGGCCAGCAGGTCGGTGATGACGCCCAGCACAGTGTTGGTGAGAAAACACCGCAGGATAAAGGGCAGCCCCTGGGTCTTGAGCCCCAGCAGAAGGATGGGCAGGTTGATGGCGATGGATACCATACCCACCGCCAGGCCGGTTTTGGCGTTTACCAGAATGGCCGCGCCGGTGGCGCCGCCTGCCACGATGCTGGCCGGCTGCAAAAACAGATCCAGAGCCAAGGCATAGATAAAGCAGGCCACCACCATGAACAGATACCGCTCCAGCCAGGGGGCCTTGGTGCGAAGCCGCTCCATCATACCGGTTCCTCCTTCCGGGTGTCGGGGGCCTGGGTCTGGGGAGCGCGGCGCTTGCGGAAGATGGTTTTGGGCGGCAGCATCCGCATGCAGGGGATGGAGAACTTCATCATGGCATGGGGCGTGCTCTGGATGGGCCGTCCCTCCTCGTCCAGGATGAACACCGGCTCAAATTCATACCGCTGGCCCGAGGGGGTGAGGGCTTCCAGGGTATCCCCCAGCTGGAATTTACCCCGCTGGGTGCAATAGGCCATCTCCCCATCGCAGCTTTCGCAGACGGCGATGAGGTCCCAGTCCCGGATATAGCCGCCGGTGTGGGTGTTCTGGATGGCGTGCTCGGGGCCGAAATAGAACCCCGGGGAATACCGCCGGTGGCTGGTACGGCTCAGCTCCTCCAATACGTCGTCGGGGCAGCGGTAGTTTTCCCCCAGCATCACCGCGGCGTCCAGGGCGCGGCGGTAGGCGCTGGTGACGCTGGCCACATAGTAAAAGGTCTTGCCCCTGCCCTCAATTTTCAGGCTGTCCACCCCGGCGGTGAGCACCAGGTCCAGGAAGGGAGCGGCGCAGAGGTCGTCGGCGTTGAGGATATAGCTGCCGGTCTCGTTTTCCCCGATCTCGTAGCACTGCCCCGGCCGGGTCTCCTCCACCAGATGGTATTTCCAGCGGCAGGGCTGGGTACACTGGCCCCGGTTGGCGCTGCGGCCGTTGAGGGCATGGCTCAGCAGGCAGCGGCCCGACACGCTCATGCACATGGCCCCGTGGACAAAAGCTTCCAGCTCCAGTTCGGCGGGGGTATTGTCCCGGATGGTGGCAATATCCTGCAGGCTGAGCTCCCGGGCCAGCACCACCCGCTTGGCTCCCATATCCCAGGCGGCCTGGGCGGCCATATAGTTGGTGATGCCCACCTGGGTGGACAGATGCACCTCGGTGTCGGGGGCGTATTTTTTCACCAGAGCCAGCACCCCCAGGTCGGCCACAATGAAGGCGTCTACCCCGGCCTGGGCCGCCAACCGGATGGAATCCGGCATCCGGGCGATCTCCTCATTGGTGGGGGTGGTGTTCAAAGTGAGATACAGCTTTTTGCCCTGGCTGTGGGCCAGCTGTACCCCTTGGTGCAGCTGCTCGGGGGTGAAGTTCTTCGCCCCGGCGCGCATACCAAAGTCCGCAAGCCCTGCATACACGGCGTCGGCGCCAAAGGCAAGGGCGTATTCCAGGCATTCAAGATCCCCCGCGGGGGCCAGAAGTTCGGGCATAGCAAGTCCATTCCTTTCCTGCGGCGGCCCGTCGGGCAATGGCCCCGGGCCGCAGTTTTTTCTGTGTACAGCAAAAAGAAGGGGCCGCCTGTCCTTCCAGACAGACGGCTCCCCCCAAAATCAGCCTTCCAGGCTGGCGTTCACCGCCTCGGCGGCCTTAAGGTTCTGCTGGTGTTCCTCATAGGTGCGGGCATAGTAGTACTTGCCCGCCTTGTCGGTGAGGAAGAAGTAATAGTCGTGCTCCTCGGGATACAGAGCCGCCTTGATGGCATCCCGTCCGGGACAGGACAGGGGTCCGGCAGGCAGACCAATGCGGGAATTGGGGTCGTTGTCGCCGGTATAGTAGGCGTTTTTGATGTTCTCCGGGGTCACCGACTGCCCTTCGCTGGCATCCACGCCGTTGAGCTTGGCGTAGTAGGGGAAGACAAAGTCGGACAGATAGTACCAGGTGACGTCGCTGCCCATGCGGGGATAGGGAGAATCGGGCTGGAGCCGGTTGTAGAATACACCGGCCACGCCGGCCTGGTTGGCGGGATCGCCGGCCTCCTCCTGCACCAGACTGGCCAAGGTGATGACCTCCCGCAGACTCATGCCCAGCTCCTCCATGCGGGCGTACATATCCGGAGTGATCTCCTTGTCAAACTGCTGGTACAGCTTGCGCACGATGTTTTCCGGGGTCTCGTCGGCATAGAACTCGTAGGTTTCGGGGAACAGATAGCCCTCCGCCTTCATGAAGGTGTCGGGATCGGCGTCGATATGGCTCCAGAAGCCGATATCGCTGTAATCGCCGTTGTTGGCGGCGTCGATAAACTCATCGGCGGTGCACAGCCCCGCTTCCTCCATCCGGCTGGCAAACTGGAAGACAGTGCTGCCCTCGGGGATGGTGACCCACACCGTTTCCCGGGGCTTGGTCTGGCTGAGCTTTTCGATGATGTCGTCGTAGCCCATGCCTGCCTGGAGGGTGAAATCACCGTACTGCAGCCGGTCGCTGGAGCCGGTGAGCTTGAGGTAGGCCTTGAAGAAGAGGGAATGCTTGATGACCCCCTGTTCCTCCAGCATATCGGCGATGGTGGCGGGGCTTGTCCCCTCCTCCACCGACAGGGTGATGCTTTCGCCCGCAGCGCCGCTGCCGGCGATCTCGTCCATGGCCTGCATCACCGCCCAGGCGCCGCCCAGCAGCACCGCGGCAAAGAGCAGCGCCAGCACCAGGCCCACAATGCTGCAGCCGGACCGGCGGGGAGCATCTTCCTCCTCGTCCTCGTATTCGTCTTCTTCGTATTCTTCCTCGGAGTCGTAGCCCTCCTCATGTTCCTGGGGGGCATTCTGCCCAGCGGCCTGCTCCGCGTCTGCAGGCTGGCTCTTGGCCGGGCCGCCGTCCGCCGGGTGGCGGTGGTCTTTGCGCAACTTCATGATACAGCACCTCATTCTTGTGCGGGGGACCGTGCCCCCTGGTATGGATTTATTCCAGCATCAGCCGCATATAGGCGCGGTGGAGAGGCGGCTGACTGCCCCAGAAGGCCGCCATGCCGTAATCCTCCAGCCGTCCCTCCCCCAGCAGCAGCTCGCTGTGCTCCCCCAGGGTGATCTCGGCTTTTTCCAGACCGGTATGCTCCCGGGCCGCCTGCAAAAGCAGCTTGGCATCCCGGTCGCTGTCTGCCAATAATTCAACGAAATACAGGGTATCCCCTTCTTCAAAATAGATCCCGTAGCCGCCGGCGGTCTCCACCGTGGTGGCGCCCTGGGAATAGAGGGAGAGGATCTCGGCCAGCCAGCCCGCGGCCGGCAGCATCACCCCGCCGGGGGCGAACTTCTGCCGCAGCTGCCCCAGCCGGGCCGCAGTGACCGAATCAAAATCTGCCGTGGCCCACAGATTCCGGGGTATGGCCTTGTTTTTGATCCGACGCAGCCGGAACACCGGCTCAAAGCCCCGCTTTGCATAAAATCCCTGCAGGCTGGCGCTGGCGGGCACCAGCACCCCAAAGCCCCGGCCCTGCATGGTCAGCTGGTTTTTGGCGTAGTCCAGCAGGCCGGTCATCAGTCCTTTGCCCTGGAAGGCCGGGTCGGTGGCCAGGCCGTAGAGGTAGGCTCCCGGCATTCCCTCCATGGTGACGGGAACGGCGCAGAGCATGCTCACCGGCTCCCCTTCCGGGCAGGCCAGATAGACGTTATCCAGCCCGGCGATCTCGGTCATTACCTTGTGTGCGTATTCTTCCGGGTCTCCAAAGGCCCGCTGCCACAGCCCCGTCAGGGCGGGCAGATCCTGCTCTTTGGCAGTTCGGTACATCCTATTCCCCCTTTTGGTCCAGCAAAGGCGCAGCGAGCCGCCACACCTGCCGGGCAATCTCCTCTATACTTTTCATGCCGTCCGCTTCGCAGCAGTCCACCGTCTGCCAGCCCAGCCGGGCGGCACACCAGGCTGCTGCGGCCCGGCTGTGGGCCTGGTAGTCCAGGTCCTTTTCGTGGATATCCTTCTTCTCCTCCTGGCCGTGGTAGCGGCCGCTGAGCAGCCGCTGGCTCACCGCCGGATCGGTGGCCAGATAGACCACCAGATCCGGTGCGGGGATGCCCACCCGCCGGTATTCCAGCTCAAACAGCCAGTCGGTGTATTCCTGCCAGTGCTCCGGCGCCAGCTTGGAACACTGGTGCACCGCGTTGGAGGTGGTGTAGCGGTCGGCCACCAAAATGCCCCCCGCCTCGTAAAAGGCCTGCCAGTCCTGCCGAAAGCTGGCGAACCGGTCGATGGTAAACAATATGGAGGCCGCGTAGGCGTTCACGTCCCCGGGATGCTCTCCCAGCGCCCCGCCCAGATATTCCTTCACCGGGGTGCAGAAGGGACTTTCATAGTTGGGGAAGGTGATCTGCCGCACCGGCAGCCCCTTTTGGGCGATAGCTTCGGCCAGCCGCCGGGCCTGGGTGGCCTTGCCGCTACCGTCCAGCCCTTCCAGTACGATCAGCTTTCCCATTCTTCCGCCTCCCGGTGGAGCGCTGCGTATTTTTCCCGCATTTCGGCAGCCTTGCCGCAGGTCATGCGGCCTTCGGGGCAAGGGCCCTTATAGCAGGCGGGACCGCAATTCTCAAACAGGGCCGGGGCCACCTGGCTCACCAGCCGCAGCATCTCCTCGGCCAGGGCCCGGATCTCCCACTGGGCCCGGTTGCAGCAGCGGTGCCGGAAAAAGTTGGCCAGGCTGCGGGCATTCATGGTGACGATCATCTTGGTGGTGCAGGCGTTGGGCAGCACAAACCGGGCGTCCTCAATGGCCAGCTTTTCGGCCTGGCGGGCAGCAGTCTTTTCATCCATGCCCTGGGCGGTGAGACGCCGGATATGGCCGTCCTTGAGCAAAGCGGCGATGCGGCGGTACTCCTCCCCCGCCTGCTCCATGGCCTGGCGGAAGGCCTCGGCCCCCTCCTCGTCCTGCTCCACCTCGGTGGGGGTGACATACTCGAACTGGTCCAGCCGCACATACCGCTGGCTCTGGACGCTGTAACTGGCGATGCGGTGGCGGGTGATCTGGGCCAGCAGCGACCGGCTTACCCCCTCGATGCCGAAGGTGAAGCTGACATGCTCGGTGGGGCTTTCGTGGCCCATGGCGGCCAGCTTGCGGACAAAATCCCGGCTTTTTTCGGGGGTCATGCCCTCCAGCAAGGTGTCGATGTGGCTGTCGGAATAGCACAGGCGGGCGGCGGCGGCCACCACCTGTTCGGGGTTGGGGGTATGGGCAATGAGTGTTACTTTCATGGTATCTTCTCTTTCCTAAGGACTTTATAGTTTCGCGGCGCAGGCCGTCAGATCTTGGTGATGGGGGTGTAGTTGGCCATGGTCTTGCGCAGGCCGGCGGTGTCGAACTGGATTTCCAGCAGCATGTCCCCGGCCATGGGGGTCACCTTACGAATGGTGCCCTTGCCCCACACCTTGTGCTCCACCCGGTCGCCCACGGCGTACACCGTGCGCTGGGCCGTCTTTTTGGGAGCCGCCGGGGCGGCGGGCTTGCCGGCGGTGGCGCTGCCCCAGGCGGAGGGCCGGGGGATACTTTTTCCCGCACTGCCCGCGGCCGCCCCCCAGGCCGAACCGCTGGCGGCGGGACGGCGGGAAGCCGAACCGGCGGCCGAGCCCCAGCTGCTGCTCTGGCCCCAGGCCGCGCTGCGGCCGCTGCGGGCGGGATCGGCAGCGCGCTGGCCACCCCAGCCGCCGAAGGTATTCTCCTCGGCCAGCAGGTTGGGGTCGATCTCCTCCAAAAACCGGGAAGGCCGGTTGCGGCGGGTCTGCCCGAACAGCATCCGGCAGCGGCTGGAGGTGAGCCACAGCTCCTTTTTCGCCCGGGTGATGCCCACATAGCACAGCCGGCGCTCCTCCTCCAGGTCCTCGTCGGAATAGCGGCTCATCTCGCTGGGGAAGATGCCTTCTTCCAGCCCCAAAATGAACACATAGGGAAATTCCAGACCCTTGGCGGCGTGCATGGTCATCATCACCACCCGGTCGGCGTTTTCATCGTAGTTGTCGATGTCGGAGATCAGGGCCACTTCCTCCAAAAAGCCCGCCAGGGTGGCTTCCTCGCCTTTCTGGTCGGCGTAGGTGCGCACGCTGGACACCAGCTGACCCAGGTTTTCCAGCCGGGTCTGGCCTTCCTCGCCCTGGGCTTCCAGCATGGCCTTGTAGCCGGTGAGTTCCAGCACCTGGGCGGCGAACTCGTCCAAAGATTCCTTTTCCAGGATCTCCCGCAGCCGCCCGATCAGGGCATAGAATTTGCCCAGGGCGGCGGCAGCCCGGCCCAGTTCGGGGTATTCTCCGGCCCGGCCGGCCACCTCCAGCATGCTGCACTGGCCGGCGGCGGCGATAGAGGCCATCTTGTCCACCGTGGCCGCGCCGATCTTCCGGGCGGGCTCGTTGATGATCCGCCGCAGCCGCAGATCGTCCTGGCTGTTGGCCACCACCGAGAAGTAGGAGATGATGTCCTTTACCTCCTTGCGGTCGTAGAACCGCTGGCCGCCCACGATCTTGTAGGGGATGCCCGAACGGGCAAAATAGGTTTCGATGGGGCCCGACTGGGCGTTCATGCGGTAGAGCACCGCGTGGTCTTTCAGCTGGGCGCCATCCCGGAGGTTTTTGCCGATGACCCCGGCCACATACTGGGCCTCGTCGGTCTCGCTCTCCGCTTCAAAATGGTGGACCCGGGCGCCCTCGCCGTTTTCGGTCCAGAGGGTCTTGCCCTTGCGGCCCCGGTTGTTGCGGATAACGCAGTTGGCGGCGTTGAGGATGTTGGAGGTGGAGCGGTAGTTCTGCTCCAGCCGAATCACCTGGGCGCCGGGGAAATGCTGCTCAAAGCTGAGGATATTTTCGATGGTGGCGCCCCGAAACCGATAGATACTCTGGTCGTCGTCGCCCACCACACAGACGTTCTGGTGGACGCAGCCCAGCAGATAGACCAGCTGGAACTGGGCCACGCTGGTGTCCTGGTACTCGTCCACGAGGATATATTTGAACCGATCCCGGTAATACTGGCGGCATTCTTCGCTCTGCTGCAGCAGCCGCACGGTGTTGTAGATGAGGTCGTCAAAGTCCATGGCGCCGGCCCGCTTGAGCCGCTGCTGGTAGGCCTTGTACACCTGGGCAACCAGGCCGGCCCGGCTGTCGGCGGTAGCCTCCAGAGCGTCCTCGGGGCTTACCATCTGGTCTTTCAGCCGCCCGATGGAGCCCAGACAGTTTTTCAGCGGCAGGAACTTCTCGTCCACCGAGAGCTCCTTATACACCTCTTTCATGGCCCGCTGCTGATCGTCGGTGTCGTAGATGGTAAAGCTCTTGGGGAACCCCAGCCGCTCGGCCTCCCGGCGCAGAATCCGCACACAGGCCGAGTGGAAGGTGGAGGCGTTGACATCGCCTCCCATGGTGGCCCCCAGCATCTTGGCCAGACGGTCTTTCAGCTCGCCGGCGGCCTTGTTGGTAAAGGTGATGGCCAGCACGTTCCAGGGACGCACGGCGTAGTCGGACAGCATCTCCTCCACCTCGGCGGGCAGAGGTGCGCCGGCAATGGCGGCCTGGAGGGCCTGGCAGTCGGCCTCGGTAGCGGGCCGGGGCAGCCATTCGCTGTTGTAGGCCCGGCCGAAGCGGATCATATTGGCGATGCGGTTCACCAGCACGGTGGTTTTGCCGCTGCCGGCGCCGGCCAGAATCAGCAGCGGGCCCTCGGTGTGGAACACCGCCTTTTTCTGCATGGGGTTCAGCCGCCCGAAGCGGGACTCGATATATTGTTTTCGCAGTTGGAGAAACTGCCGGTCGTATTGTTGCATAGCGATTGGAAACCTCTCCCTGTTTATTTTGCGGCGGGGCAGCCCGCCCCGGGGTATTTTGACATACAAATCAAAAATAGTATACCACAAACCGCCCGCCGATGAAAGAAGCCCGGGCTAATTCCCTGACCCGGACGTAAAAAAACCGCACCCTGACGCCAGGGTGCGGAAAAATGGGCTTGTTGTTTTGGAAAAGCTTCCCTTAGCCGAAGATGCTCAGCAGGATGCCGGCAACCACAGCGGAACCGATTACGCCGGCCACGTTGGGGCCCATGGCGTGCATCAGCAGGAAGTTCTGGGGGTTCTCCTTCTGGCCCACCTTCTGGGAAACGCGGGCGGCCATGGGAACAGCGGACACGCCGGCGGAACCGATCAGGGGGTTCACCTGGCCATGGGTGAAGAAGCACATCACCTTGCCCAGCAGCACGCCGCCGGCGGTGCCGAAGCAGAAGGCGAGGAGGCCCAGCACAACGATGAACAGGGTCTGCTTGGTCAGGAAGGTGTCGGCGCTGGTGGTGCAGCCCACAGACAGGCCCAGGAAGATGGTGATGATGTTCATCAGCTCGTTGCCGGCGGTCTTGTTGATACGCTCCACAACGCCGGATTCCTTCATCAGGTTGCCCAGCATCAGCATACCGATCAGGATGGCCGAATCAGGCAGGATCAGGCTGATGACGATGGTGCACATGATGGGGAAGATGATCTTCTCGGTCTTGGAAACGGCGCGCAGCTGACGCATGACGATCTGCCGTTCCTTGTGGGTGGTCAGCGCCTTCATAATAGGCGGCTGAATAACCGGGACCAAAGCCATGTAGCTGTAGGCAGCCACAGCGATGGAGCCCAGCAGCTCGGGAGCCAAACGGCTGGTTACCAGGATGGCGGTGGGGCCGTCGGCGCCGCCGATGATGCCGATGGAGGCAGCCTGAGCACCGGTGAAGCCCAGGAAACGGGCGCCGATGAAGGTGGTGAAGATGCCCAGCTGCGCGGCAGCGCCCAGCAGCAGGCTCTTGGGGTTGGAGATCAGGGGACCAAAGTCGGTCATGGTACCGATGCCCATGAAGATCAGGGGAGGATAGATGCCCAGCTTAACGCCCAGATACAGCATATCCGCAAGGCCGCCCTTATGCAGTACCTCGCCGAACAGCGGGTAGATGGAAGGGTCAGCAGCGTCAGCGGGAGCAATGAAGTACTCCATATGGATGATCTCACTGCCGGGCAGGTTGGCCAGCAGCATGCCGAAAGCGATGGGCAGCAGCAGCAAGGGCTCGAATTCATGTACAATGGCCAGATACAGCAGCACACAGGCCACTACGATCATAGCCAAAAAACCCCAGTTCTGGACGATACCGGCAAAGCCGGAATCACTGATGATATTTTGGATTGTTGCGATAAATTCCTGCATGGTAAGGTCACGCACCTCTTCTCAATATGTTCTTTTTGCGGCAGGAAACTCCGCCGGCGGGCCGGACAGCCAGCCGGCAGAAGCCAGGCCTTGGTTGGATCAGAACGGATCGGTAGAGGCGATCACGCCGGCCATATTCCAGGCACTGCGGCCCTCCCGTTTGCGGACAACCGAACGCAGGGTATACCGACCGCCGTCCATACAGGCAACGGCAGCGGCAATAGCAGCCACTACCTCGGCGGGGATGCCGGCCTCAACCTTGGGAGCGGAAGCGGGGGCAGCCTTGGCCACAGGAGCGGCCGCCTTGGCAGGGGCGGGCTTTGCGGCAGGAGCAGCAGGAGCGGCTTCCTTCTTGTTTTTATCCATAGAAGAGAAGATCGCGCCCTGCAGCTTGATGATCAGCATAAGCAGCAGCAGAATGGCGAATACCAGCACCAGGCCGGTGACTACCACAACG
>DXDW01000164.1 GCA_019115305.1 Candidatus Anaerofilum excrementigallinarum
GCGGCCTCGTCCAGAGGGTGAATCTCGGTGTAGGCCCGGCCGCCCTCCAGATTTTTCTGGATCAGCAGATGCTGGTCGGCCAAAGCCGCGATCTGGGCGGTGTGGGTGATGCAGAGCACCTGCCGGCCCCGGGCCGTCTGCAGCAGCTTGCGGCCGATGCGCCCCGCCGCCTTGCCCGACACGCCGGTATCGATCTCGTCGTAAATCACCGTGCCCACATTGTCGGCGTCGGCCAAAGCGCTCTTGATGGCCAGCATGATTCGGGACAACTCGCCCCCCGAGGCGATGCGGGCCAGGGGCTTGGGTTCCTCCCCGGGGTTAGTGGAGATGTAGAACTCCACCGTATCCTGCCCGGCGCTGGCCAGAGGTCCTCTGGTGTGGTGCAGCGCAAACCGGATGCCCGGCATATTGAGAAAATCCAGCGCCTGGCTGATCTCGGTATTGAACCGCTCGAAAGCCGCCAGCCGCACCTCGGTGAGCCGGTCGGCCAGCTGTTTGGCCTGGTGGAAAAGCCGCTGTTTTTCTTCCTCCAGCTGTTCCAAGCGCTGGTCGGCGTTTTCCATATTTTCCAGTTCCTGGCGGGCGTGGTCGGCATAGGCCAGCACGCTTTCCACCGAATCCCCGTATTTCCGCTTGAGCCGGAAGATCACATCCAGCCGCTCCTCGATGGCATCCAGGGCCCCGGCGTCCTCGGCGGGGGCGTCCAGTCGGTCGGCCAGATCGGCGCAGAGTTCCCGGAGATTATAATAGATCTCCTCCGCCCGCTCGGACAGCTGGGCCAGATCCTCCGAAAGTCCCGCCGCCCCCTGCAGGGCGTTGGAGGCCTCCCCGGCCAGATCGGCGGCGCCGGCCTGGTCCTCGCCGCCCTCCAGGGCGCCGTAGGCTTCGGCCAGGCGATTGGCGATGTTCTGGGCGTTGGCCGCCAGGTTCCGCCGGCGCACCAGGTCTTCTTCCTCCCCCGGCTCCAGCTCGGCGTCCTCGATCTCCTCCAGCTGGTAGCGCAGCAGTTCCGCCCGGCGCTCCCGGTCCTCCCGGGCCTGGCGCAGTTTGTCGGCCTCCCGCTTCACCTGCACCAGCTGCCGGTAGACGGCATAATAGGCCGCGTGCTGGGGCTGGGCATGGGCGTAGAGGTCCAGCAGACCCAGATGCCGGGCCGGGTCGGTGAGGCCCTGGCTGTCGTGCTGGCCGTGGATGTCGATGAGGTCCCGGCAGATAGCCCGCACCACCTTGGCCGCCGCCTGCAGGCCGTTGACCCGGAAGCGGCTCTGGCCCTCGGCGGTGATCTCCCGGTACAGAAGCAGCTCGTCCCCGGCGTCCATGCCGGCCTGTTCCAGCTGGCGGCGCACCGAGGCGGGCAGGTCCCGGAAGGTGGCCCAGATGCAGGCCTTGGGGGTGTGGCTGCGGACGATGTCCCGGGAGGTGCGGTCGCCCAGGATGGCGTGGATGGAATCGATGAGGATGGATTTGCCGGCGCCCGTTTCGCCGGTGAGCACGTTGAGACCGGGACCAAACTCCACTTCTGCCTTTTCAATAACGGCTACGTTTTCGATTTTCAGGCTGCAAAGCATGGAATACCTCTCTTTTACTCACAAACAGATCTGCGCCGACTCAGGCGTGGGGGGTTACATATTTGTTGAGCTCGTCGCAGATAGCATGGGCGGCGGGCTCGCTGCGCATCAGAATAAAAAACGTATCATCGCCGGACAATGTGCCCACTACGTCCTGCCATACCATGGCGTCGAACACCTCGCAGGCGGCGTTGGCCATGCCGGTGAAGCATTTCACCAGCACGATATGGCCGGCGTAATCCACCCGCAGCACCGATTCCCGGAAGATGGTCTCAAACCGGTTGGGGGTGTGCACCCGCTGGCCTGCCGAGGAGGCCACATACCGGTAGTTGCCGTCGCCGGTGGATGCCTTGACCAGCCGCAGCTCCCGGATATCCCGGGAAACGGTGGCCTGGGTGACGTCGAAGCCGTGGGCGCGCAGCTGATTCATCAGCTCTTCCTGGCGGTCGATGGGCATCTTTTCGATCAGTTCCAGAATCATCTTATGCCTTGCACGTTTCATAGCGTTATCTTCCTTATCAATTTTTTGTCAATGGCTTCAAACTGATCCGCCTGGCTGAACTGCACCAGTGTGATCTCCTGGGCGGCTTTTCCCAGTTCCAGCCGGCTTTGGGGACTGATGGCCAGGGGCGGATAATGCCCGTCGGCCGCCAGATACACCGGCTCGTCAGTTTCGGATTCCACCTGCACCCGCAGCCGCCGCCGGGCCGAAAACACCATGGGCGGATTTTGCAGGCTGTGCGCACAGATGGGGGTGAACAGGATGCCCGAGATACTGGCATCCAGGATCGGCCCGCCCGCCGACAAGGAGTAGGCGGTGGAACCGGTGGGGGTGGCCAGCACCACGCCGTCTCCCCGGTAGCAGCTTACCGGAGTTTCGTCGCAGAACACCTCCAGGCCCATGGTCTGGGTGCGCAGACCCTTGAACAGCACCACTTCGTTGAGGGCGGTCAAGGTCACCGAGGGTTTGTCCGGCTGGCAGACCACCGCTTCCAGCAGCATCCGCCGGTCGGCCATGTATTCCCCCCGCACCAGGCAGCCCAGCTTTTTGTCCAGCTCCCCTACCTCGCAGGTGGCCAGAAAGCCCATCCGCCCCAGGTTGATGCCCAGCAGCGGCTTCTGGTAGGACAGGCTGTCCCGGGCGGCCCGGAGGATGGTGCCGTCGCCGCCGATGGTAACGATGGCGTCGCATTTCTCCATGGCCTGGTCAATGGGCAGGTATTCCGCCCCCTGGATGGGACAGCTCTGCTGCAGGGTATCCTCCAGCAGCACCTGTGCTCCATACCGGTAGAGGGCCATGGCCGCCCGCAGACAGACCGCCTGGGCCTGGGGCTTGTTCAGGTTGGGAACAAGTAAAATCGTCATGGGCACTCACTCCTCAGACGTCCAGAGTCTGGTGGGCGCTCTGCACCACAGCCCGGGCTGTCTCGTCGGAAAAGCCCTGGGGCGCGTCGGATTTTTCCACCTGCATCAGAAATTCGATGTTGCCTTCGGGGCCTTTCACCGGGGAGAAATCCAGTCCCAGCGCCGAAAAGCCGTTTTCCATGGCATAGCTGCGGGCCTGGCAGATCACCTCGAAGTGGGTTTCGGGTTCCCGCACCACCCCTTTTTTGCCCACCTTTTCCTTGCCGGCTTCAAACTGAGGCTTGACCAGGCAGACGCCTTTGGCCCCTTCCGCGCAGATTTTCTGGGCTACCGGGAAGATGTGCTTGAGGGAGATGAAGGAGACGTCCACGCTGAAAAACTCCACCGGCTCGGCCAGCATATCGCTGGTGACATGGCGGATGTTGGTGCGCTCCATGTTCACCACCCGCTCGTCGCAGCGCAGCTTCCAGGCCAGCTGGCCGTATCCCACGTCCACGGCGTACACCTTTTTGGCCCCGTTCTGGAGCATACAGTCGGTGAAGCCGCCGGTGGAGGCGCCGATGTCCATGCAGACCTTGTCCCGGGGGCTAAAGGGAAAGACCTCCATGGCCTTTTCCAGCTTGAGCCCGCCCCGGCTGACATAGCCGATGTCGTGCCCCCGGACCTCTACCTTGGCCCCTTCGGGCACCGGGGCGCCGGCCTTGTCCACCTTTTCATCGTTGACGTACACGATTCCCGCCATGATCAGGGCTTTTGCCCGTTCACGGCTCTGGGCCAGGCCTTCCTGGCAGAGATATTGATCCAGTCTGATCTTCAAATCCGAAACCTCATTCCTCGCACAGCCGGGCGGCCAGGCTTGCGCCGTCCAGCCCCAGCGTCTGTTTGATCTCTTTTACCGAAGCGTGGGGCAGCCCCACATTGGGCACCGCCGCCTGCATCCATTGTCCCTGCCAGCCGGCGGTGAGCAGCCGAAGGGCCAGATGTTCCCCGATGCCGCCGTTCTGGACGGCTTCCTCGGCAAACAATATCCGTTTGTATCCCAGCAGCGCCGCGGGCAGTTCCGCGGGCAGGGGGTGAATCTGCAGCAGCTTGTAGACATCGGCGGCGATCCCCTTCTGTGCCAGAATTTCTGCAGCCTCCAGCACGTCCTCGGTCTCGCTGCCGTAGCTCACCAGGGCGGTGTCGGCCTTGCCGTCTCCCCGCACCCGGTCAAACAGCTGACCGCTGCAGCCCAGAGCCGCCAGCGCAGGCTGCTGCCCGCCCCGGGGATAGCGGATGGCCCGGGGACCGCTGCCCTCCAGCACCAGCTTTTCCAGCCAGTACTCCAGCTCGGCAAAGTTGGCGGGCGACAGCAGACGCAGCCCTTCGATCTGGCTGAAATAGGCGGGGTCGTAGATGCCCTGGTGGGTCTCGCCGTCTCCCGGCACAAGGCCCGCCCGGTCCACTGCAAATACCACATCCAGCTTCTGTAGGTTGACGTCGTGGATGATCTGGTCGTAGGAGCGCTGCAAAAAAGTGGAATAGATGGACACCACCGGCAGCATCCCGCCCCGGGCCAGACCGGCCGCAAAGGTCACCGCGTGCTGCTCGGCCATACCCACATCGAAAAAGCGCTGGGGATAGGCCCGGTAGAAAAACTGCAGCCCGGTGCCGTATTTCATGGCGGCGGTGATGGC
The DNA here is from genome assembly GCA_019115305.1 of Candidatus Anaerofilum excrementigallinarum. GTDB lineage: Bacteria > Bacillota > Clostridia > Oscillospirales > Ruminococcaceae > Anaerofilum > Anaerofilum excrementigallinarum. Next base: position 4,610 of record DXDW01000164.1, read on the forward strand.
GCACAGATCCTTGCGCCGGCCGCCCAGCTCTGCCAATTTCTGACCGAAAACAATGGAGAAAGAGCTTTCGGGGGCCACATCGGGGTCGGTGACGCTGTTCAGCTTGAAGGCCGAAACTCCGTGGAATTCCCCGGGGTTTTCCTCGGCGGGGGCATAGCCCTTGCCCTTGCAGGTGACCACATGGACAAAGAGGGGGGCTGTCTGGTTGGTGAGATTGTGGAACATCTCTTCCAGCTCCGCCACATCGTGACCGTCCAGGGGACCCACATACTGGAAGCCCATGTTTTCAAACATGGTGGAATTGTAGATGCCCCGGCGCAGCAGCTCCTTGGCTTTCTGGAGGCTGCGGATCATGGGATTGCCCACCACCGGCAGCCGGTTGAGGGCGCTTTCCACATCCGCCTTGGCCTGGGAATACCGGGGGCTGGTGCGCAGCCGGGTGAGGTAGTTGGCCACCGAGCCCACATTTTTGGAAATGGACATCTTATTGTCGTTGAGGATGACAATGAGATTGCCCAGAGTGTCGATGTTGTTCATGCCCTCGTAGACCATGCCGCCGGTGAAGGCGCCGTCGCCTACAATGGCAATCACCTTGCCCGGCTCCCCCCGCAGCTTTTTGGCCCGGGCGATGCCGATGGCCGCCGAGATGGCGGTGTTGCCGTGGCCGGCCACAAAGCAGTCGTGGACGCTTTCGACGGGATTGGGGAAGCCGGAAATGCCCCCCAGCTGGCGCAGCTTGGCAAAGCCCGCCTGCCGCCCGGTGAGCAGCTTGTGGGTATAGCACTGGTGGCCCACGTCAAAGACAAATTTGTCCTGGGGAGAGGAAAAAACCCGGTGCAGCGCCACCGTAAGCTCGATGGTGCCCAGGTTGGAGGAAAGATGTCCCCCGGTGAGGGAGACGTTTTCAATGAGAAAGTTGCGGATCTCATCGCACAGCTGCGGCATTTGCTGCACGGAAAGCCGTTTCAGGTCCTGCGGACAGGAGATTTTTGACAGCAGAGGATATGCCATTGTCGACTCTCTCCTTTACGATCTAGAATGTATATTGGCTGAAAAACAGGGAGCCATCCCTTATGCCAGAGGGATCACAAAGCCAAAAAAGATGCCCAGCAGCGCGCCGGACAGCACCTCGGTGGGGGTATGGCCCAGCATCTCCTTGAGCTGCTTGTTCTGTTTTTCGTTGGAAAACAGGGCGGGGTTAGCGTCCATCCAGTCAAAAATAATCTGATTGAGCACCTTGGCCTGCTCGCCGGCAGCCCGGCGCACCCCCATGGCGTCATACATAACGATGAGGGCCATCACCACCGCAATGGCGAACACCGGCGAGGAAAAACCCAGGCTGCGTCCCGCCGCGATGGTCATGGAGCAGACAAGGGCCGAGTGGGAACTGGGCATTCCTCCTGCTCCCCACAGCCGCTCCGCCTGAAATTTTTTCATCAGGATACAGTTGATGATGGTTTTCAGCACCTGGGCAGTAAGCCAGGCCGTGAGGGAAATGGTGAGAATGGCGTTTTTTTCCAGAAGAAAGGTGTAAAAATTCATAAAAGGCCCTCCTGACAAGGGAATGAGCGGGCAAAAGCCGCAGACACATCAATTCTGCCGCTGGAGCAGACGCCGGGCAAACTCCACCAAAAAGGCGGCTTTTTCGCCGAATTCCTGCTCCATGGCATCGCAGGCACGCCGGTTGATCACCTGGGCGTGCTCCATGGCTCCCTCGGTGCCATACAGGGTGACAAAGGTCGTTTTGTTGTTTTGTTCGTCGCTGCCCACCGGCTTGCCCAGCTGCTGGCTGGTGGAGGTGACGTCCAGCACATCGTCCACGATCTGGAATACCAGACCCACATCAAAGGCGTATTGCCGCAGCCTGTCCTTCACTTGGGCCGATGCCTGGGCGGCCGCAGCACCCAGCTGCACCGCCGCGTTGATCAGCGCGCCGGTCTTGCGCCGGTGGATCTCCAGCAGCTGTCCCGCCGTGGCGGGGATGGTTTCGTGGTAGAGGTCCAGCTCCTGGCCCAGGATCATGCCGCCGGCCGCACCTGCGCCCGAGGCCAGCTCCTGCACCGCAGCCACCCGCACCCCATCGGGGGCCGGGCTTTCGGACAGCACCGAAAAGGCGGCGGTAAGCAGGGCATCTCCCGCCAGCATGGCGGTGGATTCGGAAAAAGCCTTGTGGCAGGAAGGACGGCCACGTCGGAAATCGTCGTTGTCCATACAAGGCAGGTCGTCGTGGATGAGGGAATAGCAATGGACCATCTCCAGCGCCCCCGCAAACCAGGCGGCGGCTTCCATATCCCCTTTTAGCATATCGCAGACCGCCAGCACCAGAACCGCCCGCACCCGTTTTCCCCCGCCCAGCAGGCTGTAGCGGGCAGCGCGGCAGACCTCGCTGCTTTCGGGCAGATACTTTTCACACAGGGCGGCGAGGGCGTCCTCCGCCTGCCGCAGATATGCCTGGTATTGGGACGAATAGTCTGTCATGGTTCAAACCTCCCTGCGCACGGGGCGCTGCGATGAGAAATGCGCGTTTACTCGGCGGCGTCGGCGGACTGCTGCATGGAATTCTGCACAGCATCGTCGATCTGCCGGATCTGCAGGCTGGCCGCCTGCAGTTTTTCGTTGCACAGCCGCACCAGTTCCGCGGCCTGGGCATACAGCTTCAGCGACTGCTCCAGCGGCGTGGACTGGTCGGAAAGGGCGTCCAGAATCTGCTGCAGCTGGGTCATGGCTTCTTCGTAGGTTTTCGGTTTTTTCATTGGGGGTTCCTTTCCGGCTCCAGGGTATCTTCCACCTGACAGCGCAAGGTCTGCCGGGCCCGCTGCACCAGGATATGCTCTCCGGGCTGCACCGGCTGCTCTGCCGGCAGCAGCTCGCCCGCTTCATCCCGCACCATGGCATAGCCCCGGGCCAGCACGGCGTAGGGGTTCAGCCCGGCGCAGAGGGCCGCCGCGCCTTCCATGCGCTGCTGCTCCTGGGCCAGCCGGCTGTGCGCCGCCCGGCGCAGGCTTTCGGCCATCCGGTCCAGCTGACCGGCTCTGTCCTCCAGCATTTTGCCGGGACTGCGGGCCGCCAGGGCCTGACAAAGCCGCTCATTGGAATTATACCACATCTCCATACGTTTCTGCATAGATTTATGAATATTTTCCTGAAAAAGTTGTATCTTGTGCATAATCTGCCCTTGATCCGGCACACACAGCTCGGCGGCGGCAGAGGGAGTGGGGGCCCGCAGGTCGGCCACCAGGTCCAGAATGCAGTAGTCGATCTCGTGGCCGATGGCCGATACCAGAGGCGTTTTGCAGCCGGCAGCGGCCCGGGCAATGCCCTCGTCGTTGAACACCCACAGGTCTTCCCGGCTTCCGCCGCCCCGGGCCACCAGAATCACATCCGGGCGGCCGTCGGCGTCCAGCCGGCGGATGGCGGCGGATATCTCCTCCGCGGCCTGCTGTCCCTGGACATTCACCGGCGCCAGCAGCACCTGCACCAGGGGCCAGCGCCGGGTGAGCACATTGCGGATATCCTGAATCGCCGCGCCGGTGGCCGAGGTGACCAGCCCGATGCAGGCGGGTTCGGTGGGGATGGGCTTTTTGCGGGCCGGGTCAAACAGACCTTCCGCGGCCAGCCGGGCCTTGAGCTGTTCCAGCGCCAGCTGCATGGAGCCCACCCCGTCGGGGATCATCTCCTCCACATACAATTGGTAGGCGCCGTCCCGCTCAAACAAAGACACCCGTCCCCGCAGAATCACCCGCATACCGTTCTGGGGCGTGAAGGGCAGACGGCGGGCGTCCCGGCTGAACATCACAGCCTTGATGCTGCACTGCTCGTCCCGCAAAGAAAAATAGTAATGCCCGCTTTTATAGTGGTGCACAAAGCCGGCGATCTCCCCCCGCACGGCCAGGCCGTCCAGCACGGCGTCCCGCTCCAGCAAAGTTTTCACATACCGGTTGAGCACCGAAACGGTGATGATCTCAGCCATTTTCCGCCGCCTTTCCGGCGATGAAGGCCACGCCGATGGCGTTGTCGCTGGCAAAACGGCCGTCCACAAACCAGACGTCCTTGGCCTGGCGGCTCACCTGCCGGCGGATGATGTCGCTGCTCATGACACCGCCGGCGCAGACCACCGGCAGACCGGGGTATTCCTGGCGGGCGGCGGCGATCATCTTGAGCACCGTCAGGCCCACCGCTTCCAGACAGAACCGGCAGACATAGGCGGGGCTTTTGCCCTGGCGCAGCAGCCGGTCGCACTGGTTTTCCAGCCCCGAAAGGCTGCAGTTGGTGCCCTGCAGGGTCACCTTGGCCCGCTGCACCGGCTCGTCGCACTGGGCTGCCAGACGGGACACCTCGGCCCCGGCGGGAAAGGCAAAGCCCAGCTTGACCCCCACCCGGTCCACAGCCTGTCCGGCGTAGAGATCGGTGCTGGTGCCCACGGTGCGCAGCACCTGCAGATTTTCACAGAGCAAAAGGTCGGTGGTGCCTCCCGAAATGTGAAAGACCAGCACCGGCTGCTCCAGCAGCTGCCGGTTGCCGGTGGCGTAGAGAGCCGCGGCCACATGGCCCTGCTGGTGGGTGGTCTGAATCAGGGGCAGATTTTTGGAAAGGGCAAAGGCCGTGGCTGCCGATACCCCCGCCAGAAAACAGGGCATATAAGAGCCCTCCACCGGCCGGGGCTTGGCCGACACCCCCACCGCCCCTACCCGGCTCAGGTCGGTGCGCTGGGCCAGCTGATCCAGCAGACCCGGCAGGGCGGCCGTGTGATGAAACAGCGCGTCGCTTTGCCGCAGGCCCAGCTGCCCCGGGCGCACCGGCAAAAACTGTTTTGTATCACAAACAACCTCTTCGGTCTCGGTGTCGAACACCGCCAAAGAGGTTGCGTAATTGCTTGTATCGATTCCCAGCGTGATCATGGGATCATTCCTGCTCGGACTCGGCGCCGTCCTGGGACAGCCCCTTTTCCCGGGCAATAGCGCCCAGCACGCCGTTGACAAACTGGTAGTCGTCGGCGCCGCCAAAGCGCTTGGTAAGCTCCACGGCCTCGTTGATGGCCACACCGGCCAGAGAGTCGGGCATATAGAGCATCTCGCTCAGCGCCAGGCGCAGGGCGGTGACCGATACCCGGGGCAGCCGGGCGATGGTCCAGCCCTTGAGGTGGTCTTCGATGAGCTGGTCGATCTCCTGGCTGTGGTCAAAATAACCCGTCAGCAGCTGCTGGCCGAACTCGTCCACAGGGTTTTCTTCCAGTTCGCGGCTCTGGGCGATCACCTCGTCGATGTTTTCGCCAAAAGTGGCGGAAAATGCGGCAAAAAATGCGTTTTCACGTGCGGTTCTTCTTTTCATACGGTCCTCTCACAAAAATGGACCCTCCGGCCGCCGGGCGGGGGAGGGTGCTCCGGTTGGTGTTTTGCCGGGCGCGGCCCGGTGTCGGTTTTGGGTTCAGCCCTGGGCGGTATCGGTGGGAACGCAGATGCCGCTCACCGTGACATTCACCCGGGAAACCGTGATATTGGTCATGTTCTGGACAGAACTTTTTACGTTCTGCTGCACCTTTTCGCACAGAGAAGGGATTTTGCTGCCAAAATCCACCACCAGGCAGACGGTGATCTCGGCCACGTCGTCGGTGAGCTGCACCGACACGGCCCGCTGGGGAGCCACCTTGCCCCACAGGTTCTTCACCTTGGTGTTGCCGGCGCGGACATCCTGCACGCCCTCCACTTCCAAAGCGGCCTGGCGGGCGATCTTTGCCAGCACATCGGTTGCGATCTGCAGGCTGCCGCCCACATGCTCATTCATAACGTCCATTGTACTTCCTCCCTGTCCTAAACCTGCCACAGGATGTTTGAAATATAAAACAGCCCACGCCCTGCCGCGGCAGGGCGCTGGGGCCGGAAGGCTTGCGGCATCCGTGGCGCATAACCACTTGCCTGTATTATACCATCTCCGCTGTGTTTGCACAACTGTTTTTGTCCGGGGGCGAAAAATTTCAGCGCGCAGTCGAAAAAGAGCCGCCCAAACCCGGACAAAGGGCCTTTATCCCACCTCCACTACCGTGATATCCTGGGCCTTTACCTCGCAGCGGGAGAGCACCACGTCCCGGATCTGGGCCACCTGCTCCTGGTCGAGCCCTTCGCCGGGGGTCTGCACCGTGACGTTGACCTTGCCGTCGTCCACAAAGGCCACGCAGTCCACAAAGCCCTTGGCCTTGACCAGATTTTCGATGTCGCTTTCGGCGGTGATGCTCTCCACCACCCCGGACAGGCGGGCGGTGAGCTCAGCCTTCTCCTCCTCAGAGAGATTGGCTTTTTTCAGGCTTTTCTCCAAAGTATCCAGGGCCTCGTCCCGGCTTTTCTCCCGGGAAAGGCGGGCCTCATCGAAATACTGGTCGCTGCTTTTCTGGCCGATGCTCACCAGCTGGGCGTCGCCGTAGTTTTTGTTGCCCTCGCTGCTGGCGGTGTCAGTGGCGAGGGGATCGGTGAGGGCGCCGGTCTCCTGCTCTACCCCCGCCGATACCGACACGCCGCTGTCCGCTGCCGCCGCCTGGACGTCGTCGGGCAGAAGGGCATCGCTTTTGGCGTATTCCCAGTTGAGATACACCGCCACACCCAAAGCCGCCACCAATGTGAGCAGGGTGAATTGTCGTCTGCTTTTTGCGTTCACTGTCATCTGTGCATACCTCCGTCAGTTCATTTTTGTCACGCAGATCCGGCTGGCGGGCAGGTCCAGCACCACCGACACCGCCTCCGTTATGCGGGTGACTACTGTGATATCTTCCCCGCCCTGGCAGACCACCGCCACCCCTCGTACCTGGGGCAGATAGGTGGTTTCCACCAGGGGCTGCTGGCCCGAGCCGTCCTGCAGCAGTACATGGCTGGTTTCCTGCCGGCTGGTCTGCTGCTGCTCCGACAGGGTGCTCTCGGTGGTCTGGTCGGTGGCATACACCTGCTCGCTCTCGGTGTCCAGAGTGACCATCACCACCGTCTCCCCCGCCCCCTGGATGCTGCTCACCAGCCGGGTGAGCTGCTCCTCCAGCTGCTGCTGTTGGCTCTGGAACGAGGTGACCGAAGCCGCTGGGGCGGCCTCCTGGCCGGTGTCCGGCAGCCACGAGGAGAGGAAGATCAGCCCGATGCCGGCCAGCCCCAGCCACACCGGCAGATTGCGGCGCAGCCCCTGGGGCAGCTTGATGCCTTTAAGCAGTTCCATTTTGTCTTTCCTCCTGATTTTGCCATTCCACGGGCACATCGCCCAGCATAGCCGACGCCGTTTGCAGGGCGTCCTGCCGGCAGCCGGCGGGG
>DXDW01000165.1 GCA_019115305.1 Candidatus Anaerofilum excrementigallinarum
TGGTCCTTGCCCTCGCTCTCGCCGAACAGCTGCTTGTACCACTCGTTCATCAGAGTAAAGTCGGGCTCGTAGCAGGCCAGCAACTCCACCTTCTTGCCCTTGCGGTACAGAATGTTGCGGGCGGCAGCGTACTTGTAGCAATCGTTGTCCGGGGTGCAGGCGCTCAGCTTTTCCCGGGCAGCGGCGGCGCCTTCCATCAGTTTGTCGATGTCCAGGCCGGCGCAGGCGATGGGCAGCAGGCCCACGGCGGTGAGAACCGAGAAACGGCCGCCCACATCGTCGGGAACCACAAAGGTCTGCCAGCCTTCCCGGTCGGCCTGCTCCTTCAGGGTGCCCCGGGCGCGGTCGGTGGTGGCGTAGATGCGGCTCTTGGCCTCCTCCTTGCCCACGGTCTTTTCCAGGTACTCTTTCAGTACGCGGAAAGCCACGGCGGGCTCGGTGGTGGTGCCGGACTTGGAGATGATATTCAGGCTTACCCGCTTGCCCTCGCAGATCTTCAGCACCTGGTTGAGGTAGGAGGAAGAAATGGAATTGCCCACGAAGTAGATCTCGGGGGTGTTGGTGCGGGTGGCATTGTACAGGCTGCCGGCCATGGCCTCAATGGCCGCCCGGGCGCCCAGATAGCTGCCGCCGATGCCGATGACCAGCAGCACGTCGGTGTCGGACATGATCTTGGCAGCGGCCTGCTTGATGCGGGCAAATTCTTCTTTATCGTAGTTCACAGGCAAATCCACCCAGCCCAGGAAATCGTTGCCGGGGCCGGTGCGGCTCTCCAGCAGATTGTGGGCCGCTTCTACCTGCGGGTAGATGGCGGCAAACTCGCTTTCCTTTACAAAGCGAGCCAGGTGTTTTCCATTGAACTTTACGCTCATTTTGCTAACCCCCGTTCCTTCCTTTGCGAAAGGTCGTTATTTCTCAGAAGTGCCGGCCCTCTGTCAGGTGCGCTGCCAAAGCGGCCGGCATCGCTGTTCTTTGGTATAACTATACTAGTTTTTAGGGGCATATGTCAAGGTTTTGCACAAAGATTTCTAAAGTGTTATCAGGCTTTTATATAAAACCTCCAAGCAGCTGGCGAAGGAAATGGCCTCCACCGTTTCCCCGGCGGTCACCGGCCAGCTGCCCAGCTGTCCCTCCTGCCCCGCCAGCACCATCCGGCCGATCTCCTGCCCCTGGGCAATGGGAGCGGTGAGTTTTTGGGGCAGTTCCAGTGTCACCGAAAGCCCCGCGCCGTCCCCTTTTTTCACCAGCACACCCTCCCCCTGGGGGTATTGCAGGGTCACCTGGCGGCTCACGCCCCGCTCCACCGGCAGGCTGGCGGGAGCGTCCTGGGGCTGGGGACAGGCGGCCAGCTCAAAATTGGCAAAGCCGTAGTCCAGCAAAGCGGTGGCGGTGTCAAAACGCTCGGCGCTGCTGTTGGCTCCCAGCACCACGGCGATGAGATCCAGCCCGTCCCGGCTGGCCGAAGCGCTGATACAGACCCCTGCCCCGCTGGTGGTGCCGGTTTTCAGGCCGTTGATGCCGCTGTACCGCTGCAATAGCTTGTTGGTATTCACCAGCTGGGTGGCCCCGCCCCGCAGAGAATCCATCCAGATGGTGGTGTATTCGGTCACCTGGGGATAGGTATTCAGCATGGCGCGGCTCAAGGTGGCCACATCCCGGGCGGTGGAGAGATGCCCCTCCTCGTCCAGACCGCAGGCGTTTTTGTACACTGTGCCGGTCATGCCCAGCTGGGCCGCCTTTTCGTTCATCATGCCCGCAAACACCGGCTCGCTGCCCCCGATGAACTCCGCCACCGCCACGGCGGCGTCGTTGGCCGAAGCCACACAGATAGCTTTTATCATCTCATCCAAGGTGAACTGCTCCCCCGGCTCCAGCCAGATCTGGCTGCCGCCCATGTTGTAGGCGTGGGTGCTCACCGGCACGATATCCTGCAGCGACACCTTGCCCGCGGCCAGGGCGTCGAAGGTGAGCATCAGGGTCATCACCTTGGTGATGCTGGCAATGGGCATCTGCTGGTCGGCGTTTTTCTCGTACAGCACCTCCCCTGTCTGCCGGCAGATCAGCATGGCCGCCCGGCAGGGCACATCAAAATCCGGCTGGGCAAAGCGCCGGGCCGGCTGTTCCCCTTCCTGAGCGGCCGCAGGCAGGGCGATGGAGAGGGCGGCGGCCAAGGCCAGCAGCCCGGCCAACATCCGTTTTTTCCACATGATCGTTCCTCCTTTTGGGTCCTGTTTGAGCTATGCTTATGCAAAAGGGGGGCTTTTCTTGCCTGGAAACCGGGTTTTGCCGGGGATCGGCTTGCAGCAGCGGCCTGTTTTTTGTATAATGAGCCATGTTGCAGCAGCCGATATTTTGGCGGGGCTGCGCGTTTTGCGCGGGGACAAGACCCCGCGGAAAGGTATGAGGTGAACAATGAGAGCTGCGTTTTACACTTTGGGCTGCAAGGTCAACCAGAACGAGACCGGCGCCCTGATCCGTTTGTTTGAGCAGAACGGCTATACCATCGCCGCCGAAGGCGAACAGGCCGACGTATATGTGGTAAACAGCTGCACGGTGACCGCCGGCGGCGACAAAAAAAGCCGCCAGTGGCTGCGCCGTGCCAAGCGGGAAAACCCCGCCGCCGTCACGGTGCTCACCGGCTGCTATCCCCAGGCTTTCCCCGAGGAGGCCGCCCGGGACGCCGAGGCCGACGTAGTCACCGGTTCGGCCAACCGGCATTCCATCCTGGCCTGCATCCAGCGCTGTCTGGAAAGCGGCGAGCGGGTGGTGGAGATCACCCCGCACCAGCGGGGCGAAGCCTTTGAGGAGCTGCCTCTGGAGAATTTCGAGGGCCACACCCGGGCCTTTATCAAGATCGAGGACGGCTGCGACCGCCAGTGCGCCTACTGCGTCATCCCCCGGGCTCGGGGCCGGGTGCGCAGCCGGGACGAAGAGAGCATCCTGGCCGAGATGCGCGCTTTGGCCGATGCCGGCTACGCCGAGTGCGTACTCAGCGGCATCAATCTGTCCAGCTACGGCAAGGACACCGGCGCCACCCTGGCGGGGCTGGTGGAAAAAGCCGCCCAGATCCCGGGCCTGGCCCGCATCCGGCTGGGCAGTCTGGAGCCCGACCTGATGACCGACCAGGACATCGCCCGGCTGGCGGCGGTGGACAAGCTGTGTCCCCAGTTCCATCTCTCGCTGCAGAGCGGCTGCGACGCCACCTTGCGCCGCATGCGCCGGCTGTACAACACCGAGCAGTACCGCCAGGTGGCCCGCAAGCTGCGCCAGGCCTTTGGCGGCGACTGCAGCCTGACCACCGACGTGATCGTGGGCTTTGCCGGCGAAACCGAGGAGGAATTTGCCCAGAGCCTGGCCTTTGTGGAGGAGATGGAATTTCTGAAGGTCCATGTATTCCCCTATTCCCGACGGGAAGGCACCCCGGGCTGGAGCATGCCCGACCAGGTGGACGAGCAGACCAAGGCCGACCGGGTAAAGCGGATGCAGACCGCCGCCGACGCCGTGCGGGCCCGTCTGTGCGCCGCCATGGAGGGCCAGACAGAAAAGGTGCTGCTGGAAAAGGCCGTAAGCGGCAACGTATTTACCGGTTACACCCGGCTGTATGCGCCGGTGGCTGTCACCGCTCCCGGCTGCCGTCCGGGGCAGATCGTACAGGTACAGCTGGGCGCCTTTGACGGCCGCCGCTGCGCCGCCAGGCTGGTGTGAGCCACATTCTGCCATTTAAACAGTTTTTCACAAAAAGATTTTCTCTTTTTATAGCTGTTTGCTCTTGTCGCTGGAGCGATTTATGATATAATTTTAACAGGTATGATTCCATATGTGCAGAGAGGAGAGTCGTTCATACCATGAGAGGAATTTACACTTCCGTAATCGACATCCGCCGCAAGGTGTTCACCGAGGTGGCCCGGATGGCCTACGAAGGCGGAAATTACGCGGAAAAGATCGCCAAGCTGCCCTACAAGATCCTGCCCGGCGAGGTAGCTACCCTGCGGGAAAGCATCTTCCTGGAGCGGGCCATCGTCGAGGAGCGTCTGCGTCTGGCCATCGGCCTGCCCCTGCGCCCGGTAGATGAGGAAAAGCCGGTGAGCGACGGCATCGAAGCCAGCGCCATCAACGAGAAATACTACGATCCCCCTCTGGTAAACATCATCAAGTTTGCCTGTAACGCCTGCCCCACCAAAAAGGTGGAAGTGACCAATATGTGCCAGGGCTGTCTGGCTCACCCCTGTAAAGAGGTCTGCCCCAAGGGCGCCATCAGCATGGTCCACGGCAAATCGGTGATCGATCAGGACAAGTGCATCAAGTGCGGCAAGTGTGTTGATGCCTGCCCCTACCACGCCATCAACAAGATGGAGCGTCCCTGCGCCGCCGCCTGCGGCATGAACGCCATCGGCAGCGACGAGCTGGGCCGGGCCAAGATCGACTACGACAAGTGCGTGTCCTGCGGCATGTGTCTGGTAAACTGCCCCTTCGGCGCCATTGTGGACAAGGGCCAGATCTTCCAGCTGATCCACGCCATCCAGAGCGGCGAGCGTGTGTTTGCCATCATCGCTCCCGCCTTCATCAACCAGTTTGGCCCCGAGATGACTCCCGGCAAGATCCGTCCCGCCATGAAGCAGCTGGGCTTCGACGACGTGGTGGAGGTTGCCATCGGCGCCGACCTGTGCACTTTGGAGGAAGCCAAGGACTTCATGCGTGAGGTGCCCGAGCATCAGCCCTTCATGGCCACTTCCTGCTGCCCCAGCTGGAGCGTAATGGCCAAGAAGCTGTTCCCCGAACTGGCTCCCTACATCAGCATGGCCATGACTCCCATGGTCCTCACCGCCCGTCTGCTGAAAAAGCAGCACAAGAACATTAAGATCGCCTTCATCGGTCCCTGCGCCGCCAAGAAGCTGGAGGCCAGCCGCCGCACCATCCGCAGCGATGTGGACTTCGTGCTGACCTTTGAGGAACTCATGGGCATGTTCGAAGCCAAGGAAGTGGACTTCTCCGCCATTGCGGAAGAAGCTCCCCTGCGTTCTGCCAGCGGCGACGGCCGCGGCTTTGCCGTCAGCGGCGGCGTAGCCCAGGCTGTGGCCAACGCCATCCACGAGATGGACCCCAACCGCGAGGTGAAGATCGCCTCCGCCCAGGGCCTGGCCGAGTGCAAAAAGCTGCTGATGATGGCCAAGGCCGGCAAGTACAACGGCTATCTGCTGGAGGGCATGGGCTGCCCCGGCGGCTGTATCGCTGGCGCCGGCACCATCGCCGATCCCGCCAAGACTGCCGCCATCCTGGCCAAGTACAAGAAAGAGGCTCCCATGCAGCACTCCACCGAGAGCCCCTACGAGATCACGTTGGGTATGCTGGACTGATCTCCTTTTCTACACAGACAAAAGCACCCGTTCCACTGGGGAACGGGTGCTTTTTTGCTGCCCTGGTTTTCTCCTAGAGCGAAAGGCCCCTCTCCCCTGCCCCGGCACCCAAAGCAGAAACAAAGAAGAAAGGGCTTTCAGGGCCGTTTTTCGTCCAGGGAGATTGGGATATTCCCTTCCCATCAAAGGGGCGTCAGAGGACGTTTTTGGGGCTGCAGCGATGGTTTTATACGCAAAAAGCCGGCCCCACCAAACGCACAGGGCGCTTGGCGGAGCCGGCTGCTGATTTTTCAGTTCAAACAACCAGTCAGGCTATTTACAGCAAGATCAAACCGGATGGCTCTTGTTGGCGAAGTCCACATGGTCGCCGTCCACACCGGCCATCTTGTTGTTGCGCTTCTCGAAGAACTTGGGCGCAACCTGGGGGAACATGGCGTAGGTGAGGACGTCCTCTTCCTGCACCACATACTTGGCAGCTTCCTGACGCAGCTTGTCCATCTCGGGCTCCAGGGTGTCAGCAAAGCGGCAGGTGATGGGCTTCTCGTCGCCCAGAATCCGCTTGGTGAACTCTTCGCTGATGGGAGCGGGAGTCTTGCCGTAGTCGCCATGGACCAGGCCCTTGAACTCTTTGGTGACCATCTTGTACCGCTCGCCCAGGATCACGTTGAACACAGCCTGGGTACCAACGATCTGGCTGGTGGGGGTAACCAGGGGAGGATAACCGGAATCCTCGCGGACACGGGGGATCTCCTGGAGCACTTCCTCCAGCTTGTCCTCCTTGCCGGCGTCCTTCAGCTGCTTGAGCAGGTTGGACAGCATACCGCCGGGAACCTGATACAGCAGGGTGTTGGCGTCTACGCCCAGCATCTTGGGGCTGATGAGGCCGTTGGCGATGTATTTCTCGCGGATCTTGGCAAAGTGAGCGCGCACTACGTTCAGTTTCTTCAGGTCCAGACCGGTGTCGTACTCGGTGCCCTGCAGAGCGGCTACCAGGCTCTCGGTGGGCATATGAGAGGTGCCCAGAGCCAGGGGGCTCATGGCGGTGTCGATGATGTCGGCGCCAGCCTCAATGGCCTTCAGGATGCTCATGGAAGCCAGACCGGAGGTGTAGTGGCTGTGCACGTCCACGGGGATGGACACGCTGGCCTTCAGGGCAGCCACCAGCTCGGAAGCGGCGGTGGGGGTGAGCAGGCCGGCCATGTCCTTGATGCAGATGGAGTTGGCACCCATCTCCTCCAGGGTCTTGGCGTACTTGGTGAAGTACTCGTTGTTGTGCACGGGGCTCAGGGTGTAGCTGATGCAGCCCTGCACATGAGCGCCTTCCTTGCGGGTGGCGCGGATAGCGGTCTCCAGGTTGCGGGGATCGTTCAGAGCGTCGAAGATACGCAGGATGTCGATGCCGTTGGCAACGGACTTCTGTACGAAGTACTCCACAGCGTCATCGGCGTAGGGACGGTAGCCCAGCATGTTCTGGCCGCGGAACAGCATCTGCAGCTTGGTGTTGGGCATCTCACGGCGCAGGGTGCGCAGGCGGTCCCAGGGATCTTCGTCCAGGAAACGGATGCAGGAGTCGAAGGTAGCGCCGCCCCAGCATTCCACCGAGTAGTAACCTACTTCGTCCATGGCGCCGAGGATGGGCAGCATATCATCCATGGTCATGCGGGTAGCCATCAGGGACTGGTGGGCGTCGCGCAGCACAACCTCTGTGATCTTTACGGGTTTAGCCAATGTCATTCACCTCATTCAATATTGTGCGGGGCAATCCCCCCGAAAAAATCAGTTCATGGTGACCAGAACGTCGTCCACGTTGACGGTGTCGCCCTTGCTGCAGTTGATGCTGGCAACGGTGCCGTCCTGAGGAGCAACGATCTCGTTCTCCATCTTCATGGCTTCCAGGATCACCAGCACGTCGCCGGCCTTAACGCTGGCACCCACAGACACCTTCACGTCCAGGATGTTGCCGGGCATGGGAGCGGTGACGCTGACGGCACCGGCAGCACCGGCGGGAGCAGCAGGAGCGGCGGCGGGAGCAGGAGCCGCAGCAGGAGCGGGAGCCGCAGCGGGAGCGGGAGCAGCGGCGGGAGCGGGAGCAGCCACAGGAGCGGGAGCGGCAACGGGAGCGGTGCCGGCGGCTACTTCTTCCACGGCAACACTGTAGGCGGCGCCATTGACGGTGATATTAAAGTATTTCATTTGGAATATCCTCCTAAAATCATTTGTTGGAACTTACAGCCGGCTTACAAAAGTCCCGGCTGGGATACAGTGTTTGAAAAAGCGGCCTGGCTTACAGAGCCATGTTGCCGTGCTTCTTGGCCAGACGCTGAGCGCGCTTGGTGGCCAGCATATCCAGAGCGGCGGTCAGGGTAGCACGCAGACCGGCGGCATCGGTGGCGAAATCGGCCACACCGGCGGCCACAGCAGCCTTGGCGCTGCACTCGGCGGCGGCGTACTCGGCAGCCTTGCGCTCGGTGTCCTTCACGATGTTGCTGCCGGCTTCCAGCTCGTCCTTGTACAGAACGGTGACAGACACCTTGGGATCAACGGCGCTGACCACACAGCCCTCCAGGGCGATGGTCAGGTCGGCGTTGCACAGAGCAGTGTAGACGGGGCCCACAGCCTTGCCGGCCAGGATGGCCACCTTGGCGGTGGTGGCGTCGGCGTAGGTGCCAGCCAGACGGGCAGCCTCGCGGATACCGCCGGCCAGATCCTCGGTGCAGCTCTTGGCAAAGCCTTCGCTGTTGACCAGAGTCACCACGGGCACGCTGAAGGCATCGCACAGGCGAACAAAACGGGCGATCTTGGAAACGCTCTCGTGGTCCAGCTCACGGTCGGAGGTGGTAACCACACCCACGGTGCTGCCGTTGACGGTGCCCAGGGCGGTGTAGGCGTTCTTGCCGTAGTCAGCGTAGAACTCGAAGTCCCGATCCTTGTCGATCAGAGCCACGCCGGCGCGGATGCGGCAGTATTTCTTCATGTCCAGAGCGGCAGCCGGAGCCTCGAAATCAAAGACAGCGGGGCTGGACAGGTTGTTGGAGGGCAGCAGAGCCACAGCGTCAGCGGCAGCCTTGACAGCCTCCTGCACAGTCTCGTACACAGCGGTGACAACGCCGGCCTTGGCGGCATACTCGGCGCTGCCGGCGCCTTCCACCTTGTCGCCGGCGGCGGCGCTGGTGAAGGGAGCGGTGAGGAACAGCTCGGCGTCCTTGGCCATCAGGCAGACGTCAGCAGCGGCAGCCTGCATGGCAGCGGTGCCGGCGCAGACACCGGTGACCACAGCCACCTGCGGCACAACGCCGGACAGCTTGGCAATGGCGGCGGTAACATTGGCGCTGGCGGTCAGGGTATCCAGACCCTCCTCCAGCTTAGCGCCCACCGAGTTGTAGAAGGTGACCACGGGGTTGCCGGTCTTGGCGGCCATCTCCAGCACCTTTACGGTTTTGTCGGCGTCCTTCACCGCCACTGCGCTGCCGTCCTGGCAGATCGCATAAGTAGGCTGGCCAGCCGCACTGCCGAATGCCGCAGTCACTGCACCCTCGCTGTACAGCGTGGTGTAAACACCTTCGTCGTAGAATGTCGCAAGGATCTCTGCCTTGCCAAACTTTGTAGAAGCCATGAAAAGCCCTCCTGCGTTTGCAAAATTCAAAGTTATTTTTATTATACTATTTTGACAAAATAATAACAAGTATTTCTTGCGTTTTTCCAAAAAAAATTATCCGCAAAGATGGAACAAACGGTCATTTGGCAGCACATCCGGCCCGATTTTGAACATTGCCTGCCTCCAGGCGGCCAGACGGGGGCTGTCGGTGTTGATGCCGAAGGACCCGGCGCCCCGATTTTCGCCGGCGGCCACAGCGGCCCGCACGGCGCCGTCGATGAGGCTGGGGTCGGTGAGCTGCTCGTCCAGCACCCAGGTCACCCCGTTTTCCACCTTATACAGAAAGCTGCCCTTGTAGTCGGGGCCGTCCATCACCACATAGCCTTCCACCTCGCCGGAAAACCGGCCCTGGTTGATCTCCTCCAGCACCAGCGGCTCCTGGATGGGGCGCATGACGATCATCTGCCCTTCCCGCCTTTCCTGCCGGCCGGGCGCTTTGCGGCCCGCTCTGCCGCCTGCTGCTGCTGGCGCTGGGTACGGGCCCGGGCCTTGCCCTTGATGGCCGCTCCCCGCAGGGCGCTGACCTCGCTTTTGGTCAGCTCCCGGTACTGTCCCGGCTGGAGCATGCCCAGCTTCACCGCGCCCATGGCGCTGCGGCGCAGCCGGATCACCTCCAGGCCCACCGCCTCGCACATCCGGCGGATCTGGCGGTTTTTGCCCTCCCGGATGGTCATTTCCAGCACCGTGCGGCCCGGCTCATCGGCCACCACCTGGATCACCGCCGGCTGGGTGACGCTGCCGTCGTCCAAAGTAACACCTTCGGTGAGCTGCATGATCTGGGTCTCGGTGGCGTGGGGGCGCACCGTCACCCGGTAGAGCTTACTTACCCCGTGGGAGGGGTGGGTAAGCAGGTTGGCAAACTCGCCGTCGTTGGTAAACAGCAGCATGCCCTCGCTGTCCTTGTCCAGCCGGCCCACCGGGAACACCCGGGCGGGCAGGTCGGTGAGCAGGTCCATCACGGTTTTGCGGCCCCGCTCGTCGCTGGTAGTGGTGATATAGCCCCGGGGCTTGTGCAGCATGATATACAGATGCTCCTGGGTGCGGGGGATGTAGACCCGCTGGCCGTCCACCGTGAGCAGATCCCGGCTGGTGTCCATCTTGTCACCCACCGTGACGGGATGGCCGTTGAGCTTGACCCGGCCTTCCCGGATGATCTGCTCGGCGGCCCGGCGGCTGCACACTCCCTGTTCGCTGAGCACCTTCTGGATGCGTACGTCTTTCATTTGGTCACTCCTGTTCCTGCGCCTGGTCTTTTTTCACCAGCGCGGTGATTTTATCCATCATTTCGGGCAGCAGGCTGAGGGCGCGGTCGATGTTGTTGGAGGTATCGGTGAGCTGGATCAGGCGCACATTGCCCCCCGGCTGCACCACCAAAAACGCCACCGGCGCAATGGTAACCCCGGCGCCGCTGCCGCCGCCGAACAGATCCTTGGCCGCCTTGTTGGGCAGATCGCTGCCCCCCGAAGCAAAGCCGAAGGTCACCTTGGACACCGGCAGCACCGTGGTGCCGTCGGCCAGATTGATGGGGTTGCCGATGATGGTATTGGAATCCACCATCTGCCGGATCTTTTCCATGGTGACGTCCATAAGGCCCTTGATGGGATGTTCTGCCATAAAATGACTTCCTCCTTTTATCGGATGGTCTGATTGGAAAACAGGCCGCAGGCGGCCCGGCAATCAACATAAATCAGAAAACTTTCTGCTTTTTCAGCTGGACCAGAGTCCAGACAGCGGCCGCCGCCAGCACCGGCAGACTGGCCGTGATGCGGCAGGAGACCTCTCCCCTGCCCTGCTTATCCCCGAGAAAATCCGGGGCCAGCTCCAGCTGGCGCAGCCGGAACTGGAACAGATGGGCCAGCACCGCTGCCGCGCCGCCGATCCAGGCATTGGCTTTGCCATAGAGCAGTGCTGTGCGGGCGGCGTCCTCGGCCTGTATGGGCCAGCGAATCCACACCGTGACCCAGATGCCCTTGAACAGCAGCCGCAGCCCTCCCCGCACGGTGCGCAGCAAGGCCAGCAGCTTTTCGGTTCCGCTGTGCAGCTGCTGCTCCTGCTTCTGCTGGGAAGGCTGTACTTCCTTGGAAGGCTGCGCAGCAGCAGAGGGCTCCGGCTGGCTCCGGGCCGGCGCAGCGGCCTTGCTGGGGGCAGCATTCTTCTGGGCCGTGGGGGCGGCCGCAGGGGCATGCGTCTGGGGCGTCGGAGCGGCCGGAGCAGCCGGCTGGCTCGGCTCGGAGCCGGATGCAGGGCGCGAGGCGCTTTCCGGCGGCGCAGGCTGGGAAGGGACATCCTCCTCGGAAGCATGCAGCCTTTTTTCCAGCCAACCCGGCAGCGGCCAGACCCGCAGCGGAATCCCCATCACCCGCACCCGGGCGGAAAATCCCTTCTGCTGGCTGTACCCCAGCCGCACCGACACCGGAATCAGCACCAGCAGCAGCACCAGGGCCAGCACAACGCCCAGCAAAGTCAGCAATATCCGGATCACCAGCCAGAGAAAGGCGACCACAGCGGCCAGCACCGCCGTCATATGGCGTCCTCCGGCGGCAGATCGTCGGCGGGATCGGTGTCATCCGGCGAAGTCTGGCCTTCCTCAGCCGCAGCGCCCTCCTGCTGCTGGTGCAGCGGGGGGAGCTCTTCCAGGCTGGACAGGCCAAAGGTGCGCAGAAACACATCGGTGGTGGCAAAGCTGATGGGTCTGCCCGGCAGATCCAAGCGGCCGGCCTCTTCAATGAGGCCTTTCTGCAGCAGGTTCTGGACTGTGGACGAGGAGTCCACTCCGCGCACCTGCTCGATGAAGGAACGGGACACCGGCTGGTTGTAGGCAATGATGGCCAGCACTTCCAGGGCTGCCGGAGACAGGGGCGTGTTTTTCTTGGTGGCCAGCAGCTGCTGGATAGAGCCCGCAAACTGGGGCCGGGCGGCCATCTGCCAGCGGCCTTCCAGCTGCAGCAGGCAGATCCCCCTGCCCTGGCGGTCGTATTCGGCCCGGAGCTGTTCCAGCACCCCGCAGATCTGCAAAGTGTCGGTATGCAGCGCCTGGGCCAGCTGTTCCGGTTCTACGGGGTCGCCGCTGGCAAAGAGCAGCGCTTCCACCGCGGCCCGGTATCGATTTTTTTCCATGGGTTCACTCCTTTTTGCTCCGGCCGGCAAGGGTCAGGCTTTCATCCTCCCGGATCTGCACCCGGCCGGCGCGGATCAGTTCCAGCACAGCCAGAAAGGTTGCCACCGTCTGGCTGCGGGAATTGGTTTTGGCAAACAGTTCCCGCAGCCGGTGCAGCTTGCCGGTGACCAGCCCCCGAAGTACATAGACCACCCGGGATCCCACCGAAACAAAAGGCGCGGTGACAATGGGCTCAAACTGCTGCTGGCTGGGCTGGCGGCGGACCGAGGTCTTGCCCATGACTGTGCGCAAGGCATCCCGCAGCAGATAGGCGGGGTGGTGCAGGGTGTAGGTCATATCCTGCTCCACCTCCATGGGCCGGCGCACCGTATAGCCGGCAGTGTCCGCCTGCTTTCCCAGCTGGGCGGCGATCTGTTTGCAGAGGCTGTACTCAATGAGCTCGCCGGTGAGCTCCTCTTTCATCCGCTCGGCTTCCTCGCTGCGGGGCAGCAGCAGATAGCTTTTCATCTGTACCAGCCGGGCGGCCATCTCGATAAACTCACTGGCCACATCCAGCCGGTGCTGCTGCACCGTGCGAATGATGTCGGTATATTGATCGATGAGGGTGGTGATCTCGATGTTGTACAGCTCCATCTTGTTTTTACTCACGAGATGGAGCAGCAGGTCCAGGGGGCCGTCGAAATCCTCCAGGTGAAAGGTGAGGGCGTCGATCTTTTCCAAAGGGAGCCCCCCTTACACAGCGGCAGCGGTCGCGCCGCTTCCGATCCCCAGCAGCGGCTCGATATAGCCGGTGGCCGCCCACAGGACCCGCTGGGCGCCCTGGTTGAGGTAGTACAGCGGGGTATCCAGGGCTCCTATCAGCACCAGCAGCAGCACCGCCATCATGATGTAGCGCTCGTACTGCATGGCTTTGAAATAAAGCCGGGTGGGCAGGAAGGCCAGAAAGATGCGGCTGCCGTCAAAGGGCGGAATCGGAAGCAGATTGAACACCGCCAGGGAAATGTTCAGGCTGATAAAGATGGAAAGGAACAACATCACCAGCTGCCCGCTGTTCACCGGCATACGGTAGTAAGCCAGCTTGTAGAGAATCATACCCAGATAGGCCATGAGCAGATTGCTGACAGGCCCGGCGGCGGCCGAAATAGCCATATCCCGTTTGGGATGGCGGAACCTGCGCACATCGGTGGGCACCGGCTTGGCCCAGCCGATGCCGGCCAGGATCATGGCCAGAGCGCCGAAGGGGTCGAAGTGGGCCAGGGGATTGAGGGTGAGACGGCCATAATTTTTGGCGGTGGGATCTCCCAGCTTATAAGAAACAAAGGCGTGGGCGGCTTCGTGGACCGGTATAATCAACAGCATCGCCACTGCACGCACCAGATAAACAAACAGCATCCTGCAATATGTCCTCCTGCAATTTCTGCGCCCCGGGGCGGCAGAGTATCCGCCGCCGGCAGCGTAAAACAATCTATCTTACATTATAGCGGTTTTTGGCGGCGGGCACAAGCAAAAGCGGCCAGGCAGGCAAATTTTTTACGCGGGAAACCGGAGGGCCCGTTTTCTCGGGCACCCGCCGGGCCCAAAAAGGATTTTGAAAAAAATCAAAACTTTTTTTCAAAACCCCTTGCTTTTTGCACAATCATTTGGTATTATAGATTAGCAACTTTGAATAGAGGAGGTGCAGCAAGTGGCAAAGTGTGATTGTTGTGGCAAAGGCGTGACCTTTGGCATCCAGGTTTCCCATTCTCATCGTCGTTCCAACCGGAGCTGGAAGCCCAATGTCAAGCGCGTTAAGGCTATCGTAGACGGTTCTCCCAAGTATATCTACGCCTGCACCCGTTGCCTGCGCTCTGGCAAGGTTACCCGCGCTCTGTAATCCATACAGTGTGCAAGCCAGAAAAAGAAAAAAGACCAGCTCTGCAAAGGGCTGGTTTTTCTTTTGCCCTTTTCCCCGCTGCGGTCAGCTGCCTTCTCCCCTTTCGGAGCGATCCGAAGGAAGGCACTGCTCCCTGGCAGGGATTGTTTATTGTTTATCTCACCGCAGCCGGACAAGGTTCCCCTGCCCTTTGCAAAGCCCCTCTTCCCTGCTCCAAACAGGCAGGCGACTTTGTTTGTGATCGGGCCCGTGCCCGCACAAGGCTGCGAAGAACAAGAACTGCAAAACCAAATCAAAAATCGCCTTTCAATACCTTTATTTCCTTGTCTGCCGGCAGCTGAAGCCGGCAAGGCGGCTTTATTCCCCCAAGTTCTGCCTTGCATCCGGCATTGGCGCACGCATTTCCCCTCCTGCGCTTTGCGAAGAAGGACAAAACAGAAAAAGGCCCCGACTCTTTGCAGAGCCGGGGCCTTGACTTGTTCAGTCAGACAACCGAAAATTACTCGTTGATCTTGGTGACAACGCCGGAACCAACGGTACGGCCGCCCTCACGGATAGCGAAGCGCAGACCTTCCTCGATAGCGATCGGGGTGATCAGCTCAACGTCCATGGTGACGTTATCGCCGGGCATGCACATCTCAACGCCCTCGGGCAGGGAGATGGTGCCGGTTACGTCGGTGGTACGGAAGTAGAACTGGGGACGGTAGTTGTTGAAGAAGGGGGTGTGCCGGCCGCCCTCGTCCTTCTTCAGAACGTACACCTGGCCGGAGAACTTGGTGTGGGGATGAATGCTGCCGGGCTTGGACAGAACCTGACCACGCTCGATGTCAGAACGCTGAACACCACGCAGCAGAGCGCCGACGTTATCGCCAGCCTGAGCGAAGTCCAGGGTCTTGCGGAACATCTCCAGACCGGTAACGGTGGTCTTGGACTTCTCGTCCTTCAGACCAACGATCTCAACTTCCTCGCCAACCTTAACGGTACCACGCTCAACACGACCGGTAGCAACGGTACCACGGCCGGTGATGGTGAACACGTCCTCAACGGGCATCAGGAAGGGCTGGTCA
>DXDW01000166.1 GCA_019115305.1 Candidatus Anaerofilum excrementigallinarum
GTACGCCGCATAATCAGACAAAAGAATTTTAGGGTTGGCACGGAGCACCAGCAGATTCATACCATGAATGATTTGTTCATTAACTTGCTTTTTGTATAAAGCAACTTTTCCAAGATGTTTCTCACTGTTAATGTGTGACATAAGGATGTCGCCATCCTGTAAAACATAGCTTTCGTATTTAGTAATATCTACAATATCGGCATATCCGAATTTTTTGTGATCTACTTTTCTATTTGCAATGGTTTCGATCCTAGTAATAGGAAATCCACCAGCCCCCTCTGTTTGCTTTATAGAAGCTCCGTTCCGGATGAGCGTGAACACATCCCCCAACTTCGCCATCACAGCATCCCCTCCAGTTCCGCCAGGCCCTGGGTGATCTGCTGCTCCAGCGCGCGCAGATCGGCCAGAATCTCCGTCGCGGGCGGGTACTCCACCGGCACATACTCCACCTGCTTGTACTTGTTGATGGAAAGGTCATACCCGTTTTCGGCGATCTCCGCCTTGGGCACCATGAACGACTGCTCGGTGCGGGCGCGGTCCTTTTCCGCCGCCCGGTCATGGAACCGGGCGATGATATCGGGGATGTCGTTCTCCTTGACTTCGGTGCGCTTGTCGTCCAGCGAAAAACCGTCCGCCTTCATATCATAGAACCATACGTCGTCGGTGCCGCCGTGGCCGGTCTTGGTAAACACCAGCACCGCCGTGGACACCCCCGCGTAGGGTTTGAACACCCCGCTGGGCATGGAAATCACCGCCTCCAGACGGTGGTTCTCCACAATCTCCTTGCGGATCGCCTTGTGCGCCGTGGAGGAACCGAACAGCACCCCGTCCGGCACGATGCAGGCGCACCGGCCGCCCACTTTCAGCATCCGCAAAAACAGCGCCAGAAACAACAGCTCGGTCTTTTTGGTCTTGCACAGTTTGAGCAAATCGGTGGAAACGATGTCGGCGTCCAGGCTGCCCTTGAAAGGCGGGTTGGCCAGAATCAGGGAATAGGCCTCCCGGTCGGTGTTCTGGTCCGAAAGGCTGTCCCGGTACTCGATAAACGGGTTGTCGATGCCGTGGGTCATCATGTTCATGGCGCCGATGCGCAGCATGGTGCGGTCCATATCGTAGCCGTGGAACATGTGGTTCATGTAATGGTCTTTTTTCTGCCGGTCAAAGAAGATCTCCTGTTTGTATTTCTCTTTCAGGTAGTGCCCGGCCTCCACCAGAAAGCCGCCGGTGCCGCAGGCCGGGTCGCAGATGACCTCGTCCGGCTGGGGGTTCATCATCTCCACCATCATGCGGATGATATGCCGCGGCGTGCGGAACTGGCCGTTCACCCCCGCGGTGGACAGCTTGGAAAGCAGATATTCGTAAATGTCGCCCCGTACATCCGGGCTGCTGGCCTGGCGCGACTGCTCATAAATCTCATCCATCGCCGTGACCACCTTGTCCAGCATCAGCGGCGTGGGAATTTTGAAAATCGCATCCCCCATGTATTGGGCATAGGCGCTGTCCTTGTCGCCGTGCAGCCCTTTGATGAACGGGAACACCCATTCCTGCATCACCGTGTACATCTGCGCCGCCGGAAAGTCCCGGAACACCGACCATTTCAGCTGCTCGCCGGGAATGCTCCGCTCCCCGATGGTGACCTTATCCGCAAAAATGCTCTTGTGGGGCAGGCCCAGCATGGCGCTCTCCTTGGCGCGCTGGTTGTCCGCCGCGTCCAGGTCATGAATGAACATTAAATAGGTCATCTGCTCCACCACGTCCAGCGGGTTGGTGATGCCCCCGGTCCAGAAGGTCTCCCACAGGCTGTTGATTTTATTTTTCAGTTCGTTGTCCAGCATTGTTTACTCCTTGTCGTGGTTCCAGGTGCAGGCGGCATACCGCCCGCCCCCCGGTTTCAGAATTTCGCCCTGTTTTCGCCTTCCTGCAAGGGAGAAAGGCACAGAAAATCCAGAACAAAAACCGCAATCAGCAGCGTATCGTGTATTTTGGCAAAGCCAAATGTGCGCATGCCGTTTCCCTTGGCGGTTGTAAGTTAGTTTGCTATAATTTCAGTCTAACAAGGGCAGGGTGGCAAGTCAACAATCAATTCTGTCATTTTTGAGAAAATGATAGAATTGAATTTCCGTACAAAAAACTCCCCACAAGCAACCTGCGGGGAGGAAAACGGTATTTCATACGGCGGCCGGCCCGGCGGGTACGGCACGGAACCAGCTACAGGCCGGGGTGATGCAATCCACCTGCCGGTGCATGGCCTCCAGCCGGGGATGCAGATAAAAGGTCTGGGTGGTGCCTACATCCGCGTGGCCCAGCATACCGCTCAGTGTCAGAATGTCCATGCCGTGCTCGATGGCCCGGGTGGCAAAGGTATGCCGCAAATCGTGAAAACGGGCGTGGGGCAGCTGCAGTGCTGTCAGAACCTCGCCGAAATAGTGGCTCAGGTTGTCGGGGTCGGTCAGTTGGTCCTGAGTGTTGTAGACAACAAACCCATCGGGCTGCACCGGGGCGCCGAACTGTGTTTCGTGGCGGCGGCTCTGCATCTCCAGCAGGGCAAACACCACGGCAGGAGCTGCAATGCGCCGGGAACCGTCCCGCCCCTTGGTGGGGCTGAATACCAGCTCGGTGGCACTTTGCCCCGGGTGCCGCTGTTTGCGGGGCAGCCGTTTGACGGTCTGCCGCAGGTGCAACTCTTTCCGGGACCAGTCCACATCCCGCCAGCGAAGAGCACAGATCTCGCCCAGACGACAACCGGTGTACAAGGCCAGCAAAATACCAATGTTTTGCAGGTTGCCGTTCTGGAACAGAAAGCGCTCCAGCGCCGCCTGCATGGCATCAGACATCGGCTCGATGGATTTGCGCTGCACTTTGCGAATCACTGTGCCGGGCACGGGATTGGCAGCCAGGCGTCCCTCCTGCACGGCACATTTCAGCGCTACGTCCAGCACGACCCGCATGTTCTTGATGGATTTGGCACTCAACGGTCCGCCGGTCTTCCGGTTGCCACAGGCAGCTTCCCGGTTCAGAAACTGCTGCAGGATGCCGGTGGTCAGTTCGGCCAGCGGTACGGCACCAATCTGGGGGACAATGTGCTTGTCTACGATGTCCCGGTACTGGGCGTACCCGGCGGGTTTGCAGCTGGGACGGATGTAACTTTCCAGCCAGTAGTCGAGCCAATCGGCCAGTGTGGAAATCGCGGTCATAGGGACACCTCCTGTGAATTCAGGCCAGACACTTTTCCTCGTGGGTGGCCAGCTTAAAGTGGTAGGGCAGACTGGGAGAACCATTGGAAAGTGTCGGCGGGGTGAGCCGGGTGTTGATCAGCTCCGCCATCCGGGCCAGGTCGCTGGTATACTTCGGGACGATCAGCACGGCTTCGGTGGGCTGCACGCCGTCCAGCACCAGCCCGTCCCAGTACATTTTGAGCTGATACAGATGCAGCGGCTCTCCTTTCGTAGCCTTCAGTTCATAGATGACCCGCTTGTCTGGACCTTCGTCGAAAACATCGATGCGGGCTCCGGTGGGCCAGACAGTCATCTCGTCAGTCACCCTATCGTGGGGATTCACCGCCAGCAAGGCGCTGATCCACCGGCTCTGGAGCGCTTTCTCGGTGTAGGCCTTGGGCTGGGCGATGGGCGGATACTGTGCCAGCAGCGAAAACAGATTCTGCCAGTCCGGGTCGTTGGGGTTCAGATTGGTTTTGTTATTCAGGGTGCTCAGCACGCCCCGAGGCAGTTCGGGCAGCAACACTTCACCCACAAAGTCGTTGTAGTTGTTGTGCCGTGCCAGAGGCATCCCGTTGGGACCCCGCCAGATTTCGGACAGCTGGGCGGTGGCGATGACTCGTTTGCCCAGCCGGATATCCACTCCCTGGGTGGGCTGGTTTCCCTGATAGTAGTATTTGGCCTTGGCACCCAGCACTAGGTGGTCCCGCTTGTCTTCGTCCAGAGAACCATACCGGTAGACCACCGGAATGACCTGGCCGCCCATCTCCACCGTGAATCGCTGGACAATGGGGCCGGAAAGCGGAACCGGGATGGGCGGAACAGCTTTCGCATCGGCACCCACCGCTGCGATGATTTTGGCGGAGGGGTCCATCGTCCGGCTGTCCAGGTCGAGAAAGCCGCGGTAGGCAACGCCCAGATGTTCCATCAGCCAGGAACGAAGCGTTTCCAGGTCGGTGGCCTTGCCGCCCCGCCCCTGTACGGACTGGGCGATGGCCAGAGGAACATGGATACAGTAGACGGTACTGGGGGTGTCACGGGGGAGGGTAATCTCCTGCGGCAGGGTGGGGGCGTCCACCTCTTCCACCGTCATCTGCGGCGTGAAAGGACCCTGGACTTTCAGGTAGGTGGTAGCCCCCTGGGGACGGGTATACAGAGCCCAGGGACGGTCACCACCGGTCAGGCTGGCCAGAGCATTGTTGATGCCGAACCCATGTTCGTTGAGTCGGTTGTTGCCGATGGGGAGACTACCCAGTTGCAGGGCATTTTCCAGCTGAGTCAGGCCCATCCCGCTGCCCCAGTCAGCTACCGCCAGCAGTAGTTCGTCCTTGGCGGAACCAGGGGCCAACCCAATAAAAATCAGGGACTTTTCCCCGGTTGGGGCTGCGGCGATGGCGTTATCGCACAGTTCCATAATACCCTGGTGGAAGGCCATATTCTGTTTGGCCAGTCCGGCAAAGGTGTGTGGGGTAATATTGATTTGAATGGAATGGAAGTTCTTATGCAGTTCGTTCATGATAAAACTCCTTTTGTGGCAGGTATGCAGATATGATGTAGAGAAAAAATAAGTGGAAAGCAAGGTGGCTATCTGGTAGAAAAACGGGGGTCGTGCCCGTTTTCACGCTGCAGATGAAGAGCCAGACCAGTAGTTATAGGGAAATTCAACATGAAACCATACCTTCTTTCTCTTGAGTAGGGTGTAATGTCCAGAGGAATCGTTCGGACTCGGGGATGACGCTTTGTAGCACAGCTTGTGCATCGGCTTCGAGCAACTGACAGGCCCGGACCGGATCGGTAGTGAGGTACCAGTCTTTGTCTCGGTAGCGGGCCAGCAGGATGTCGTCGGAACGCGCTAAAATGAACCTTTTGGTGGGGAGGTTTTTCATGGGGCGGCTCCTTTGGAAGTGAAGGCGAAACAAAGAAAAGAAAAACGACCGTTGATTTTCTGCGCCAGTAGCGTGGATTGTGCCCATGGTCACGGCTCAGGTAGCTGACGATGTTTTCCAGACCGGTCAACAGATAGTAAAGTGTGTGTTTCATGGTAAGCTCCTTTTTGCGCCATACATGTGCAAGTATGACACACTGCGCACTAAAAGAGTCCGAGGGAAGCGGAGAATGTTATCTTTTACTGTACCTTTATTAT
>DXDW01000167.1 GCA_019115305.1 Candidatus Anaerofilum excrementigallinarum
AAGCCCAGCTTCTGGACGCTGGCATTCTGGACGCTTTGGTAGTCCCGCCTGAAGCTCACGATGCTTTGTGCGAATTGCTCCAAAACCACCCCGATCAGTTTCTCTGCCTGGAAGATGTCTGTGAAGAGACCGTTTCCCTTCCCCTCTGCGCCGAACCCGGCGCCCCCGCCTGGGCTGACCCGGAAACTCTGTTGAAACGGATCGGCTGCCGCCCCGGCTCAGCAACCTGGTTTGCGGTTGACGGCTCCTACCGTCAGGGAATTCTTAAGGGTCACAGCGTCCCGGACTCCCCCGCCCGCTACATCGGCGCCTCAGCCCGAAAGGCTAACCGCGCCCGCCAGATTCAGCAGCTGGAAAACCTGATCCAGGAAAAATCCGGAGAAATCCACCAGGCCCAGCAACAGCTGACACAGTGCAAAGAGACTTTAGCCAGACTGAACCAAGAATATACCCAGCGCCCCACCACCGCCAATCTTGCCACCGCCCTACAGCTATTTGACACCGAGAGTGCCCGGGTGGCCCGACTGGAGCAGGAGCTGGAAAACAAAAACGATCGGGTGTATACCTGGCAGCGGCGTCTTTCCGATCTGCGCGCACAGTTTCTCACCCGCACCAAAGGGCTTCGCTACGAGCAAACACTGGAGACCTACCAGCAAATTCTTTCCCTTTTCGAAGATTATAAGGAAGCTTTTTCCGACCTTTTCGGAGACAAACAAAAACTGGAAATCACCCGGAACTCCATCGACAATCTGCAGCTTACACTGGACACCCTGCAGGATGCGCTGGTAGACTGTACCGATCAAATTCGCCGTATCGAGGCCACCTGCCGTCAGCTGCAGCGTACCATCGATGCGCTTGAAGAATATCTGGCGCGGCCCGAGACTAAGGAACGGGCCCGCAAACTGGAAACCCTCCACCAGGAAATGCAGCAGGCCCGTCAGCAACAGCAGGACGCCGAACTGGCCATTGCCACGCTGGAGGTAACCCTTCGTCATTTGCGCCCGCAAAAGCAGCAAAAAAGCGAGGAAGCCCAGCGGGCCATCGAACAAGAGGAACACAAGCGGAGCATTTTTGAAGAGGAATTGCGCCTTGGCCCGGGGCAGCCCGGTTTGGGAGAAGGATCTCTCTGGCAGCAGGCGGAGCAGGCTAAAAATGCTCTCCTGCATCTAAGTCCTCCGCTGAACCCCCAACTCACCCACGAAGACATGCGCACCTCGCTGGAAAAGCACCTGCGCAGCGCCGACGCTCTCAACCTCTATCACATCGAACTTCATTCCCTTTTTGCCAGCGAGGAAGGTCAGCTGCGCAGCCGGACGGGCATCGTCCTCTACGAAAACGGTCAACGGCTGGATCTTTTGGATTTTCTTCAGCATATTCAGGACCGTATCGAGGCAGACAGACAGCTTCTATCACAGGAAGACCGCCGGCTCTTTGAAACCATCCTCAACCAGACCGTTACCATCAAACTGAGTCGCCGCATCAATGACAGCGAAGAATGGGTAAAAAATATGAGCAGCATCATGGAGCAGTTGGTTTCTTCCATGGGTATGCGGTTCAGCCTGGCGTGGAAGGGCAAACCCGCCGACCAGGCCGACCAGCTGGCCACCACTGAGCTGGTCCAGCTGCTGCGCAAGGACCCTCTTGTGATGGGCGACACTGACCGGGAAAAGATTGCAGCCCATTTCCGCTCCCGCATTGAAACCGCACGCCGGCAATCCCACAGCGGCGTCACCCCCGCCACCTATTCAGAACTGATGCGCCAGGCCCTGGATTTTCGCAACTGGTTTGAATTCCATATCTATTTTCAGCGGGGCGACCAGCCTAAAAAGGAGCTGACCAACTCCGCCTTCAACAGTTTCAGCGGCGGCGAAAAGGCCATGGCTATGTACATTCCCCTCTTTGCGGCACTTTCTGCCCAATACATCGCTGCTGAGAAAGACGCTCCCCGTCTGATGGCGCTGGACGAAGCCTTTGCCGGAGTAGACGAAACCAACATCGAAAGTATGTTCTCCCTGGTGGAACAGCTGGATATGGATTACATCATGAATTCTCAGGCATTGTGGGGTTGTTATCCCTCGGTGAAGACCTTGAACATCGCCGAATTGTGGCGTCCTCAGGGTGCCCAGGTGGTCACCATTCTCCAATATCACTGGAATGGCCGCGTTAAGGAGCTGGCGGAACTATGAGAGATGAAAAACTGTACCGCTATTTTACCGAAAACCCCGGCTGGCAGCGGCAGCTTGAGCTGCTGCGCAAAAAGGCCCTGGCCGGTTATGCCGACGGACAAATCAGTCTGACCGATGCAACCGCCGAGGAATGCGCCGCCGCCGAGGGGCTGCTGGGCCATCGCTTCACACCCCCCAAGCTGCGGTATAAGATATCGGCTTTTGAAAGTGCCCTGCGCGTCAGCATATTTGCCGTAGAAGATATGCAGCAGTTCTGGCAGCGGCTGGACGGTGAATCTCTCATACCCCATGCCGCTCAAAAACAGGCACACCGGGATGTTGTGGCCCGTTTTTTCGAGCGGGAAGCCGCCCAGCTTCATGGCAACGCAGCATTGGCTTGGCTGGACACTCTGGCTCGAGAAAAACGGGCAGGGTTCCAGATTTTGGCTTCCCATATAGAAACCGACAAAGAAGCCCGCCGCTGGCTGCATGAGGTCTGCTGCACCTTGGACCGACTGGAACGAAGCCTTCGCCCGGAAGAACTGGCCCTCTGCAGCTATGCCGTCACTACCGATCCTCACGCTCTGGACAGCGACCAGTCTGCCGGCCGTCTGCTGCTCCACGCCTTGGCCCACTGGAAGCAACAAGCCTTTCCCCAAAGCGGGCGGGACCGAGCTGCCCTCTACCGCCAGTGCGGCCTTCTGACAGACGATCTTTCCAGTATAACGGTCCAACGTGGCTTGCGTCTGCTTTGCCCCGACGGCAGCGAGCATCCAGCCTACCGGCTGCTGCGGCTTCAAGGGTCCCTCTGTGTTCTGACCGCCTCCCAGCTGGACGAATTAAAAGCCCAAAGTCCCACCGGACAAGTTTATATTCTGGAAAATCAGATGGTGTTCTCATCCCTGTGTCGCTGGGAGGACATTCGGCATCCTATGATCTGTACCTCCGGCCAGCTGCGAGAGGCCTCCTGGCGGTTGTTAGACTTGTTGGCTGCCAGCGGCTGCAGCTTTTGGTATGCCGGGGATTTCGATCCCGAAGGCCTCAGCATTGCCGACCGACTGTGGCAAGAATACGGCTCACGGGTACACATGTGGCACATGGGTGTGGAGGAATATAGGCAATCCCAATCCGATCACGTCCACCTGGACGATTCCAGGCTGACACAGCTTTCAAACCTCCGCTGTCCCACCCTCCATCCCCTGGCCGACGCTCTCCTACAACACCGAACCGCTGGATACCAGGAGGCCCTGGTGGATCTTTACCTTCAAGATCTGCAGCAGTAACGGCTGTCTCCTTTGCAGCGGAAGATGAATTTTATCCACAGTAAAAGCCCAGCCGCTTGTCCTCCAGGTGGAGGAAGGCGGCTGGGCTCTTTTGTCTGTATTGTTACGCAATTATTACGCGAAGGGATTCTCGTCGGGATAGGGCAGGCTTCTGGGCTGGTTGTAGGCGATATCCGCCACCCCCAGGTACTTGAACACCTCGAACAGGGCCTTGCCGTGATGGCCAAAGGCCACCGCGCCGTGGTGGGGATACCGCTTGGCGAGCAGCACATGGCGGTAGAACCGGTCCATTTCGGGGATGGCGAAGGCGCCGATGGAGCCGAAGCTCTCGCAGTCCATATCCAGCACCTGGCCCTGGGCGATGTAGGCCTTGAGCCGGGTGTCGGCGGTGGACTGGAGCCGGTAGAAGGTGATGGGACCGGGCTTGATGTTGCCCTCCATGGTGCCACGGGTGATGTCGGGCTCGGGCAGTTCGGGTTCCAGGTCACGCTTCATAATCAGCTGGTAGCCCATGTGGGGGTCTTTCAGCAGCTGGCAGCTGGTGTTGCCGCAGTGGAAGCCCATAAAGGTCTCGGGCAGCCGCACCTCGTACTTGCCCCGGATGCTCTTTTCGTACATGGAGGCGGGCACGGTGTTGTTGATGTCCAGCAAGGTGGTGGTGGAACCCGACACGCAAACGCCGATGTACTCGCTCAGAGCGCCGTAGATATCCACCTCACAGGCCACCGGAATGCCCCGGGCGGCCAGGCGGCTGTTGACATAGCAGGGTACAAACTTGAACTCGGTCTGGAAGGCAGGCCAGCACTTGTTGGCAAAGGCCACATACTGCCGGGTACCCTTGTGGGCCTCGGCCCAGTCCTCCAAGGTCAGCTCGTACTGGGCCAGACGGGGCAGGATGCCGGCATAGGGGTTGTCGGGGCCCAGCTCGGCAGCCATCTCGGCCATCTTGGCCGGAATGCGTTCATCCCCGGCGTGCTTGTTGTAGGCCACCAGCAGATCCAGCTCGCTGTTCTCCTCCACGGCCACACCCAGGTCATACAGCGCCTTGATGGGGGCATTGCAGGCCAGGAAATCGTCGGGACGGGGACCGAAGGCGATGATCTTCAGCCCCTGCAGGCCCACAATGGCCCGGGCAATGGGCACAAACTCCTGCACACGCTGGGCCAGCTCTTCGGCGGTGCCCACGGGAGCTTCGGGGATATAGGCCTTGGCCCCCCGCAGCCCCAGGTTATAGGAGCAGTTCAGCAGACCGCAGTAGGCGTCGCCCCGGCCGTCGTGGAGATCGCCGTCCCCTTCGGCGGCGGCAACATACATAATGGGGCCGGTGAACCAGTCGGCAATGAGGGTCTCGGGGGTCTCGGGGCCGAAGTTGCCCAGCAGCACCACCAGGGCGTTGACCCCGGCGGCCTTCACGTCCTCCACGGCCTTTTGGGCGTCCAGCTCGTTTTCCACGATGACGGGGCACTCATACAGTCCCTCGCCGTAGGCGCTCACCAGAGCGGCGCGGCGGCGCTCGGACAGAGCGGCGGGGAAGCAGGACCGGGACACGGCGATGACGCCGGGTTTGACGGTGGGAATGTTGGCAAACATAGCAGATCTCCTCCTTAAAATTTATACAAGGTCAGACGCAATATCGATATTTTCTCCCACAAGGCCCACATAAGCGCCCTGGGCGGCCTCCGGGGCATCGGGATGGGCCAGCAGCCACTTGTTGCAGCCCCACAGCATGCCGTCCTCGTCGGCGCAGGGGCGGATGTCCGGCTTTTCGGTATTGGTGCCGGCGGGCAGCGCCACCAGCATCCGGAATCCCTTGGCCGGGTCGGTGTGGCAGGGGGCATAGTGCAAAGTGGTGGCGTACACCTCTACCAGAGTCCCCGCGGGCACCCGGAAGGCCTTGACGCAGGCGGTATCCAGCTTGCCCTGTTCCATCTCCGAACGCAGCGCCACCAGCAGGATAAAGTCCTCGGTGCCCAGGTTGAACTCGCTGTCCCGGTGGTATTCCAGGCAGTTGAGCTTTGTGTTATGGCCGTTGCACCAGCCCATCTGTACCGGCATGCCGCCGTAGAGATGGCTGCTGAACGCCTCGGCCACCGGCAGGCTCTGCAGGCTGGGCTCCAGGGCCAGGTATTCCACTCCCTGCCCGGGCAGCGGCGTGGCAGCCAGCGCCGCCAGCAGATCGGCGGTATCCAGACCGGAGACTACCCGGCCATAAGAGGCAAATTCCCTGTCGGTGACAGTGTAGATCTTCATGGTTTACACGCTCCTTTTTATAAAACCCACCGGCGCAGGGCCGGCGCATTGTTTGCGCAGCAAAGGGGCCCGGGGCCCGTTTCTTTTACTATACTCTTTTTTCCTTTTCCGCGCTTTGCCAAATAGCGAAATCTTATTGGACAAAGTTACGATTTGCTCCGATTCAGCAGATTGCACAGCTGCTTTTGTGCAAAAACACCAAAAGCCCCGCCGGGGCTTTCCGGCAGGGCTTTGGGAAAGGATTTACAGCTGTTTGAGAAGTTCCAGGCTTTCCCGGCGGGAATAGAACCGCTCGGTGGAGTCGGCACTGGGGCGCACAGGGGTTTCGGGCTGGGGGGCAAGCTGGGCCCGGCGGCAATATTCCTCAGGGGTAAGGCCCAGACGGCGGCGGAAGGCGCGGCAGAAATAGCGGTAATCGGAAAAGCCGGCGGCAAAGCAGACGTCGGTCATCCGCACCGCTCCGGCGTCGATGAGCTTGCAGGCGTGGTCGAACCGCACCGTCTCCACATATTCCTGAAAGCTCTGGTCCAGACACTGGCGGACAAAATAGGACATATAGTTCATGGTGCAGCCCTCGGCCTGGGCAAAATCCGCCAGCCGGATGGGGTGCATATAGTTGTTGTCCACAAATTCCAGCAGCCGGGTCAGCCGGGCGCTGCGTTTTTTGGCCTTGGCGTCCTCCTCGGCGGTGAGCACCCGGCAGGGCAGCCGGGAGAAAAAGGTGTGCCACACCAGACAGATCTGCCCGGCACAGCAGAGCTGGTAAAAGGGCGGCTGCTCCAGATAGGCCCGGGCAGCCTGGCGCAGGGCCTGCTTTAAGGCTTCATATTCCGGGCCGGAGAGATGGGGCGCCACCTCGGGGGTATCCAGCCGCACCCGGCCGGCGGCGGGGAAAAACCGCGTCAGCAGCTGAGGGGACACCTGCAGGCACAAAAAGGTGCAGCCCTCGGGCCCGGCCCACAGCTCGTGGGGCTGCAAAGGGGCCAGCACCGCCATGCGACCGGGTTCGATGCGGTACTGGGCGCCGCCGCTGTGCACCGCAAGGGTGCCCCGGACCACCCACAGCAGCTCCCATTCCCGGTGGATATGGGGGGTGCGGTAGGTGAGGTTATCGAAAAAGAGTGTGATGCCGTCGATTTGGGGATGCTGGACAATCTCGTATTTGTTCATGGAAAGCACCTTTCGGGAAACTGGATTATTTTCATCATATAACCCGCCACTTTCCAAGTCAACTGCCACCGGGGACAAA
>DXDW01000168.1 GCA_019115305.1 Candidatus Anaerofilum excrementigallinarum
AAGCAAGCACCCCGGCATGGAAAACCTTCCCGCTTCCCTTTTATCTCCTGCACAGCCAGTCTTATATTCTATCCCTCTCACGGCCTTTTTCTCTAAATTCCGGCGTCCGACAAAGGCTCCTATGCAAGTTCAAAATTGCATTTATAGTTCAAAACCCGTTGCTTGGCGCAGACCGCGAACTTTTCCTTTTTTCTCACAATGTGTGTTTTGGTTCAAATTGTTTGACGGCGCTCTTTTAGGACTTTACCCTGTACAGCGCACAGTATAGTATATAAGCGCAGATGAGTCTTCCCCACAGGGAAGGTTCAAAAAATGAAACCGCCACAGAGAGAGGTTCAAACATCATGGACACATTTGCACAGATTGCCCGCTCGGGCATCCAGGGACGCCGCGAGCTGCTGGAGTCCCCCACCCCCGCGCCGCTGCCGGACAGCACCGCTGTACTGGCTCCCTGCGCTGAGCAGCCTACCCCGGTGCCTGAAAAGATGCGCACCGCCGCCCAGCTGCAGGCCGCACTGGAGGAAAAGCGCCGCTGGGCCGCCCCCTTCCTCGCGGACCACGCCCCGGCGCTGGAAAGCTGCCGCCAGGTGATCGACCTGCGCAGCTTTTGCTGGAAAAAGGCCCAGGAGGACAGCTGGACCGAAATCACTTTGCCCCACTACGGCGGCCCCCTGGGCGCCGCCCGCACCATCTACCGCACCGCCTTCACGTTGCCCGTCTTCACCGGACGGCGGGTGTTCGTGGTGGTGAACGGCGCCGACTACAAAGCCGCCGTCTATCTCAACGGCGAACTGGCCGGTACCCACGAGGGCTTCTTCGCCACCTTCGAGTTTGACGTCACCGATCTGGTACAGGAGGGCGAAAACGAGCTGGTCATCCGGCTGGACAACGACTACGTGATGCTGGGCAGCCGCAGCGACGACGACCCCGCCACCATTTTCGGCGATAAAATCTACGCCGCCACCGGCCCGGGCTACGATGACCCCGCCCTGGGCTGGCACCACTGCCCTCCGGGCATGGGCCTGCTGGACACGGTGCAGGTACAGCTGCGGGCGCCGGTGTTTGTGCAGGAGGTATTCGCCCGCACTTTGGAGAATGAGATCGAGTTCTGGATCGAGGCCGGATGCAGCCTCTATCAGCCCCAGACCGTCTCCTTCGACCTGTCGGTATATGGACAGAATCTGTCACAGACGGTGGTGGAACACCTGCATTTTGCGCCCAGCACCGGCAAGGAGCTGGGCCTGGGCGACACCTTCACCGAGGTACGCGCCCGGCGGGAAGGCACCCTGAACGCCAGCCTGCCCCTGCCCTGCCACAAGGGACGCAATCTGTACAAGGTGCGCATTCCGGCACAGGGAATCAAGTGGTGGACCCCCGAGGAGCCCTGGCTCTACCAGGTGCAGCTGCGCCTGCTGGACGAAAAGGGCAATCTGCTGGACACCTTCTGCCAGCAGTTCGGCCGCCGCACCTTCACACAGGACACCGAAGGCGAACCGAAGGGCATGTTCTATCTCAACGGCAGCCCCATTCGCCTGCGGGGCGCCAACACCATGGGCTTTGAGCAGCAGGATGTGATGGCCGGCGACGATGCCCAGCTGATCGACGACATTCTGCTGGGCAAGCTGTGCAACATGAACTTCTGGCGCATCACCCAGCGCCCGGTGCAGCAGAAGGTGTACGATTTCTGCGACCGTCTGGGTCTGATGATCCAGACCGACCTGCCGCTCTTCGGCTGTCTGCGCCGCCACCAGTTCTGCGAGGCGGTTCGCCAGGCAGAGGAGATGGAGCGCCACATCCGCCGCCACGCCTGCTGCATTCTCGTCACCTACATCAACGAGCCCTTCCCCAACGCCAACAACCTGCCCAGCATGAACCTGGAGCGACCTGAACTGGAAAAATTCTTCGACGCCGCCGACATCGTGGTGCGTCTTTCCAACCCCGACCGGGTCATCAAGCATGTGGACGGCGACTACGATCCCCCCTCTGCCACCTTGCCGGACAACCACTGCTATCCCATGTGGTACAACGGCCACGGCATCGACATCGGCAAACTGCACAAGGGCCACTGGATGCCGGTGAAGCCGGGCTGGTACTACGGCTGCGGCGAATTCGGCTGCGAAGGTCTGGAGGACTGGGACCTGATGCAGGCCGCCTACCCGGCCGACTGGCTGGTGCATCCCGGCGAGGCCGAAACCGACTGGGACCCCGCCCGCATCGTCCGCGCCCAGACCGCCGACTTCTACCACTTCTTCTACGACCGTCCCGCCCCCCCGCGCCAGTGGGTGGCCGAAAGCCAGAAATTCCAGGCGCTGGCCACCCGGATGATGACCGAGGCCTTCCGCCGGGACGACCGGATGGTGACCTTTGCCATCCATCTCTTCATCGACGCCTTCCCCTCCGGCTGGATGAAGACGATCATGGACTGCCGCCGCACCCCCAAGCCCGCCTTCTTCGCCTACTGCGACGCTCTGGAACCGGTGCTGGTAAGCCTGCGGGCCGACAAGACCCGCTTCTTCGGCGGCGAAACGGCGGTGGCGGAGGGCTGGCTCTGCAACGACACCGCCCAGGACGGCCCCTGCACTTTGCGGTATGAGCTGATACAGGATGGCAAGGTGATCGCCTGTGCCCAGCAGTCCGCTCATCTGACCGCCGGGCACGCAGTGTGCGCCGGACTGGCCGCCTTCCGTCTGCCGGAGGTAAGCCAGCGCACCGCTCTGCAGCTGCGCGCCGCTGTGCTCCGGGACGGGGAGTGCATCGCCTGGAACGAGCTGGAATACACTTTGCTGCCCGTCTGCGCAGCCCCTGGGGCAATGCGGGTCCGCACCATTGGCGAAGTGACAGAAAATGACCTCTCTGCCGTCGAAAAAGGTGATATTTTGTGGATTGACAAGCCCTCCGCCGGCGAGTACACTGTAGGCAAATTCCACTTTAACGTACAGGAAAGCGGCATGGCCCCCATGCACTTCGCCAGCGCCAAAACCGGCCATCCCTGGGCCGAGGGCTTTGTGCAGGAGGATTTCCGCCACTGGTATTCCTCCAAGGAGGACTGCATCGCTCCCCTGGCCGACTGCACGGTACAGGCCGAGGGCTTCGCCCCGGTGCTGCAGAGCCGCAACCTGGGCCCCGACGGAAAATGGCAGCCCGCCGCTTTGCTCTGTGAGCGCAGCTATGGCAAAGGTCGGATCGTGATCTCCCAGATCTCCCACCGCCAGATGCTGGACAACCCCGCCGGCTGTCTGCTTCTCTCCCGGATAAAGGCATAACCGTAAAATTTTCGCCGCACGGTGCGCCATGTGCCGTGCGGCCATCCTGTACAACAAAGAAAAGAGGAATTTCCCATGACCAGCCGTGAAATCGTCAGACGCGCTATTCATTTTCAGAACCCGCCCCGCATCCCCTGCAACTACGACTCCAACCGCACCCCCTGCCGCGAATGCTACGGCGACGACATTCTGTGGTGCTTCGCCAAGAGCCAGTCCCGCTTCAACGAGGCCGGCGACAAGGTGGACGAATGGGGCTGCGTGTGGAAGAGCATGGGCGAGACCTTCGGCGAGCCCACCGAGTTCCCCCTGGAAGAGCTGGAGGAGTACGCCGACACTCCCCTGCCCGATTTTGACCGCGCCGACCGCTACGACGAAATGCGCCGACAGATCGAGGAAAACAAGGGCGAAAAGTACATGATGGCCATGATGCCCACCGGCATTTTCCAGATCATGATCCACCTGTTCGGGTTTGAGGACTTCATGTGCCAGATCGCCGGCAACACCGAGGAATTTGCCCGCTTTGCCTCCAACCTCACCGATCTGTGCATCCGCTGCATCCACCGCATCGCCGACGCGGGCGCCGACGGCATCATCCTGATCGAAGACATGGGTCTGCAGGACCGGATGATGATCAGCCCCACCATGTGGCACGACATCTACGCCCCTCTCTATACCCGCATGTTTGCCGCCGCCCACCAGCGCGGACTGGATGTGATCTCCCACACCTGCGGGCACATCGTCAGCATTCTGGACGACTACATCGCCTGCGGCCTGGATGTGATCCAGATGGACCAGCAGGACAACATGGGGCTGGAGACGCTGCACCAGTTTGCGGGCAAGGTGTGCTTCTTCTGTCCGCTGGACATCCAGACCACCATCGATTTCGACCGCAAGGCCATTTTTGACCGTGCCCAGAAAATGGTGGACTGTCTGGCCACCCCCGCCGGCGGCTTTATGTCCAAAACCTACCCCCAGCCCGACGCCGTTCACATCACCGACCGCTACATGCGCGACATGACCGACGCCTTCGCGGCGGCTTCCCGCACATTGTACGGAAAATAAATACCGCTTTTATACGGGTGAGATACCATGGAAAAGAATCCTGCACCGCTGTTTCTGACCGAGCACATTTTGTCGATGACCGCCTACTGGGTATGCACCGGACCGGTGCTTGCCAAGCTCACCGAATATCTGGCGCTGCCCCTGGGTGTGTCCAACATGATCACACAGCTCACCTCCACTTTGCTGATGCTGCAGCTGGTGGGCGGCGCATGGTATGGCCGGACACGAAACCGCCGCCGTTACCTGATGGTTTTCAACCTTACCTGGCGAACCTGTCTGGCTCTCACCTGTTTCACTGTCCTGCTGCCTCTGGGAATAGGGGGCACAGCCATGGCTATGCTGTTTCTATTTGCGCAGATAGCCTTTCAGCTGTGTTCCCCCGCTCAGACTGCCTGGCAGATCAACGCGGTGGAAGGCAAGGTAGATGCCAGCTTCTACACCCGCCGCGAAACCTGGTTTATGGCGCTGTACACCTTGTGCATGTGCATCGCCGAACTGCTGGTGGCGCTGGCCGGCACAGACGCCGAGCTGCAGCGCAGCTTTGTGTGGATCGGCGGCATCATTGCGGTGCTGCTGGTTGCGGCCACCCGCCTTCTGCCCCGTCTGCCTGACCCCGAAGCCGCCGGCTCCGCCATGCCGCTGCGGGCCCTGGCCGGGCCCCTGCGCTCGCCGGTATTCCGGCGGGTGGTAATGGCCGGCACCCTGTGGAGCCTGGCCAACGTGTTTGTGGGCAGTCTGGCCAATCTGTACGCCGTGCGTATCCTGGAAATGGACTTTTTCGCCGTGATGCTCTGGTCCATGCTGGGCAATCTGCTGCGCGCCGCCTTCACCCCGCCTGCCGCCAAAATGGCCGAGCGGATGGGCTGGCGCAAGACCCTCACCGCCTACATCGCCCTGGCGCTGGTGCTGGCTCTTGGCTGGTGGCGCATCACTCCCACCAACGCTGCCCTTCTGTATCCGGTGCTGACCTTGCTGGGCTCCATCCCGGTGGGCGGTCTTTCTTTGGGTCTGTTCCGTCTGCAGGTGGAACACAGCCCAGCCGCCACCCGCAGCGTCTATTTTTCCGCCAACTCGGCGGTGAACGGCACCGTCTGTCTGGCCGGCGCTTCGATCTGCTCGGGCCTCATCGAGGCCATCGACCGGGGCTCTCTTCCTTTCGGCATCAACTCGCTGTTTCTGGTGGGTGCGGCGCTGATGGTGGCCACCATTTTGTCGGTGTGGCGTCTGCCCCAAAGCAAACCCGGCAGATAACAACACAGCACACGCCCGGAAGCATACGGACTGCGCCTTTTCCGACGGCTCTGCTGTCATCTGTCCCCCAGAGTACGGGCGTATAGGTGCTCCTGCTGCAGCGCGGCTGATTCCTTTCTCTTTATCACATAAAAGAACGAGCTGAACAGAATGAACGAAAACTTACAGGAACTCTATACACAGTGCTGGAACTGTGAAAACCGTCGTCCCCTGTTCACTGCCCGTATCCCGGACGGCCCCGCACCCAATCTCGTCCACGACCGCGCCTGGTGGATGTCGGTGGACGCCCAGCTGACCAAAAACGAGTGGGAACTGGAGCATGTGCTCCACATCGGCGACGCCTATCCCCTGATGTGTCCCAACCTGGGGCCGGATCTCTTCGCCGCCTGCATGGGGCTGGAGCTGGAATTCGGCCAGGACACCAGCTGGGCGGTGCACGATCCCGACCTGTGCGACCCCGAAAACTACCGAGCCCCCGTCATCGATTCCGGCAACATCTATTACAGAAAAATCTGCGAACTGACCGCTGCCTTCTGCGAACACAGCCGCGGGCGGTATTTTGTGGGCATCACCGATCTGCACCCCGGTCTGGACGGTCTGGTGGCCTTCCGTTCCCCCCAGCAGCTGTGCTTTGATACCATCGAAGAGCCGGATTTTATCCGCACCGCCGCCATGGATCTCTTTGCCCGGTTCCGCCGCCTCTACGGCGAGCTGTGCGGCATCACCGAAAACTGCCAGAAGGGCACCTCCAACTGGATGGGAGTGTGGTATCCCGGCCGCCAGTATGTCACCAGCTGCGACTTCGGCGCCCTGGTCTCAGCGGATATGTTCCGGGATCTGGCCGGGGCGGAACTGCAGGCCGAGCTGGACTATCTGGACGCTTCCATCTTCCATCTGGACGGCCCGGGTGCGCTGAAAAACCTGGATTTCATCCTTTCCCAGAAAAAGCTGCGGGGGGTACAGTGGGTGTACGGCGCCGGCCAGCCCACCGCCGCCCATTGGCTGGATGTGCTGCACCGCATCCAGGACGCCGGCAAGGCCATCCACATCGAGGTATATCCCGAGGACGTTCCGGTGCTGGTAAAGGAGCTCCGCCCCCAGGGTTTGCTGATGAATCTGGCCGCCGGTACCCCTGCCCAGGCGCGGGAGCTCTTCGAGCTGGTGCAGGGCCGCGTTTAATTGCACCAACCGCACGGCCGGACGACAGGAACTCTTAAACAATACAAAAGGGCTGCATATGCTGTGTCCCGTATAAGCTTACAAAAAAACTGCTTCGGCTTGGTTGCCGGAGCAGTTTTTTGCATTGTCTCTGCCGGTACAGCAAAGGCGGCATAAAGAAGCTATGCGGGCAGCTGTCACCGCTTGGCGGCGCACTCACGCAGGATGCGCAGGGCGGTTTTCAGCTTGCCGGTATTGCCCGAGAGGGTGTAGACGTCCCGGAAGATCACTTCCACATTCAGGTCCCGGGTGAGGTCCATGGTCTTCTGCATATAGGCGCGGAAGGCGTCCTCGTCCAGCTGCTCGCCCACACCCAGGAAGTTGGCGCTGGGTTTGCGGGAATAAATGATGTTTTTGCCTTTGAGCTGCTCGGCAATGGATGCCTCGTCGCACCAGGCCGAAATGGACAGCTTGCGGATATTGCCGATCTGGTCCAGTCCGCCGGTAAAGATGCCGTGCACCGGCTCGCAGCAGCCGTAGTAGACCAGGCCCGCCTGGGCGCACAGCTCCTTATAATAGGGCAGCACAAATTCCTCAAACATCTCCCGCGAAATGCCCACCGACTCCTGGGAGTTGATGTTCAGCCACAGATCCCGCATTTTGATGTCGGTTTTGCCCCGGCGCAGGTCGATGTTTTTCTTTTCGGAAGCAGGCAGCAGGCTGGTATAGCCAAAGTTGCTGGACCCGGCGTAGTGGTCGGCCCAGTTGGGGGTGAGAATCCCCTCCTCTTCCTCCCAGCGGATGCAGCGGATGAGGTCATCGGTGATGAACCGCATCAGCTGGTGCAGTTCGTCGGGGGTGTCGTACATGGACATTAAATAGTTCTCCATGCCCATCAGGTCCACCACCTTCTGGGTGGGCATCACATGCCACAGCAGGCTCTGGTTCTCGATCTCCACCGGCAGGATATCCCCGAAGATGTCCTCGGCCAGGTCCGCCTGCGCCCGGGCGGCGGACAGATTGTGGGAGAAGGTGGAGGGCTTGAGCAGGTCCAGGTCGGTCTCCAGGTCCTGCAGCGGATGCTTGTACTGATAGGCCGCGCTGGAAGCGTCGGAAGAAGTTTGTTTTTCCTTCTTGATGCCGAACTCCTCCACCTGCACCTGCAGCGGCACACGATGAGCGGCGGGAACCATCCGGTCGTCCCCGATCAGCTCGGCCGGCACCAGATGGAACAAGATGCGTTCCTCGATAGCGCGGGCGTCGGGATCGGTGCAGCGCAGGGGCGGGCAGATCTCATTCCAGAAGGTCTCGGTCTCGATCACCGCCAAAGGCTCGCCCTTTTGCAGGGCGTTGTGGGCGATCCAGCGCTTTTCCAGCTCCCGGTTGCGGTCGCTTTCCGCCAGTTCTCTTTGGCGGGCGGCCAGTGTGCGCAGATATTCGCGCTCTTGTGCAGAAATCATTGTACATCCTCCTTATAGGCAGCCTCCCAGCGGTAGGGAGAAAAATTGTATACCTTCACCTGTTTGTCCAGCGGGCGCAGCGGGGCGACCACATCGCCGTCCAGCACAAACACCGGCATAGAGTCCCAGTGATAGCTGGCATCCACCGCGTTTTCCTCGCCGGTCCAGGCCAGGTCACGGCCAAAACGGACCCGGTCCTTGCGGCCCAGGATCTGATAGGCCGATCGGCTGAAATAGTCCTGAATGGCCCAGCGCTGTCCCTGCTCCAGCCACACGCAGTTGGGCGCCAGCACTACGCTGCACTCGGTCTGCGGGGCAAAGAAGCGGTCCCAGAAGGCTTTATCCGGGGCGGACGCCGTCTGAGCGGCGCAGAGGAAATCGTGGCTTTGCCAGGCCGTGCAGGGCACGGCGTCAGCCTCGGTGTTCCAGCCGGTGGCGGCGCAGAGAAAGCCCCGCCGGGTCTGGTAGCGGCACATGGTGTCTTCCAGCTCCCGGGCAAAGGCGGCCAGCTCGGCATCCCCGGCCAGGGCGGCGCACTCCCGCACCGCCAGCAAGGTCAGGCCGTTGCCCTGTACCTGCATGGGCTGGGTCAGCCGGCCCCAGCTGCCGTCTGTGCGGGAATAATAGGCCCGGTGCACCCGGCGGCATCCCCGCTCATCCACAAAGCTGCTGCGGGCCACATGGCGGGACAGGCGCACCGCGGCGTCCAGCCACCGCTTTTCCCCGTACTGCCGCCAGGCAAGGCAGAGAGGGGCGATCATCAGACCGTAGTATTCCGCCGGTTCCAGCAGATACTGGTCCTTCCCTTCCAGCGCCCGCAAAGTGCCGTCGCAGTCGGCGTCCGGCACCCCCGGCAGATGGAAATGCTCCACCATGAAGTCCAGGTCCTCCCGGGCGATCTGCTCGTAGCAGTCCTCCCCGAAGGCGGGCTTCACCAGGAGCCTTGCCCAGATGCGGGCATAGTCCTGGTTGCAGCAGGCCTGTTTCCCCGCCCGTCCGCCGCCGTAGTGCAGACCGCCCTCGTCCAGTGCGCGGTGCACCGACCGGCGCGCCGCCTCGATGGTGTCGGGATGCAGAAATCCTTTTCCGTGGCACACCGCCAGCGCCAATGACAGCGCCGGGACCATATTGTGGATCAGGCCGGTCTTGGCCAGCTCGCCGGTCTGGAATCCGATGTGGTTATATTCGCCGTCCGGGCGCATATCCTGGGCCTGGTGACGCATCATCCGCTCCAGCAGTTCGGCGCCGCGCGCATCGTACCCTTTTTCCAGCAAAATCGCCAGAGCGGGCAGCATGGGGGCGGCGAAGGTGGAGTGTCCGCTGGTGTAGTCGGCCCAGCGGATGGGATTGTCCCCCCACACCGAGTGATTGTGAAAGCCGTGGATGGCGCCGTCCGGCTGTACCCAGCTGTACAGCCA
This sequence comes from Candidatus Anaerofilum excrementigallinarum, assembly GCA_019115305.1. Classification (GTDB taxonomy): domain Bacteria; phylum Bacillota; class Clostridia; order Oscillospirales; family Ruminococcaceae; genus Anaerofilum; species Anaerofilum excrementigallinarum. The sequence goes on from DXDW01000168.1 coordinate 9,613, forward strand.
GTTGCCCAGGGCCGCTAGATCAAATTGTTCCATGGTCTGTTTCCTTTTTCACCAGGGCAGGATACCGCTGCCCAGCTGCCGCGCCAGCAGTTCCATCAGATAGTAGTCGCCAAAACTGGTGTAGCTGTCGTTGCCGTTCTGGCAGCGCAGCAGGCCGGCGCAAGCCTCGTCGGTGTTCATATACTGCTCGGTCAAAGTGCGGGTGACGGTGTCCACATAGCGGCGCATGGCCTCGTTGTCCTCCTGTGCCAGAAATTCCAGTATACCGCAGGCCATGATGGCGGCGGCGGAGGCATCCACGTTGCGGGTGCGGTTGGCGGGATCAGTGACGTCCCAGTAGGGCCACTGGCTCTGGCGGCCGCACTGGCGGGCGGGCTGGTCGGCAGGCAGGCGGAAATCCCACACAGGCACGCCGGTTTCGCCGCACTGGGTCAGATAGCAGGCCGCCAGTTTCTGGGCGGCGTCGCGGTAGCGCCGCTGGCCGGTATACCGCCAGGCCACCGAGAATCCGTACACCGCCCAGGCGGTGCCGCGCGCCCAGTGGGACCCCACCGAGTAGCCGCAGTCGTTGAATTCCCCCACCGACTCGCCGGTATCGGGGTCAAACCGCCAGGCGTGGCAGACGCTGCCGTCCGGACGGATGAAATGGCGCAGGGTGGTGTCGGCGTGAGCCACGGCCACCTGGGTGAAGAAGGGGTCCTGTGTCTCCTGTCCGGCCCAGAACAGCAGCGGAATGTTCATCATGCAGTCGATGATGGCAAGGCCGCGGCTGTTGGCAAAGAAGTTGTCCTTGCGCAGCTGGTCGTCGATGTAGGCGGGGATGCTGTCGTCCATCCGGCCCCAGGCGCGGATATACCCGCCGCTAGTCACAAAGCGGTGGGCCAGCACTTCGGCCGCCCGCACCGACAGCGCCTTCATCCGGGCGTCGCCGGTGAGGCGGTAGGCCATGGTGCTGTACAGGGTGTACATGAAGCCCAGGTCATGCATAGTGTCCTGGGGGGTGTCGAACACCTTGGCGCGGTAGGACTCATAGAGGCTTTCCACCCAGCGCACCAGCGAAAAATCGCCGGTCTGCTCGGCGGCCAGCATGGCCATACCGGTGAAAAAGCTGGGCGTCCAGCAGAAGATGTGCTCCACCGGGCGCAGGCTGTCCCGGGCAGGGGCAAAGTAGTTTCCGTCCATCTGGCCGGGAAATTCCCGCAGATCCTGCCCGATCACCCGGGCGTTTGCCGCGGCCTTGCGGCAGGCGGCGGTATAGGCTGCAAGCAGCGCAGAGCGTTCCATAGGGCACCTCGTTTCTTATGCAAAATCCTTCATTACAATGGTGCGGCCCGACACACGGGATTCCTCGGCCGCCAGGGCGATGCGGTGGCTCTCCACCGACACATCCACCCCGGTGCGGCCCGCATAGGCGCCGCCGGTGCGCATCTGGCGCACCACGTCCTCCATAAAGCCCTTGTCGCCGCCGGAATGGCCCTCCAGGCCGCCGTCCAGATTGTAGACGGTGGTGTTGCCGTCGGCAAAGCGGACCACGCGGATCTCGTTCTGCTCCACGTCGCCGGTGATCTGGCCGTAAGTGCCCATGATCTTCACGGTGCGGCTGCCCTCCCAGGTGAAGGCGCACATGGTGAAGGAGGCGGTGATGCCGTTTTCAAATTCCAGGTTGACCACCTGATGGTCCACTACATTGTTGTCACAGTGGTAGACACACCGTCCGTAGGGACCCCGGCGCAGCGCCTGGCGCACTGCTTCGTCGGTGTCCTCCAGGCTGACCACCTTGCGGATGACCGGCACATGCACTCCGGTATCCCGCAGATAGATGTGCTCGGCGTTGTAGGGGCAGCTGTCGGCGGCGGGACAGCCGTCCAGACAGTAATCGGGGGCGCCGGCGGGGGCGTTTTCCGGCTTGAAGTGCCCCAGGCTGCCGAAGGAGGACACCTTCGCGCAGTGGCTGCCCGCCATCCACAGCAGGATGTCCATATCGTGGCAGGACTTCTGCAGGATCATGGGGCTGGTTTCATCCTCCCGCCGCCAGTTGCCCCGCACAAAGCTGTGCGCCTGGTGCCAGTAGGCCACATTTTCAATCTGCTGGATGCTCTGCACCTGTCCGATCACGCCGGAATCCAGAATCTCCTTCACCTTGCTGAAGAAGGGGGTATAGCGCAGCACATGGCAGACGGTCACCAAGCGGCCGGTGCTGTGGGCGCGCTGGCACAGGGCGGCCAGCTCGGCGGTGCTGCGGCTGATGGGCTTTTCCAGCACCACATGATACCCCGCATCCAGGGCCGCCAGGGCCGGGGCGATGTGCTGGTTGTCCTGGGTGCAGACAAAGGCGCAGTCGGCCATGCAGGGACGGGCCAGCAATTCCTGCCAGTCTTCCACCGCATTTTCCGAAGAAATAGTATGGTCGCGGCAGAACTCTGCACGGCGGGCGGCGTCCGGCTCGGCCACCGCCACAAATTGGATCTCCTCCGGATGTCGCAGCGCATAGGCGCCGTACACCTGCGCACCGCGCTGGCCAGCACCCAGCAAAATGGCTTTTACTGTTTTTTCCATGATGATCTTCCTCTCTTTGCGGCTCTTTCAGATCGACTGCCATTCCGCCTGCCGCTGATTTTCCTGCAGGCAGACTGTTTTTTCTCCGTGTACAAATTTCCATCCGCCTTCGCAGGGGCGAATTTCCACCTGCATCTTCTTTTCCATGCACAGCGCCGTCAGCAGACGGCCGGCGCGGGCGGCGGTATAGGGGGCGCACAGCTGCCACACCGGGCGATGTTCGCCGTCCTGCAGATTGCGGACATAGGGCTCACTCCACTGCCAGTTCAAGGGCACCACCCGCAAAGTGACATCCCCCACACGGGCGACGGCCTGGCCTTTTTCCAGCTTCCACTCTCCGAAGCAGTTGAGCAGGAATTCCACATGGTCGGCCTGGCCCAGCTGGAAAGTATCTTCCACCACCGCAAGCTCGGCAAAGGCGGACAACACCCGCCGCTGCACGTTTTTGTAGACGCCGTCGCTCCAGGCAGCGGTGTCGTCGCTGGCAAAATCAATGGCGCCTTCATATTCGGCAGCGTGCAGTACGGTGCCGCCCCGCTCATCCCTTCCCTGCACCGACAGCACACCGTCGGCGCGCATGGGGTACAGCAGGCTGTGGCTGCGGGCGTGGCGCAGATAGAACAGCTCCGACTCAAAGTAGTTGGCCGAGCCGCAGTCGGGACAGAGGGTGTATCCCCCGGCTTCCAGCAGCAAACTGCCCTTGTCGGCGTGGAAATGGGTGGGATAGGTGGGGCCGGTGCACAGGTGCACCCGGGTGAGCAGGTCCTTGCCGGTGCGCAGCGAGCCCAGCTGGCCGGTCACCGGGAAGATGCGGCTGATATGGTCCTCGCCGCTGACCCGGCCATCGGGCAGCGGGCAGGCGATGAGGGCGAAGGTGTCCTTGTCCATCTGTCCCTGTGCCAGCAGCCGCTCGTAGAGGTCCTTCCAGGCCATATCGCCGGTGAACTGGAAGAAACTGCCCGCCAGAGCACAGCTGACATGGGTGCAGGGATGGGCGTCGTTGACGGGATGCAGCACGGTGGAGTCGTCCTCCATGGAGAGCATGGACAGCTCAAATCCGCCGGTTCCCGCAAAGATATCGCGGTAACAGGTAAAGGGCTGGCCGTGCATCCGGGCCAGTGCGTAAAAGGCAGGCAGCACCTCGTTGAAGGTGAACATCCAGTAGCCCGGGCCTTCCAGCACGCCGCCGTCGGACTGCACATAGTTGTTGATCATCTCTTTCAGGTCCGCTTCCGACTGCTCCAGATCCCGGGCATAGCGGGGATACCGCGGCAGCAGGGCCAGCTGGGCAAAGACCCGCCCGTAGCTGAATACGATGCCCTGGTTCATGTGGCGGATGTACTCCACCCGGCGGAAATCCGATTCGATGCGGGGCAGGCCCTTCATGGCCAGAGCATCCCGCAGGATCTGCTTGGCAAAGGGGGTCAGCAGCTGGCCGCACCAGTCCAGCACCAGCGCCACCGTCTTGCAGTAGATGTTTTCGGTAAAGCTGCGGTGGTGCCAGGTGGCGCCGGGCAGCACGCCCATGGGGGACTCGCACCAGTATTCGCAGTGGGCCACCGACAAAGCATGCCGTGCCGCCATCCGCAGCATCTCCACATTTCCTTCCACCATGCCCACAAAGGCCAGATTCTCAATGGCGGTATGCATGCCGCAGGCGTTCTGGGACAGATCGGGCGCCCATGCCTTGTCCCGGCTGCGGTTCCAGCGCCGGTCGTAGTGGGGCACAAAGCGGCCGATATAGCTTTCAGGGCAGATGGCCATATCCCGCACGGCCTGCTCCTTTTTCTGCTGGTACACCGCCGCAAAGGGAGGCTTTTTCAGCTTTTCCCGCAGGGCGGGCAGCTCTTTCTCCCCCAACAGGATACCGATGTCCGGTACCGGGGTGGCGGGAGGATTTTGGGCAAAACAGCCGGGCCAGTCGGCGGGATACTGGGGCTTGCGGGACAGCATCTGTTCCAGCCGCCCGCTGTGGGCAAGGCCCAGCCAGCACAGATTCCCCTCGATGCCGTCCGACAGGCTGGCAATGGTGATGGTCAGCGCAGCCATCCGCTTTCCTGCAAAGGGTGCGGTGTACTCATCGCTGGAACCGCTGCCCGCCACGCCGTCCAGCAGCCGCTGGACCCTGCCGTCGATCTCGGCGTCCACCCACAGACGGAAATCCTTGGGCAGGCTGCCGAAGAGGATGAAGGTGTCGTAGTCGGTCAGATCGATGTCGCAGCGGCGCCGCAGCTGCAGCACCGGCTTGCCCGGCACTGTGCGGTCCACGCTCAGATTGGCAAAGGCCCAGGCCTGCTCGGCGCGGGCCACCGCCCCGTTCAGCGCCTGCACCTGGTATTCGTCCAGCACGCGGTAGCGGGGGTCGGGGTCGGTATAATCGCTGGTGCCGCCGTCAAAAAAGGGCTCGATGATGGCTTCCGCCTCGTTGATCTCGATGATTTTCATAGTGCGTCCTCCTGCCTTTCCCGGCAGTTTTCTGCAAAAAGGGCAGGTGCAAGTCTCCTCGCACCTGCCCGCTTTCAGGTCATGTTATGGATGGGTATGGTTCAGGCTTTGCTGGCCAGGAACTCGTCCACCTGGCTCTGCAGCTCGGCGGTGACCTTCTCCAGGCCGGCCTTGTTCAGTTTGTCCATCATCTCGGGGATCACAGTCGTGTAATCCTGCAGGCCGTAGTAGAGGATGTCCTTGTACTCCAGCCAGATGGCTTCACAGGTGGCCATCTCGGTCTCGATGGGGGTGCGGTCGGGCACGAAGCCGAACAGGGGGTCCAGAGCAGCTTCTTCGTTGCCCTTCATGGTCTCTTCCCAAACGCCTTCCACGTCAGCCTCGGTGAGGTAGGCATTGAACTGGTTGCCCAGCATCCAGGCGCTGGCGACCCAGCAGTCAGGCAGCTTCTTCACGCGGCCGTCCACCAGCTCGTAGTCCTGGCCTTCCAGGCCGAAGAACAGCATGTTGGAAACTTCCTCGCTGCCGAAGATGTAGTCGTACAGCTGGATGGCTTTTTCGGGATGCTCGGAGTTGATGTTAACGGCGGTCAGGGTGCTCTGTACGGCCATGGTGTTGATGACGCCCTCGCTCAGGGGGAAGGACACCCACTCGTTGCCATAGGTGGCCAGCAGGGCAGCGTCGTTGCCGGGCTTGATGCGGGAGTAACGGGACAGAATCTGGCCCTGGCTGAGCATGGTCTGCTCGTCCTTCATGGTGGCGGCGTCAGCGGGGACATAGCCCTCGTCCTTCCACAGCTTCATGGACTTGAGGTTCTCTTCGATGTTCTCGAAGTAAATGGTGTTGGAGATCTTCTGGGTTTCGGGATCGTAGGTCAGGAAGGGCATGTTCATGATGGTGCTCTGGGGCTCTTCCTGGAAGATCAGGTCGTGGTTGATAACACCGCCGCCGCGGGTGGCGTACTTGTCGGGATAGGCAGTCTTCAGGGTTTCCAGGGTGGCGTTCAGGCTGTCCCAGCTGTCGATGGTGTTGACATCGATATTCTGCTCCTCCAGAGCGGATTTCAGAATCATGTAGCCGGCCTGGTCATACATTACCTGGTAGTTCATCAGGGCGTAGATGCTGCCGTTCACCTTGATGCCGTCCCAGAACTTCTCGGGGATGGAGCTCATCATGTTGGGGGCGTTCTCTTTCAGCATCTCTTCGCTGAGCTCCAGATAGGCGCCCTTACCGGCGGCGTTCACATAGTTGTTGGCCCAGTGAGAGGTGAAGCACAGATCCCAGTCGTCGCCGCCGGCCATAGCCATCTGCATCTTGGTGTCGTAGTCGCCGGGAGCGATGAAGCGCAGATCCAGGGTCATGTTGATGTCTTCTTTGAGCTTTTCGTTGACAGCCGCCATGACGCTGTCGTAGTTCTTGGGTTCGTCGCCGCGGATCATCCAGACGATCTCGGTGGTTTCCTCGGTGGAAGCGCCGGAGGCAGTGGAGCCGGAACCAGCAGCTGCGGAAGACTCTCCCCCGCCGCAGCCGGCCAGCAGTCCAGCGCTCATTACGCCGGCCATAGCGAGTGCGAACAGTTGTTTCTTTTTCATAATTTCCTCCTTGGTATGATGTATGTATCCTATCACACGCTGTACCCAGCGTGCAATTGCCAGTTTTGTATCAGCCCTTCACGGCGCCCACCGTGAGGCCGCGGGTAAAGTATTTCTGGAAGAAGGGGAAGATGAACAGCATGGGGCCCACCGCCAGCAGACACATGGCCATGCGGGCGCTCTCGCTGGGCAGATTCTCCATGCCGCCCAGAGAGATGTTGTTCTGCATCTCTTTCAAAATCTCCATGATGTTGCGCAGCATCACCTGCAGCATGTACTGCAGCGGGTACATCTCCTTTTCGTCGATGTACAGCATGGCGGGCTGCCAGCTGTTCCAGTAGTCCAGCAAGGTCAGCAGACCGATGGTTGCCAAAGCCGGCTTGGACAGGGGCAGAACAAAGCGCAGGTAGATCATGCCGTGGCCGGCGCCGTCGATGCGGGCAGATTCGATGATCTCGTTGGGGATGTCTGCCATGAAGGTCTTGAGCATGATGAGGTACCACACGTTGACCAGCAGGGGGATGATCATGGCCGCGTAGGTGTTTTTCAGGTGCAGGGTCTGGCTCATCAGGATGTAGGTGGGAACCAGACCGCCGTTGAACAGCATGGTGAAGAAGAAGAAGAAGGTGATCTGTCTTTTATACCGGAAATCGGGCCGGGAGATCACATAGGCAGCCATGGTGGACAGCAGCAGATACAGGAAGGTTCCTCCGAAGGAAATGATAATGGTCACCTTGTAGGCGTCCACAATGGTTTTGGGGTTGTCGAAAATGTATTTGAAGGCGGTGAGGTTGAACTCACGGAAGAAGAAGGGATAGCCGTCGCGGCTGATGGAAGCCTCGCTGGTGAAGGCGATGAACACCACCGACAGAATGGGGATGATGAAGACAGCCGACAGCAGAATAAAGAAGGTGTTCAGCAGGATGCTGACCACGCGTTCGTGGCGTTTGTTGGTAATCATGTGCTTGCTCCTTTCCCCAGAATCAGTACAGCGCGTAGTCGGGGTTGATCTTCTTCACAACCTTGTTGGTGATGAGGACCAGAATAAAGCCGACCACCGATTTCAAAAAGCCTGCCGCCGAGCTCATGCCGATGTTGCCGCTCTGGATCAGGGCGCGGTAGACATAGGTTTCCAGCACGTCGGTGGTGGGATACAGGGTCTTGGAGTCCATGGGCACCTGGTAGAACAGGCCGAAGTCGGAGTTCATGATCTTGCCCACCGCCAGGATGGTGAGAATGATCATCATGGGATACAGGAAAGGCAGCGTGATGCGCCGGATCATCTGCATCCGGGTGGCGCCCTCGATGGCAGCGGCCTCATAATAAGAGGAGTCGATGCTCATCAGGCTGGCGTAGTACATCAGCACGTTCATGCCCACCGTTTTCCAGATCTGCAGGAAGATGATGATGAAGATCCAGGCTTCGGGGGTGTTGTACCAGTCCAGGGTCTGGCCGCCGGTGCGGGCTGCAACGGCGTTGAGGTAGCCCAGGCGGGGATTCAGGAAGGCGTATACAATATAGGAAACAACCACCCAGGACAAAAAGTAGGGGAAGAACATGGTGGTCTGGTATACCTTCAGGGCCTTGCGGCTGCGGATCTCGTTGAGCATCAGGGCGATGGACACCGAGATCACCAAGGTCAGCACAATGAAAGCCAGGTTGTAGCACAGGGTGTTGCGGATGATACGGAAGGTGTCGGGGGATTTGAACAGGAACTCGAAGTTCTTCCAGAAGGGATCGCTGAAGGGGCTTTTCAGAAGGCCGTCGCGGTAGCTGTAATCCTTGAAGGCCACGATCAGGCCACCCATAGGTATATAGGAGAAGATCGTTACCACGATCATCATGGGCAGTGCCATCAGGAACAGACCCAGCGTCTGGCCCCGGTCTTTCCGCTTCTTGCGCACCGCATTCTGCCGGGACAATTGTTTTAGCATAGATTCCATCCTTTCTCGTTTTGGTTCGGTTTCGCTCTGGCACCAGTATAGGGCGGGATAGGGGGTTCAACAAGTAAACAGATTTCGTTTTTAGTTCAATTTGCAGGTTCAAATTCCACAATTTGGTTC
>DXDW01000169.1 GCA_019115305.1 Candidatus Anaerofilum excrementigallinarum
TCACCCGTACCGACGCTGAGAATTACAGCGAGGACGTCATGTCCCCCTACCGTGAGCGCACCGTCACCCTCAACGGCAAGGTGATCCTGAAGGGCCATGTGAGCCGTTCGGACAACAACCAGAAGGGCGACGAGACCTACCTGATCCCCTGGTACTGGAGCGCCACCGGCGAAGACCTGGCCGCCGACCAGCAGAAACTGTACCACTGGAACACCCAGGGCGGCACCACCGAATGGGAGCTGCCCAACGGATGGGAAAACCTGGAAAATGTGGTCATGTACACCCTGTCCGACCAGGGCAAGAGCAACGAGACCGTTGTTCCTGTTGTGAACGGCAAGGTCACCCTCACCGCCGAGGCCGAGGTTCCCTATGTGGTCTACAAGGGCGAGCAGGGCCAGATCGATATCGGCGGCTGGCAGGGCAACCACCTGTATGACACCGGCTTCAACAGCTACAGCCTGGAAGCCAGCAAGTGGACCGTCAACGCCGGCAGCCCCACGATCGACAACACCGTCACCACCAACCCCATGATGATCCTGGCCGGCGGCGATTCCGTCACCCACACCATCACCGATCTGGTGCCCGGTGAATCCTACGCTCTGTACATCGGCGTGGACAACCGCAGCAAGGCCAATGCCCACATGACCGTCACCAGTGTCAACGGCAGTGTGCTGGCCAGCAACTACACCGGTCTGTCCTTTGTCAACAACTACGTTTCTTCCGATCCTCACAGCAACAACATCCCCACCGAGGAGGGCGCCGGCAGCCACTTCCAGAACATGTATGTGTTCTTTGTGGCCGACGCCGAGACCGCTACCCTGACCCTCAGCCGTGATGCCGGTACCGGCCTGACCTACTTCGACAACATGCGCTGCCTGGCCAGCGAGGGCGACCCCTACACCTACGACGAAAACGGCGAAGTGTCTGCTTACTTCCAGGACTTCGAGAACGTGGTCCAGGGCATGTATCCCTTCGTGGTGGGTCCCGTGGAGGGCGTCACCGACAACCGCAGCCATCTGTCCGAGCTGCACGCTCCCTACACCCAGAGCGGCTGGGACGTGAAGAAGGGCGACGACGTGCTGGAAGGCAACTGGTCTCTGAAGTCCAACGGCCTGGTACAGCGCAACTCCATCCTGTATCAGACCATTCCCCAGAACTTCCGTTTCGAGCCCGGCTGCACCTACAAGGTGAGCTTCGACTACCAGATCGGTTCCGAGGGCACCTATGCCGTAGTCGTGGGCAATGAGGGCAATTACGATGCCTCCAAGGCCGAGCCGCTGCACTATCTGGCCGACGAGAACGGCGAGTTCATCACCCAGACCTACGAGACCACCATCACCGGTGAGGCCAACGGCCAGACCTGGTTCGGTCTCATGTCCACCAATGTCAAACCCGATACCCAGGGCACCAGCGGTGCTGCCGCCACCTTTGGCGATTACAGCAACCTGATGATCGACAATGTGCGCATCGAGCGCGTGGACGACACCGAGACCATCACCAAGGACCAGCTGAATCGGCTGATCGACAGCGTGAAGGACTACACCTTTGCCACTGCCAACTGCAACGCCGACGAATGGCAGGCCTTTGAGACGGCCCTGGCCGCCGCCAAGGTTGTGGCCGCCGCCGACGATGCCGCCGAGCAGGAGATCAAGAGCGCTTATCTGGACCTCAAGGCCGCCAAGGACGCCGTGGACAACAGCACCGGTCTGCCTGCCAACGACGACCGCGCCGACCTGGACCGCACCCAGATGACCGCCGAAGCCGGCAACCCCGAACTGGGCGAAGGCGCCGACAATCTTCTGGACAACAATCCCAACACCATCTATCACACCAACTGGAGCGGTGCGTCCGGAAAGCCCATCGCTACCATGGACGATTTCTGGATCGAAATCACCCTGAACAATCCCGAGACCGTCAACGGTCTGCGCTATCTGCCCCGCAACAGCGGCGCCAACGGTAAGATGACCGCCGGCACCATTGAAGTGCAGGTGGAGGGCAATGACCAGTGGATTCCTGTCAAGGCCAAGGGCGGCGAAGGCAATGCCTTCACCTTCAGCACCAGCGGCTGGAGCAAGGCAAACTTTGAGCCGGTTGAGAATGTTGTGAAGGTTCGCCTGGTGGCCACCGCTACCATTGGCGATACCGCCAATACCTTCTTCTCCGCTTCCGAGATCCGTCTGACCACCCTGTTTGAGCAGGACGCTCCCGCCATGGACACCACCGGGCTGGAGACCGCCATCAACCTGGCCAAGGTTCTGAACAAGGACCGCTACACCGCCGACAGCTGGAAGGCTGTGGAGACCGCTCTGGCCAACGCCGAAAAGGTTCTGGCTGATGAGAACGCCACCGCCGATCAGGTTGCCGCCGCCACCCGCGAGCTGAACAACGCCATCAACGCCCTGGTGATGCCTGTGGATACCAAGCAGGTAGAGGAACTGCTGGCCATGTACAACAATCTGGACAGAGAGAGCCTTGTGGGCGATTGGGCCGCCGTGGAAGCTGCCGCTGCCAAGCTGCAGGATATCATGGATGACGAAAACGCCACCCAGACCCAGGCCAACGCTGTGATTCGGGAGTTCCTGGAGGCTGTCAACCAGCTGCAGTTCACCGATGTAAAGCGTGTCAAGGAAGCGATTGCTTCCGCTGAAGATGTGCTGAACAGCGTTTCTTCCGACGCCTTCACCGACGAGAGCTGGCAGGCTGCTCAGGATGCCCTGGCTGCCCTTAAGGCTCTGCTGGAGCAGGAGGTCATCACTGTCGACGAAGCTGACAAGGCCATCGCCGACCTGCAGAACGCCATCAAGAATCTGGTTCCCAGCAATGCCAAGGAGACCCTGGACGCCACCATCGCCGCTGCCCAGGCTCTTGAGCCCGAGGAGTACACCACCAGCAGCTGGAAGGCTGTGGAGGATGCCCTCACCGCTGCCCTGGCTGTGCAGGCTGACGCCAAGGCTACCACCGAGGACTATGTCAAGGCTGTGGCCAACATGACCGCCGCCATGAGCGAGCTGACCAAGCGGGGCGACACCGCTGCTCTGGCCAAGTTCGTGGAGCAGGCCAAGGCTCTGCAGGAAGCCAACTACACTGCCGAAAGCTGGAAGGCCTTTGCCCAGGCTCTGGCTGATGCGGAGAAGCTGCTGGCCAATGCCGCCGATGCTTCCCAGAACCAGCTGGATACCGCTTACACCGCTCTGCTGTCCGCCCAGACCGCTCTGGTCCGCGTGACTGACAAGGGCGAGCTCAACGGCACTCTGGCCGAGGCCGATAAGCTGAACAAGAACGACTACACCGCCGACAGCTGGGATGCCATGGTGAAGGCCAAGGAGGCCGCTGCTAAGGTAGCCGCCGATCCCAACGCCACCCAGGCCGAGGTGGACGCTGCCCGCAGCGCCCTGCTCAAGGCCATCCAGGCTCTGGTCAAGGTAGTTGCTCCTGTTCCCAATCCCTCCACCCCGTCGGGCGGTTCTTCCTCCAGCACCGCTTCTCCCACCACAGGTGATACCTTCCCCGTGGCGGCTGTGGCTGGTCTGCTGGCAGTGAGCGCCGGCGCCGCCGTGGTGCTGGGCAAAAAGCGCAAAGAGAACGAGTAATTCGCATCTCTGCCTATAACCCATAAGCCGGCAGGGCCGGGTCCCCAGAATGGGGGCCCGGCCCTGCTTTTTTAGTTCTCTTTTCGGGGGAAGCGGTGCCCGAAGGCCTGCTTCCCAAAATTTTTTGTATGCAAGCTGTTTTGCAGCTGTCCCGAAAGGAACGTTTTGCTCAGAACAGATCGCGCAGGCGCTGCCAGAAGCTCTTTTGCTCCTTTTCGGGGGCGGCGGGGGCTTGCTCTGCCTGCTGTTTGACGGGAGCGGCTGTTTTCATCACAAACTTGGTGGTATTGCGCGCTCCCTCCGGGCTGCCCGCATAACCGGTGTAGGCGTTGGCCTGCTCACGCAGAGCGTCGACCACGGCAGCGGCTTCGGCCAGGGATTCGGGGTCCAGCTGGCTGACTGCCTGCTGCACCTGGTCCACATATTCGCCTACGCCGCCCTGCAGCGTCTGCATGCCGCTGTTCAGCTGGCCCGCGCCGCTCTCAAACTGTCCCAGCGCGCTCTGGACCGTCTTGCTGGAGCCGGCCAAAGTGCGCAGACCGTCGGTCAGAGCCGCGGCGCCGCCGTCCAGACGGGCCGTGCCCTCTTTCAGCTGGTTTGCACCGCCGGCCAGAGCCGCGACACCGCTGTCCAGCTGGTCAGCACCGGCGGAAAGACCCGCCACAGCCCCCGCTACGGTGTTCGTGTCGGCGGGATTTTCGGGGTTATACAGGGCGCCGGTGAGCTGCTGCATGCCCTGCATCAAAGCGGAGGCTTCGCCGGTCACCTTGTCCAGATCTCCCTGCACGCTCTGCAGCATGGTCTGGGTGACCTGGGGAATGGCGGCATTGATGGCGGCGAGAATGGCCGGACCGGCCTCTGCCTTGGCCTGCTGTACTCCGGCATCGCTTTCCACGGCGGCAGAGACAGCGGCGGCGATGTCCCCCTGTGCGGCGGCAACAGCGGCGTTCACCGCGCCGGCAACATCCGCGCCCTGGATGCCCTGGGTCAGGGCAGCGGAGACGGCGGCGGCCTGGTCAGGGGTCAGGGTACCATTCTGCACCAGCCCCATTACAGCGGCGGCGGCGCTGTCCGAAACGGTGGTCACCGCGGCGTTTGCGGCCACACCGGCGGCAGTCTGGGCGGCAGCGCCCGCACCGGCGTTGGCCACTGCGTTGCCCACGGCGGCGAACTGGGCAGCCACCGCCTGGGATACCTGCTGTACCGCATCCTCGGGCAGCGCCGGGGATTCCAGCATGCCGTTCAGCTTGTCCAGCAGCGCCGCCATGTCCTGTTCCAGCTGCTGCTGCAGACCGGCCGACTGGGTCAGCCCCGGCAGCAGCTGACTGGACAGGGTCTCGTTCAGCTGGTTGGCGCCCGCCTTCAGCCGGGCGCTGCCGTCGGCCAGAGTACCCGCGCCGCTTTGCAAAGTGGATACCGCGCCGTTCAGCTCGCCGGTACCCTGCTGCAGCTGCTGGGCACCCTCCAGGGCGCTGGCAACGCCTGCGTCAAAGGCGGCGTAGCTGGCGGACATCTGGCTCATCTTGTCCTGCAGGGCTGCGGTGGCTTCGGCCAGCTGGGCCGCGCCGTCTTTCAGCTGGGAGCTGCCGCTGTTCAGCTGGTCCATCTTGTCGTCCAGCGCCGGCAGGTCGGCCTGCTTTTCCAGTTCCTCCATGTTGGTGGCGCTGGCCAGCATCATGGAGGGGGCTTCAAAGTCAGTGGTGTCGGCTTCCACCACCAAAGTGTCCAGCATCAAATCTTCCAGTTCCTGCAGCTTGCCCGACAGGGTCTCGCCGAAGCTCTCCCGCATGCCGGGCATCGCCAGAAAACAGGCCAGCTGGTTGGTGGAGTCGGTCTGGACAGTGCCATGTTCCGCCTTGACGCCGGTGAACCGGTCGCTGGGCAGGTCGATGGCCGCCACAGTGGCAAAGGGAGTGTAAATGGTGCGCTGTTTGCCCTGTACCGTGCAGGTGTGGGGATCGTTGTTGGTGAGCTTTATGGTAATCACCACATGGCCGCTCTTTCCAGCCATTTCCTCGGCGGTCATCTCCTTGCCGTCCAACGTGTAGGTGATGGCGGCGGTCACCGGCGGGGTGGCGTCGGTGCTGCCCTGGTACCACAGGTCGGAGGCGTCGGTGTCCCAGTAGGTCACGCCGTTCTCGGTGCGGGGTGCCAACGTCCCCTTGAGGTTCTGGATGTTGTCCAGGGTGGTGTGGTCGGCCACCCCTTGCAGGCTGCCGTCGGCGTGCAGCCACTCGGTGACGGTCTGGCTCTGGATGCTGCCGTCGCTGTTCAGAATGATATAGACCGTTTCGTCCTTGTCGGCTTTGACAGGCTGTGCGGCAAAGGCGGGAGTGGCCAGACTGGCCGTCATGCCCAGGCTCACAAGCACTGCCAGCCCGCGCCGGATGTACTGTTTCATGCAATCGTCTCCTTTTTGATCCAGTGATAGGTGGTTTTGCGGATAAGCGGGGCGCACAGGATGAGCAGGGCCGGCAGAACCAGCAGGATCACCGCCATGCTGATGAGGGCGCCGCGGCTGATGAGAAGGCACAGGCTTTGGATCAGCTCCATGCGGGAGATGGCCGCCACACTGGCCGTTGCCACAAAGAAGGTCAGGCCGCTGGTGAGGATGCTCTGGCTGCTCTGCTCTACCGCGATGCGCATGGCTTCCCGGGCGGAGTGGCCGGCGTTCAGCTCCTCGCCGAAGCGGGTGGTGGTGAGGATGGCGTAGTCCACCGTGGCGCCCAGCTGGATGGTGCCCACCACGATGCTGGCCACAAAGGGCAGCACCGTGCCGCTGAAATAGGGGATGCCCAGATTGATGGTGATGGCGCTTTCAATGGCCGCCACCAGCAGCACCGGAATGGACGCCGACCGGAACACCACCGCGATGATGAGGAACACCGCCAGAATCGAGGCGATATTCACGCTCTTGAAATCCCGGTCGGCCACCTCGATGAGGTCCCGGGTCATGGCGCCTTCGCCAGAGATCACCGCGCCGGGGTCGTATTCCTTTACAATGGCGTTGAGGGTCTCCAGCTGCTGGTTCTGGGCGTCGGTGCCGCTTTTGTAGCCGGAATTGGCCAGAATCATCCGGTGTCCGCCGGCGTGGAAGATCTCTTTTACATCATCGGGCAGCATCTCTTCCGGCAGGCCGCCGCCCACGAACTTCTCGTAGCTCAGCACATCGTTGATGCCGTCCACCTGTTCCAGCCGGACGGAAAGCTCGTGCATCTGGGCGTTGGAGAGGTTTTCGTCCACCAGAATGAAGTGGGTGGTGGTCATGTTGAAGTCGTCTTTCAGCCGGTTGGTTCCCACGATGCCGTCCATATCCTGGGGCAGGCTGTCGAACAAAGTATAGTAGACCTCGGTCTTTCTCTGGGCCAGCGCGAAGGGAACCAGCAGCACCAGAAAACCGGCCAGAATGCCCTTGTAGTGGCGGGTGACAAACCCGGCTGTGCGGCGCAGGGGAGGGATAAAGGTGCGGTGGGTGTGGCGTTCCAGCACGCCGCGGAAGGTGAGCAGCAGGGCGGGCAGGACGGTCACGGTGCAGATAACACCCAGGGCCACGCCCTTGGCCATCACGATGCCGATGTCCTTGCCCAGGCTCAGCTGCATGGTGCACATGGCTAAGAATCCGGCAATGGTGGTCAGAGAGGAGCCCGCGATGCTGCCGGCGGTGTTGCAGATGGCGCGCACCATGGCGTTTTCGGAGCTGCCGGCGGGGTCTTTCGACTTTTCTTCCTCGTACCGGTGCAGCAGGAAGATGGAGAAGTCCATGGTCACACCCAGCTGCAGCACCGTGGCCAGCGCCTGGGTGATGTAGGAGATCTGCCCCAAAAACCAGTTGCTGCCGAAGTTGTAGAGGATGGGGAAGGCGATGCCGGTCATGAACAGCAGCGGCGCGGCGGTCTCCTTGATGCTGAGAAACAGCAGAATCAGGCTGCATCCCACGGCGCAGAGAATGTACAGGGGCATCTCCCGGTCGATGAGGTTTTTGGTGTCGGTGAGGATGGCCGACATGCCGCCGATAAAGCAGTTTTTGTCCAGCAGGGCTTTGATCTGGTCAATGGTCTGCATGGTGGCGGCGCTGGCGCTGGTGTCGGAAAATTTCACCAGCAGCAGTTGGGCGTCGTTTTTGCCGTAGAAGAACTTCTGCACATCCTCCGGCAGCATCTCGCTGGGCACCGTCTGGCCCAGCAGGTCGCTGCCGCCCATGACGGTGTCCACCCCCGGCACTTCGGCCAGCTGGGTTTCCAGCTGTGCCAGCTGCGCCGGCGGCATGTGTTCCACCGTGATCATCGCCGTACTGGCGGTGTGGAAATCGCCGTCCAGGTAGGTCTGGCCCACCATGGAGTCCAGCTCAGGGGGCAGATAGGTGAGAATGTCGTAGTTGATATAGGTGCCCGCAGCCCCCAGAACCGAGGGGATCAGCAGCAGCACCGCCAGCACAAGCACCAGCTTGCGGCGGCGCACCACCCAGCGTGCAAATCGTTCCAAGCGATCA
>DXDW01000170.1 GCA_019115305.1 Candidatus Anaerofilum excrementigallinarum
CCCTGCTGCTGCAGACGGTAGCGGTACTCGTTGACCATCTCGTCCATGCGGTTGTCGTACATGGCCTGGGGGATCTCGCCTTCCATGGACTCGATCACCTGGTCCACCAGAGCGTTCTCCACGTTCAGCTCGGCCTCGCGGTCAGCCTGCTCTTCCATACCCTTGCGGATGCTGGCCTTCAGCTCGTCCAGGGTGTCGTACTCGCTGACGTCCTTGGCAAACTCGTCGTCCAGCTCAGGCAGCTCCTTGGTCTCCACCTCGTGCAGCTTGATCTTAAAGACGGCTTCCTTGCCGGCCAGCTCCTTGGCATGGTACTCTTCGGGGAAGGTGACGTTGACGTCGAACTCCTCGCCGGCCTCGTGGCCGATCATCTGATCCTCGAAACCGGGGATGAACTGGCCGCTGCCCAGCTCCAGGGTGTAGTTCTCGGCCTTGCCGCCCTCAAAAGCGACGCCGTCCACAAAGCCCTCAAAGTCAAACTTGGCGGTGTCGCCCTTCTCGGCCTTGCCCTCGCGGGAGATGATGCGGGCATTGCGCTGACGCATACGCTCGATCTCGCCGTCCACGCGGCTCTCCTCCACGGGCTGCACGGTCTTGACAGCCTTCAGGCCCTTGTAGTCCTTCACGGTGATCTCGGGCTTGACAGCCACCTTCACCTTCAGCACAACGCCCTCTTCCAGAGAGGAAGAAACCACGTCGGCCTCGGGACGGCTCACCGGCTCCACGTTGGCTTCCTTGGCGGCAGCCTCGTAGGCAGCGGGGAACAGATCGTTGATGGCGTTGTAGTGGAACACCTCAGCGCCGTACATCTTCTCAATCAGATGACGGGGGGCCTTGCCCTTGCGGAAGCCGGGCACGGTGTACTTCTTGCCTTCGCGCTTGGCAGCCTTATCCACAGCAGCCTTGAAATCCTCGGCGGACACCGAGAACTCCAGTTCCACCATGCTGTGCTCCAGTTTTTCACATTTTACCAGACTCATTGTATTTCCTCCAATAAAAAATTTGGTTTTTTATCACGCCCAGGCAGGCGCGGCCGCTGGCCGCCTTCTGGTTTTTCGGCCGGCGGCAGCAGGAACCGGCTTTTTCGCGCCCTCCGACATCCCGCGGGGCGGGACTGCCCCGGACAAAAGCCGGCATAACAAACACCTGACGGGTATTATATCACATTTGTTTGGCAATTTCCAGTAATATTCCGCATTTCAGGAAATTTTCCAGGGACAAAACTCCAAAGCGTCGGCGGACACCAGCTTGTAGCAGATTTCGTCCCGCCAGCCCTGCACCGCAAACCGGATGGCGCTGCCGTGGAGATGGCCGTAGAAACACTGTTTTACCCCAAATTCCCGCAGCAGTTCCACCACGCCGTCGGCCCGGGCGCCGGGATAGACCGGCGGATAGTGGAGAAACACCAGCTTCTCCCCTTCCCCGGCGGCGGCCAGGCTGGCCCGCAGCCGGCCCAGTTCCCGGGCCATGACCTTTTCGTCCTGCTCTTCCTGGCTGTCGAACATCCAGCTGCGGCTGCCGCAGATGGCAAAGCCCTCGGCCTGCACGCTGTCGTTGTGGACGATGCGCAGGCTGTCGAAGCCGTTGGCGGCCAGGAACTTATCCATTTTGGCCCGGGTGGTCCACCAGTAATCATGGTTGCCCTTCAAAAGCAGCTTTTTTCCCGGCAGGCTGTGCAAAAAGGCAAAATCGGCCCGGCAGTCCTCCAGCCGCATGGCCCAGGAGATATCCCCCGGTATCACCACCGTATCCTCGTCAGACACCAGACGGCGCCAGTTCTGTTCCAGCCGGGGCAGATAGCCGTCCCAGCCCGCAAACACATCCATGGGCTTGTCGGTTCCCAGAGAGAGATGCAGATCCGCAATTGCAAATATTGCCATAAATTCCTCCGTTTATCCTTGCGCCGCCCTGCGCATACTGAAGATGTGCCCCAAGGGCCGAAAGGCAGCCTTGGGAGACGGTATTTTCCAGTATCGAAAGGAGCGTTTTTCATGAGCGATCAGATCAACAGCGGCATTCGCTGCGATGTGGGCAACTGCATGTACAACAACGGCTGCAATTGCTGCACCGCCCGGCAGGTCCAGGTCAAATGCTGCCACGACTCCACCCAGGAGACCATGTGCGGCACCTTCCGGGAAGGCTGATTTTCGGCCAATCTCCCCCTCACACAGCCGGAGCCACGGACAACAGCTGTCTGCCCGTGGCTCCGGCTTTTTCTGTGCGGGTCGGGATTATTTTTCCAGGGCCACAGCCGAGATCTCGGCGGGGTCGATCACCCGGTCAAACCGCTCGGTCATGCCCTCCAGGCCGGCCAGCTGGGCCGGCGGGGTGGTGCCGGTGCAGGCGGACAGAGCCCGCAGGGCGTCGAAATCCCCCTGGGGAACCGGCTGGCCCAAGGCCTGCAGCACGGCGGCGGGGAACTTGTAGGGGTTGGCGGTGCTCAGCACCACGCAGGGGCGGCCGGTCTCGCGGCCGTATTCCTCCGCTACCCGGAAGGCCACGGCGGTGTGGGGGTCGCACAGGTAGCCGCTGTCGGTCCAGCGGGCGGCGATCTCCTTTGCAGCAGTCTCGTCGTCGGCCCAGCCGGCGGCGAAATCAGCCCGGATGGCCTCCAGCAGCCCGGCGGGCACGGTGTAGCTGCCGGTCTGGGCCAGGCTGGCCATCAGCTCTGCCACCAGCTGGCTGTCGCAGCCCGACAGGTGGTAGAGCAGCCGCTCCAGGTTGGAGGAGACCAGAATATCCATGGAGGGAGAAGTGGTCTTGAAGAACTCCCGCTTGGCGTTGTAGGTGCCGGTGGCGAAAAAGTCGGTGAGAACGTTGTTCTTGTTGGAAGCACAGACCAGCTTGCCCACAGGCAGGCCCATCTGCTTGGCATACCAGCCGGCCAGGATGTCGCCGAAGTTGCCGGTGGGCACACAGA
Source organism: Candidatus Anaerofilum excrementigallinarum (assembly GCA_019115305.1). Classification (GTDB taxonomy): domain Bacteria; phylum Bacillota; class Clostridia; order Oscillospirales; family Ruminococcaceae; genus Anaerofilum; species Anaerofilum excrementigallinarum. Next base: position 2,921 of record DXDW01000170.1, read on the forward strand.
AGTCCACCTTGTCCCCCAGGGCGATGCGGTTCTGCTCCACCAGACGGCCATAGGCGTAGAAGTAGTAGACGATCTGGGGAACCAGCCGGCCCCAGTTGATGGAGTTGGCGCTGGAGAAGGCGGCGTTGTCCGCGGCCAGCTTTTTGGCCAGCTCCTTGTCGGCAAAGGCCCGCTTTACCCCGGTCTGGGCGTCGTCGAAGTTGCCCCGCACCGCGTACACCGCCACATTGTCCCCCTGCTGGGTGGCCATCTGCAGCCGCTGGATCTCACTGGTGCCGCCGGTGGGATAGAACACCTTGATGGCGATGCCGGGGATGTCCCGGTAGCCCTCCAGGGCGGCCTTGCCGGTATCACCCGAGGTGGCCACCAGGATCAAAGTGGTCTCGGTGTGGTCCAGCATCTCCTTGGCCTTCACCAGCAGACGGGGCATCAGCTGCAGAGCGTAGTCCTTGAAGGCGCAGGTGGGACCGTGCCACAGCTCCAGGGAATAGACGTCTTCGGTGACCTTGGACAGCTGACCGGCCTTGCCGCCGAAGTTGGCCCCGTACACCTGCTCGGCCGCCTGGCCCAGGAAAGCGGGGTCATAGTCGGACAGAAAGCCTTCCAGGACCAGCCGGGCCAGCCGGCAGTAGTCCAGGCGGCAGGCCTCGGCCAGATCCACCTGCGGGAACTGACGGGGCACGAACAGGCCGCCCTCCTCCGAAAGGCCCTGGAGGATCGCCTGGGCCGAGGATACCGAAAGGCTGTTGTTGCGGGTGCTTGTGAATTCCATAATATTTCCCCCTCTATATGGCCGCGCAGGGCGGCTTTTTTCGCCGGAGCAGACCCGTCGCCCGCCCCGGAACGGCTGGATAAAGCGGGCTTTACAGCCCAAAGGCATTTTCGATGCAGTTGAACCGGTCCTCCCCGTCGCGGTCGGGCCACACCTCCAGCACATCAAACCGGATGGTGTCCTCCTCCCGCTGGGGATGGCACATTAGATAGTAGCTGGCGGCGGCGATGATCCGCTGCTGCTTGCGGGCGTCCACCGCCTCGCAGGGGCGGCCCAGGGGCCGGCCGGTGCGAGTTTTCACCTCCACAAAGGCAAGCACCCCCTGGCGGCTGACCACCAGGTCCAGCTCTCCCTGCCGGGTGCGGTAGTTCTGGTCCAAAACGGTCCAGCCCCGGCGGCGGTACCACCGGGCGGCCATCTCCTCTCCCCGGGCTCCGGTGGGAGCGGCCTCAAACCCAAACAGCTTCATTTTACATAGCCCCGCTTTTTGAGAAAGCTTTTGCGGTAGAAATCCGCCACTCCGTACTGGTCCAGCAGCTCATAGTGCAGCTTGGTGGGATACCCCTTGTGCTTGGCCAGCTGGTACTGGGGATACTGTTTGTCCAATTCCAGCATATACCGGTCCCGGGTCACCTTGGCCAGAATGGAGGCCGCGGCGATGCTGGCGCTGGTGGCGTCCCCCTTCACCACCGCCCGGCAGGGGGTGGGGCTTTCGGGGCAGCGGTTGCCGTCGATGAGGGCCAGATCCACCGGCTTGCCCAGCCCGGCAATGGCCTGGGCCATGCCGTACATGGTGGCCCCCAGGATATTCATGCGGTCGATCTCGGCGGGGCTCACCAGCACCACCTTCCAGGCCAGCGCCCGGCTGATGATCTGGTCGTAGAGGGCTTCCCGCTTTTTCTCCGACAGCTTTTTGGAATCGTTGATGCCCTCCAGGGGCCGGTCGGGGTCCAGGATGACGGCAGCCACCGCCACCGGCCCGCACAAAGGGCCGCGGCCCGCCTCGTCCACCCCGCAGATGCAGCCCTGCTGGCTGCGCACTTCGGCGTCGTAGGCGTAGAGATCACTGGTCATCGGGCTTCTCCCCTTCCCGCGGGGGCTGCTCCAAAGAGATGCGCCCCCACTTGCTGGCCCGGAACTCGTCCACCACCATGATGGCGGCCCGCTCGGTGTTCACCTCGCCACCGGATACCAGCATGCCCCGGCGGCGGCCGATGGCCTCCAGCAGTTCCCAGGGGTCCAGTTCCAGGTCCTCGGGCTTGAGCTTGTACCGCTCCAGCAGACGCTGGGGGTAGATCTCCCGCACCTGGCTCAGCAGGCCCATGGCCAGCTCCTCGATGTCCAGGATATCGTCCTTGATGGAACCGATAAAGGCCAGGTTGGTGGCCGTTTCCAGGCTTTCAAATTTTTTCCACAGCACGCCGGGCATGTCCAGCAGCTCGTAGCCGGGCACGCTGATCCACTGCTTGCCCCGGGTGACGCCGGGGCGGTCGGCGGCTTTGGCACGGGCGGAACCCGCCCAGCAGTTGATGAAGGTGGATTTGCCCACGTTGGGGATACCCACCACCATCACCCGGATGCTGGCGCCGGCGGTACCCTTCTGCTCCCGGCGGGCGATGAGCTGGGCCAGCTCCTGTTCGATCTGGGCCCGCACCGCCCCGGCGGCGCCCCGGTTTTTGCTGCTGATGGCCACACAGCCGGCGCGCTGGTTTTCAAACCAGCGCTTCCACCGGGCCGTGACGGCGGGGTCGGCCAGATCGGCCTTGTTCATCACATACAGACGGGGCTTGCGGGCGGTGATGCGCTGGATCTCAGGGTTTAGACTGCTCTGGGGGATGCGGGCGTCCAGCAGCTGCACCACCACATCCACATTTTTTATATCCGCCTCCATCACACGCAGGGTGCGGGTCATATGCCCGGGGAACCACTGGATGTTGCGGCGGTTGACAAATTCCTGGCTCATGGGGTTCTCCTTCCAACCGTTTTTTGGCCAAAACAGGGCGAAAAAACAAAAAGAGGGAACAACGCAGCGTTGTTCCCCCTCCTTTGGCCAGATTAGCGGATCTGCTCCTTGACCTTGGCGGCCTTACCGGTGCGGCTGCGCAGGTAGAACAGCTTCGCACGGCGAACCTTACCCCGACGGATGACCTCGACCTTCTCCACGAACGGAGAGTTGACGGGGAACACGCGCTCCACGCCTACGCCGTAAGAGGTGCGGCGGACGGTGAAGGTCTCGGCGATGCCGCCATGCTTCTTGGCGATGACAGTGCCTTCGAAAGCCTGGATACGCTCGCGCTCGCCTTCCTTGATGCGCACGGAAACCCGCACGGTATCGCCCACTTCAAACTGGGGGCGGTTCTCTTTGATCATACCCTCGGTAATGATTTTCATTGCGTCCATTGTTCTGAATCCTCCATTTTTTAGCTGACGTTCATACCCGGCATACCGGCAGAGGACCGTCCGTTTAATGATGCACATTAACCCCGCTGGGTGGTGCCAGCGGACACTAACGCCTTAATAGTTTACCATACCCCACAGGGGAATGCAAGGGCTTATCCCAAAAATTTGTCTCCGTTTTGGGTAAAAATGCCCACCCGCAGCAGGTGTGCGGCTCTGGCGGGCAGATTCCACTGCCCTTCCATGAACTGCAAAAGCAGAGCGGGGTTCAGGTTGAGCCCGGCGCTGCCTGCCGGCAAGGTCAGGGTAAAGCAGGTCTCCCCATCCCGCAGCCAGGCTTCGATGGCGGGGATATGCTCCTTGAGGTTCAGGGGCTTTGTGCCCCGCTTGGTCTTTTTCTCCACAATGGCTTCGGGCAGGGCGTTGTAGCCCTCCACCGCCTTCATCCAGTCCCCCGGCAGCCGCACCTGGTATTTCACGCTGGCAATGGCGGCGGGGTCGGTGTCGGCGGGGTAGATCTTTTTCACGTCGACGCCCCGGGGCAGCGCCTCGGTGAGGGCCGCGGCCATCCCCTCAAAGTCCAGCTGGTCCAGAGGAGTCTCGGTCTTGAAATCCACGCTCTCCACCAGGCTCTCCTGGCCCAGAGAAAGGGGCAGCGCAAAGGTCATGTAGATGTGGGGGTTGAATCCCAGGGAATACCAAACCGGCAGCCCCGCCCGGCGCATGGCCCGGCCCATCACCCGCTGGAGGTCCAGATGGGAGATGTAGGAGGCCTCCCCGGTCTTAGTGAACCAGACTCTGATCGTATTCAAAGCAGGCACCTCCCAGCAGTTTGTTGGCCCCGCAGCCGGAGCAATGCCGGTTGCAGGGGGGCGTGGTCTCGGCCTTGACGGCCTTTTCGTACTCGGAAACAAGATACCGCTTGGTCACACCGTAGTGCAGGTGATCCCAGGGAGTGATCTCGTCGGTGGGGATGACGCGGTGGGAATAGAAGTCCATATCCACACCCAGATCCCGGAACACTTCCAGCCAGGTATCGTAGTGGAACTGGTCGTCCCAGCCGTCGAAGTAGCAGCCCCGGCGGTAGGCCTCCTCCAGCACCCGGCTCAGACGGCGGTCGCCCTTGGCGAACACCGCTTCCAGGAAGCTGGTCTTGCTGTCGTGGTAGCGCACGTTGATCTTGCGGCTCTTGACGCTGTGCAGCAGGTGTTTCTGCTTTTCCTGGAGCATCTCGGGGGTATCCTGGGGGCAGAACTGGAAGGGGGTGTGGGGCTTGGGCACAAAGCAGGCCACGCTGATGGTCACCTGCACCCCCTTGCCCTTGGGCTTGTCCGGGTTCTGGTAATAGAGGTCCACGATGCGCTGGGCGGTGTTGGCGATGCCCTCGATGTCCTCCATGGTCTCGGTGGGCAGA
>DXDW01000171.1 GCA_019115305.1 Candidatus Anaerofilum excrementigallinarum
AGTATTATAATTCCAGATGGAAAAAACAAAAAGGAGGGGCCTCAATGAGGATCGATTTTACACAGGGAAATGTGGAGAGAAAGCTATGGGCGTTTTCTATTCCCATGCTGGTGAGCGTGATGTTTCAGCAGATTTACAACATCGCCGACAGCATGATCGCCGGACGCTTTGCCGGTGAGGATGCACTGGCGGCGGTGGGTGCCAGCTACCCCATCACCATGTTGTTCATCGCGGTGGCCATGGGCAGCAACATCGGCTGCAGCGTGGTTATCAGCCAGGCCTTCGGCGCCAGGGATTATGTGCGGATGAAAACCGCCGTCACCACCACCTACATCGCCTGCGCGGTGCTCAGCGTAGTGCTTTCGGTGGCAGGCTTCCTCACCAGCGGGCCGCTGCTGCGGATGATACAAACCCCCGAAAACATCTTTGCCGACGGTCAGCTCTACCTGAATATCTACATCGGCGGCGTCACCTTTTTGTTTTTGTACAATATATGTACCGGCATCTTCAACGCCATGGGCGATTCCCGCACACCGCTGATCTTCCTGATCTTCTCCTCGGTGGGCAACATCATCCTGGACCTGTGGTTCGTCATCGGCTTTAAGGCCGGCGTGGCCGGTGTGGCCTGGGCCACCTTCATCGCCCAGGGCGCCTCCAGCCTGCTGTCTTTGCTGGTGCTGGTGCTGCGGCTGCGGCAGATCCCCACAGAGGGCAAGGTGCCCCTCTTCTCCGGCATGATGCTGCGCAAGATCGTGGTGGTTGCGGTGCCCAGCATCCTGCAGCAGAGCTTCATCTCGGTGGGCAACATGTTCATCCAGACCTTGGTCAACGGCTTCGGCTCGGCGGTCATCGCGGGCTATTCGGCGGCCATCAAGCTCAACACCTTCGCCATCACCTCCTTCACCACTCTGGCCAGCGGTCTGTCCACCTTTGTGGCCCAGAACGTGGGCGCGGGCCAGCTGGACCGTGTGCGCCGGGGCTTTGTGGCCGGCGTGGTTATGGCGGTGTGTGTGGCGGCTCCCTTCTTTGTGGCCTACTTCTTCCTCAGCGGCCCCATGGTGGAGATGTTCATGGAAAACGGCGGCAGCGCTGAAGCCCTGCTGGCCGGCCAGACCTTCCTGCGCATCGTGGCGCCCTTCTACTTCGTCATCCTCATCAAACTCATGGCCGACGGCGTGCTCCGCGGTTCCGGCGCCATGAGCTGGTTCATGGTGGCTACCTTCACCGACCTGGTGCTCCGGGTGGTGCTGGCCTATGTGCTGTCCATTCCCTTCGGCATGGGCAGTGTGGGTATCTGGTCCTCCTGGCCCATCGGCTGGACGGTGTCGGCGGTCATGTCTCTGGTATTCTACATCGCCGGCGTCTGGAAACGAAAGGCACTGTGACCTCTCTTCTTACAAAAAAGCCTTCTGCCCGCGGGCAGAAGGCTTTTTGTTTTGCTTGCCGGAAAAGGGGGAGGGGATCAGTTGGCCTCCAGACGGATGTGCCGGGGGGTGCCGTCGATGTAGATGGGGGTGAGCTCGGCCTGGATCAGCGGCCGGGCGTAGGCGGCAAATTCGGCGGTGACGTGGTAGCCGTCGGGGGTGATCCACTCCCGGGGCACCTTTTTCTCCTGATTGGCCACGGCGTGTACGTTCACCATCTTCACATCGCAGACGTAGGGAGACTGGCTGGTCCGTACCAGAGCGGCCATCTGGCCGGTCTGGCCCTCGCTGGCGGCCTTTACCGCGGCTCCGCCGGCCTGGTAGGCCTCGGTGATGTCGGTGCGGCTGGCCACATGGGCGGCGCACCGCTGGAGGGTGGAGAACTCAATGGCCCGGCTCTTGCAGCCCAGCCGGTGGCTGATGAGGTCGGACAGATACCGTCCGGTGCCCGACAGCGCTGCCTTGTGGCCAAAGGCGTCGGTCTTGGCCTCGCTTACCAGCTCGCAGACATAGCGGCCGTCGGCCAGCCGCACGCCCTCGCTCACCGCGATAATCACCGAGGGCTTTTTCTTCTGCAGCTCATCCACCCGGCGCAGGAAATCCTCGGGGTCCAGAGGCACCTCGGGCAGCAGGATCATGTCGGCGCCGTCGCAGTCGTCGCCGGCAGCCAGGCAGGCCGCGCCGGTGAGCCAGCCGGCGTTGCGGCCCATGATCTCCACCACCGTCACGCTGCGCAGGTCGTAGACGGTGGAGTCCCGGATGATCTCCTTGAGGATGGTGGCGATGTATTTGGCCGCCGAGCCAAAGCCGGGGGTGTGGTCGGTGCCTTCCAGGTCGTTGTCGATGGTCTTGGGCACACCGATGAACCGGATGGGGCTGCCCACCTTTTCACCCCAGGCCGACAGCTTGGAGATGGTGTCCATGCTGTCGTTGCCGCCGATGTAGAAGCAGGCCCCGATGTCCAGCCGCTCCAGAATCTCAAACAGCTGGCGGTAGACCTCGGGTTTTTCCTCGCAGGAGGGCAGCTTGTAGCGGCAGGAGCCCAGATAGCTGGAGGGGGTGCGCTTGAGCAGCTCGATGTCCATGCTGGTTTTGAGCACGGCGTCCAGAGGGATCACCTGCTTTTTCAGCAGTCCCTCGATGCCGTACTGCATGCCGTAGACCATACCGGCGCCCAGGGCTTTGGCGGTCTGGTAAACGCCGGCCAGGCTGGAGTTGATAACGGCGGTGGGCCCGCCCGACTGGCC
>DXDW01000172.1 GCA_019115305.1 Candidatus Anaerofilum excrementigallinarum
CTTTTTCAGAAACTTCATCCGGGCGGGGGTGTTGTAGAACAGGTCCCGCACCGTGATGGTGGTGCCCACCGGCCGGGCCGAGGGCTCCAGCCCCTGTTCCCGGCCTCCCTCGATGCGGTAGAGGCTGGCGAACTCGTCCTGGGCGGTGCAGGTGAGCAGCTCCACCCGGGCCACGCTGGCGATGGAGGCCAGGGCCTCTCCCCGGAAGCCCAGAGTGCGGATGTTTTCCAGATCGTCCTGGGTGGCGATCTTGCTGGTGGCGTGGCGGATGAAGGCCACCGGGATATCCTCGGTGTCGATGCCGCTGCCGTTGTCGGCCACCTCGATGCACTGCACCCCTCCCCGCTGGATGGATATGGTCACCTGGGACGCGCCGGCGTCGATGGCGTTTTCCAGCAGTTCCTTTACCACCGAGGCGGGACGCTCCACCACCTCTCCCGCCGCGATGAGCTCGGCGGTGTGCTGATCCAGTACCCGGATCGCTGCCATCTGTCTTTCCTCCTGTTCTGTATGGGACAGCCGCTCGCCTTATTCGGCGGGCAGCAGTTTTTTCAGTTCAAACAACAATGTAAGGGCCTCGATGGGGGTGAGGGTCTCGGGGTCCACGGCCCGCAGCTTGTCCACCAGCTCCCCCGGGGCGGGGGTACCGGCAAATTTTTCAAAATTGCCGAAATCCAGCTGCCGTCCCGCCGAGAGGTCGGGGGCGGAAGCCTCCAGCTGCCGCAGCACCTCCTTGGCCCGCTCGGTCACCTCGTCGGGCAGACCGGCCAGCTTGGCCACCTGGATGCCGTAGCTGTCGTCGGCGGGGCCGGGCAGGATGCGGCGCAGGAAGGTGATGTCGTCTCCCCGCTTTTTCACGGCGATGGAGTAGTTCTTCACCCCGTCCAGGGTGTTTTCCAGGTCGGTGAGCTCGTGGTAGTGGGTGGCAAAGAGGGTCTTGCAGCCCAGATGCCCGCTCTTGTCGGCCATGTGCTCCACCACCGCCCGGGCAATGCTCATGCCGTCGAAGGTGGAGGTGCCCCGGCCGATCTCGTCCAGCACCACCAGGCTGTGGGGGGTGGCGTTTTCCAGGATCTGGGCCACTTCGGTCATCTCCACCATAAAGGTGGACTGGCCGGCGGCCAGATCGTCGGAAGCCCCCACCCGGGTGAAGATGGCGTCCACCACCCCCAGGCTGCACGCCGACGCCGGCACAAAGCTGCCGATCTGGGCCATGAGCACAATGAGGGCGGTCTGGCGCATATAGGTGGATTTGCCGGCCATATTGGGGCCGGTGATAATGAGCATCCGGTCGTCCCCGTCGTTCATCACCGTGTCGTTGGGCACAAACAAAGTGCCCTTGAGCATCTTTTCCACCACCGGGTGGCGGCCCTGGCGGATCTCCAGCCGGCCGCTCTGGTCCACGACGGGCTTGACATAATTGTTCTCCGCCGCCACATGGGCCAGAGAACAGAATACGTCCAGCCGGGCGATGGCCGCCGCGGTGCGCTGGATGCGGTCCAGCTGGGCGCAGACCTTGCGTACCAGCTCGTCAAACAGCTGCCGTTCCAGGCTCAGCAGCCGCTCCCCTGCCCCGAGAATCCGGTTTTCCAGCTCCTTGAGCTCGCTGGTGATGTACCGCTCGACGTTGGCCAGAGTTTGCTTGCGGGTGAAGTGGTCGGGGACCTGGGAGGTGAAGCTCTTGCTCACCTCAATGTAGTAGCCGAACACCCGGTTATAGCCGATCTTGAGGGTGCGGATGCCCGTCTCCTCCTTGAGCTTGGCTTCCAAAGTGGCCAGATAGTCCTTGCCGCCGTGCATGATGTCCCGCAGCTCGTCCACCTCCTGGCTGTAACCGGGCCGGATGAAGCCGCCGTCCTTGACCAGCGAGGGCGGGTCCTCCTGCAAGGCGTCCAGGATCAGCTGGCGGATGTCCTCCAGAGGGTCGATGTCCTGGCAGATACCCCGGAGCATGCCGCAGTCGTATTTGCCCGCCAGCTGGCGCAGGCCGGGAAGCTGGCCGCAGGTGAGGGCCAGAGAATACATCTCCCGGGGGCTGGCCGAGCCGTACATGGCCCGGGTCATGAGCCGCTCCATGTCAAATACCCGGCGCAGGGCGTCGGCGGCCTCCTCCCGGCCCACCGTGTCCTGGACCAGCTGCTCCACGGCGTCCAGCCGGGCGTTGATGGCCGCAGCCGACACCAGAGGCTGCTCCACCCAAGCCCGGAGCAGACGCTTGCCCATGGCGGTGCAGGTGCTGTCCAGAACCCACAGCAAGGTGCCCTTTTTCTCCCGGCCCCGCATGGTCTCGGTGAGTTCCAGATTGGTGCGGGTGGTCTCGGGCAGCTGCATGAACTGGCTTTCGGTGTAAAAGCGGATGTTCTTCAGCCGCTGCACCCCTTTTTTCTGGGTATCGGCCAGGTATTCCAGCAGCACCGCCAGAGCCGCCGCGGGCAGGGGCTGGTCCGCCAGGCCGGTGGCGGCGGTCCAGTCGGCGCCGAACTGGCCTTCCATGGTGGCGGCCATCCGGTCGGTATCATACCGCTCGTCCTCCATCAGCTCCACGGCACAGTGGGCGTGGGCGTTGATGTAGCCGGTGACAGCTTTCAGGTCCAGCACGGCGGTGTTCAGCAGCAGTTCGCTGGGGGAAAACCGGCCCAGCTCGGCGATGATCCGCTCGGCCAGCCGATCCCCTTCCAAAGTGGTGACCTGCACGTCGCCGGTGGACACGTCGGCAAAGCAGAGCCCGGCGCTGGCGCCCTGGACAAAGACGCTGCCCAGGTAGTTGTTGCGGTCGTCCTGGAGCATGCTGCTCTCGATGACGGTGCCGGGGGTGACCACCCGGATGATGTCCCGCTTGACCAGCCCCTTGGCCAGGGCCGGGTCCTCCATCTGCTCGCAGATGGCTACCTTGTAGCCCTTGGCAATCAGCCGGGCGATGTAGTTCTCGCAGCTGTGGAAGGGCACCCCGCACATGGGGGCACGCTCGGGCTGGCCGCAGTCCCGGCCGGTGAGGGTGAGCTCCAGCTCCTTGGACGCCAGCACGGCGTCGTCGTAGAACATCTCGTAGAAATCGCCCAGCCGGAAGAACAAAATCTCGTCCTTATGCTGTTTTTTGATCTCGAAATACTGCTGCATCATGGGGGAAAGTTTGGCCAAACAGCTCGCCTCCTAGCGAAATAAGAATCGCCCCGCCCGGGCGGGACCCATACAAAACAAAAGGCCGGCCGGCAGCCCCTGCGCGCCAAAGCGGCAAAAAGGCCAGCCCGGCCGGCGGCGGATATTTACCGAAAAAACGCCCTTCTTAGTGGCAGCCGGAGCAGCTGGAGCAGCTGCCGGTGCAGGAGGCGCTGGGCTCTTCCACCAGCATGGGGTCGCCGCCCTCCACGGCAGTGTTGACGATGGCATTGATGTGGTTGATCATACCTTCCACGGCGGTTTTGGCCTCGTTGTAGGCCACCATGGCGGGGGCCTCCATGATCTCCTGATACACCTTGCCCACCTTCTCATTGAGCTCAGCGATCTTCTGGTTGTCCCGCTCGCTCTTGCCGATCTCCTCGTTCAGGTCAATGCGCAGCAGGTTGAACTGGCCGATGAGCTCCTGCAGGACCTGGTCCTCGTCGCAGGCCTTCTGGGCGGTGGTCAGAGCCAGCAGACGGGGATCGGTCTGCATGGCGGCGGCGGCTTTCTTAAACAGTTCGATGCAATCCATGTTGGGATTCTCCTTTTCCAAATAAAATATGCTCTATCGCAAAAAGCGAAAAAATTGCTTTTTGAGGCTTGTTTTTAGTCCAGACGGCCCTTGAGCACGGTAGCCCGGGCGTCCTCCACATACACCTGGGCGTACTGGCCGATGAGGGCGCTGTCGCCGGCGAACTCCACGATCAGGTTGTTGTCCAGCCGGCCGGTGAGGGCCCCTTCCTGGCGGGCGTGGCCCTCCACCAGCACCCGGTAGCTTTTGCCCACCAGCTGGCGGGCCAGCCGGGCGGCGATCTCGTCCTGCACAGCCAGCAGACGGGCCATGCGGGCGGTCTTGTCCTTGTGGGTGTAAGGGTCGGGCATCTCGGCGGCGGGGGTGCCGGTGCGCTTGGAGTAGATGAAGGTGAACAGCTGCATGTACTCCACCTTTTTGATCAGCTCCAAAGTCTCCTCAAACTCCTCCTCGGTCTCACCGGGGAAGCCCACGATGATGTCGCTGGAGAAGGTGATGCCGGGGATCTTTTCCTTGGCGTAGTCGATGAGCTCCAGGTATTTTTCGGCGGTGTACCGGCGGTTCATGGCGGCCAATACCCGGTTGCTGCCGCTCTGTACCGGCAGATGCAGGTGGCGGCAGATCTGAGGATGGGCGGCCATGGTGTCGATGAGTCGGAAGGTGGCGTCCTTGGGATGGCTGGTCATGAACCGGATGTGGTAGTCCCCCGGCTCGGCGCAGAGCAGCTCCAGCAGGCCCGCAAAGTCGATGTTCTCCTCCAGGCCCTTGCCGTAGGAGTTGACGTTCTGGCCCAGCAAGGTGATCTCCTTATAGCCGCCGGCCACCAGCCGGCGGAACTCGGCCAGGATATCGGCGCTTTTGCGGCTGCGCTCCCGGCCCCGGACATGGGGCACGATGCAGTAGGAGCAGAAGTTGTCGCAGCCGTACATAATGGGCAGCCAGGCCCGGAAGGAGGAATCCCGGCGCACCGGCATCTCCTCCACCACGTCATAGCGCTCGGAAGGGGTCTGGAGCAGCCGCTTGCCCCCCTGCAGCTTCTGGGCCAGCAGGGCGGGCAAAGTGTCGATGCCGTTGACGCCGAACACCAGATCCACAAAGGGATAGCTTTTGCGCAGCTTTTCCACCACGGTGGGCTGCTGGGTCATGCAGCCGCAGATGCCGATGATCAGCTTGGGGTTGGCTTCCTTGAGGCTTTTCAGCGCCCCCACATTGCCGAACACCCGGTCCTCGGCGTGTTCCCGCACAGCGCAGGTGTTGAACAAGATCAGGTCGGCGTCCTCCAGCTTGTTGCACAGGCCGAAACCGGCGTCCATGAGCACGCCCTTGATCTTTTCGCCGTCGTTTACGTTCTGCTGGCAGCCGTAGGAATGGACATAGGCCAAAGGCGGGGCGTCGTAGTAGGAGGCGATGACCGCCGCCGCCTGTGTATCGTGAGAAAAATCAATTCGATTCAATGGTGGCACCTCATAAGATCGATTAGAGTATACCGTTTCAGTATACTACAAAACCCGCGGCAATACAAGGGCGGCAAAAGCACAAATGCCCGCCGCCCTGCCGCGGATTTTGCAAAAACCGCCGGGGACTGCCGCTCCGGTGGGCCGGCTTTCCAGGTTTTGGTTATCCGGCGGCTCGGCAGCTTTCCAGATAGCTCTGCCAGTCGTCCTCGCTGCCGCCAAAGACATTGAGGTCGATGAACTTTTCCTCGCCGGCATACCCTTCCAGCCGTCCCCGGCCGGTGTACTGCCAGAACAGCCAGTTCCGGCCGTCCTCCAGGCGGGGCTTTTTCAGGATATCCCGTATCCACACCTGGTATTCCGGCAGCCTGTCTTGCAGATAAAGCCGGTAGGCCGCCCGAGTGGTGTAAAGGATGGGCTTGCGGCCGTCGGCCTGCTCCAGCCGGTCCAGCAGTTCTTCCAGCTGGGGCAGCACCCTTTCGGCGTCGGGAGGCGATTGTTTATAGTCGCCGTAGAGTTCAATGTCCACCACCGGGGGCAGCTGGCCCGGCTGGCCGTCCAGCGCCGCCAGAAAGTTGTCGGCCTGGGTGTCGGCGGCGGAATCAAAACTGAAAAAGTGGTAGGCCCCGGCGGGGATGCCCGCCTGCCGGACTCCCTGCCAGTTGGCGGCAAACTGCTCGTCCTGCCAGCCGCTGCCTTCGGTGGCCCGGATGAAGGCGAAGCGCACTCCCTGGCCCTGCAGCGCCTGCCAGTCCACCCGGCCCTGGTATTCCGACACATCCACTCCCCACACCGGATACTCTTTGCCGGGAGAGGTGAAATGCCACAGCCCCGACGCAGCCAAAGCCAGCCGCCCCGCGGCCAGCAGAGCCAGCAGGGCAAGGGCCAAAAGGCCCCACAGGACCCGAGGGGGGATTTTTCTGCTTTTCATGGCGTTCCTCCGAAGGGATTATTCCTCGGTTTCCCGGTCCCGCTCCAGCAGGGGGGCCAGGTACTGGCCGGTGAAGGAGGCGGGGTTCTGGGCCACCTCCTCGGGGGTGCCCAGGGCCACAATGCGGCCGCCCTCGCTGCCCCCTTCGGGGCCCAGGTCGATGATATAGTCGGCCCGCTTGATGATGTCCAGATTGTGTTCGATGACCACCACCGTGTTGCCGGCGTCGGTGAGCTTGTCCAGCACCTTCACCAGCTTGTGGACGTCGGCCACATGCAGGCCGGTGGTGGGCTCGTCCAGGATATACACCGTGCGGCCGGTGTCCCGCCGGGACAGCTCCAGGGCCAGCTTCACCCGCTGGGCCTCGCCGCCGGACAGGGTGGTGGCACTCTGGCCCATGGTGATATACCCCAGGCCCACATCCAGCAAAGTCTGCAGCTTGCGCTGGATCTTGGGCACGTTGGCGAAGAAGACGCAGGCCTCCTCGATGGTCATGTTCAGCACATCGGCGATGCTCTTGCCCTTGTACTTCACCTCCAAAGTCTCCCGGTTGTACCGGGCTCCCTTACAGACCTCGCAGGGCACGAAGATGTCGGGCAGGAAATGCATGGGGATCTGGAGGATGCCGTCGCCTTCGCAGGCTTCGCAGCGGCCTCCCTTTACATTAAAGGAGAACCGTCCCGGGCCGTAGCCCCGCATTTTTGCATCCTGGGTCTGGGCAAACAAGGTGCGGATATCGGTGAACACCCCGGTGTAGGTGGCGGGGTTGGAGCGGGGAGTGCGCCCGATGGGGGACTGATCGATGCCGATGACCTTGTCCACGTTTTCCAGCCCCTTCATGGCCTTGTGCTTGCCGGGCCGGGTGCGGGCGCCGTTGAGCTCGGCGGCCAGCCGTTTATAAAGAATTTCGTTCACCAGGCTGGATTTGCCCGAGCCCGAAATGCCGGTGACGCAGGTCATCACACCCAGGGGGATATCCACGCTGACGTTCTGCAGGTTGTTTTCCTTGGCTCCGATGATGGAGATTTTTTTGCCGTTCCCCTCCCGCCGGCGGGCCGGAACGGTGATGCGCTTGGCCCCCGACAGATACTGGCCGGTGATGCTCCGGGGCTCGGCGCAGATGTCGGCCACCGTGCCGGCGGCCACGATCTCGCCGCCGTGAACCCCGGCCCCGGGGCCCACATCCACGATATAGTCGGCCTGGCGCATGGTGTCCTCGTCGTGCTCCACCACAATGAGGGTGTTGCCCAGATCCCGCAGCCGCTTGAGGGTGGCGATGAGCTTATCGTTGTCCCGCTGGTGCAGACCGATGCTGGGCTCGTCCAGCACATACAGCACCCCGGTGAGGGCGCTGCCGATCTGGGTGGCCAGCCGGATGCGCTGGCTCTCGCCGCCGGAAAGCCCCGCGGCCCCCCGGGCCAAAGTCAGGTAGGCCAGGCCCACACTGTCCAGAAAGCCCAGACGCTCCCGGATCTCCTTGAGGATTCCGGCGGCGATCATCTGCTGGCGTTCGCTGAGCTGGAGCTGGTCGAGAAATTCCAGTTCCTGGCGCACGCTCATCTGACAGAACTCGCTGATGTTCTTGCCGCCCACCGTCACCGCCAGGCTGGAAGGTTTCAGCCGGTCGCCGTGGCAGTCGGGACACTCCACCGCGTCCATGACCTGGCTGATCTCTTCCTTCATCCACTCGCTGTTGGTCTCCCGGAACCGGCGTTCCAGATTGTTGACGATGCCCTCAAATTCCGCCATATACTCGCCGCTGCCGAACTCGTTGGCGCGGTACAGCTTGAGCCGCTCCCCTTTTGTGCCGTAGAGCAGAGCGTCCAGGGCTTCGGGGGAAAAATCCTTCAGGGGGGTGTCCAGAGTAAAGCCGTATTTTTTGCCCAGAGCCTCGTAGTAGCTCTCGCTCACCGAGCCCTCGGCCCAGTACCAGCCGCTGGCCTTGATGGCTCCCTGGCGGATGGACAATTCCTTGTTGGGGATGATGAGCTCCGGGTCCACCCGCATGAAGGTGCCCAGACCTGTGCACTTGGGGCAGGCGCCGAAGGGATTGTTGAAGCTGAACATCCGGGGGGCCAGCTCCTCGATGGAGGCCCCGTGCTCGGGACAGGCGTAGTTCTGGCTGAACTGCATCTCCTGGCCCCCGATGATGTCCACCACCACCAGGCCTCCGGTGAGGCCCATGGCGGTTTCCAGGGAATCGGCCAGGCGGCTGCGGATATCCTCCCGCAGCACCAGACGGTCCACCACGATCTCCACCGTGTGCTTTTTATTCTTTTCCAGGCTGATCTCCTCCGAGAGATCGTAGAGGTTGCCGTCGATGCGGACCCGGGCATAGCCCGAACGCCGGGCGGCTTCCAGTTCCTTCTGCTGGGTACCCTTGCGGCCCCGCACCACCGGCGCCAGCACCTGGAACCGGGTGCCTTCCTCCAGCTCCATCACGCTGTCCACCATCTGGTCCACCGTCTGCTGGGTGATCTCCCGGCCGCAGACCGGGCAGTGGGGCACACCCACCCGGGCGTACAAAAGGCGCAGATAGTCGTAGATTTCGGTGACGGTGCCCACGGTGGAACGGGGGTTGCGGCTGGTGGTTTTCTGGTCGATGGAGATGGCCGGGGAAAGGCCCTGTATCTCGTCCACATCGGGCTTTTCCATCTGGCCCAAAAACTGCCGGGCATAGCTGGACAGGCTCTCCATATACCGGCGCTGGCCGTCGGCGTAGATGGTGTCGAAGGCCAGGCTGGACTTGCCCGAGCCGGACAGGCCGGTCATGACGATCAGCTTGTCCCGGGGCAGAGTCAGGTCGACGTTTTTCAGGTTGTGTTCCCGGGCGCCCCGGATGACGATTTTATCCTTGCTCAACTTGCGTTTCTCCTTTTATATGGAAATAAAGTGGAACGGGCCCCTTTATTTGGGCAGGCTCTGCTTGCGGCCGCGGCGGCCACGGGGCTTCTTCTCCCCTTCTTCGCTCTTGTCCAGGGGATTTTCGCCCCGGCGCAGCCGGTCGATCTGGTCCCGCAAAAAGGCGGCGGTTTCGAAATCCAGGATCTTGGCCGCCTGCTTCATCTGCCGGGTGATGGATTCGATCATCTGCTCCCGCTCGGCCTTGGACAGCCGCTTGCGGCCGGGGCGCTCGTCCCGCTCGCTGATGACGATATCCCCCCGGATCTCCTTGATGATGGTCTTGGGCACGATGCCGTGGGCCTCGTTGTAGGCCTGCTGGATGGAACGGCGGCGCTCGGTCTCCCGGATGGCCCGCTCCATGCTGGGGGTGACCTGGTCGGCGTACATGATGACCACGCCGTCGGCATTGCGGGCCGCCCGGCCGATGGTCTGGATCAGGCTGGTCTCGCTGCGCAAAAAACCTTCCTTGTCGGCATCCAGAATGGCCACCAAACTGACTTCAGGCAGGTCCAGACCCTCCCGCAGCAGGTTGATGCCCACCACCACGTCGATGGCCCCGGTGCGCAGGTCCCGGATGATCTCCATGCGCTCGAAGGTGTCCACCTCGTGGTGCATATATTTCACTTTTACGTTGTGGTCGGTGAGGAAGTCGGTGAGGTCCTCGGCCATCTTTTTGGTCAGAGTGGTCACCAGCACCCGCTCGTTTCGGGCGGTGCGCTCGTTGATCTCACCCAGCAGGTCCTCGATCTGGCCTTCCACGGGTTTTACAAAGATCTGGGGGTCCAGCAGACCGGTGGGACGGATCACCTGCTCCGCCACCCGGGTGGAGTGTTCCCGCTCGTATTCACCGGGGGTGGCGCTGACAAAGATCACCTGGTTCAGCTTGCCCTCCACTTCCTCGAATTTCAGCGGCCGGTTGTCAAAGGCCGAGGGAAGCCGGAAGCCGAAGTCCACCAGCGTCTTTTTGCGGGCGTAGTCGCCGCCGTACATGGCCCGCAGCTGGGGCAGCATGACGTGGCTTTCGTCCACAAACAAAAGGAAATCATCGGGAAAATAGTCCAGCAGCGTGGTGGGGGTGCTGCCGGGAGCACGGCCCGAAAGCACCGCCGAATAGTTTTCGATGCCCTTGCACATGCCCACCTCGGTGAGCATCTCCATGTCGTACTGGGTGCGCTGGGCGATGCGCTGGGCCTCGATGAGCTTGCCCTGCTCGGTGAAGGTGCGCACCTGGTCGTCCATTTCGGCGCGGATCTTTTCCAGGCCCGCCCGCATCTTTTCCGGGGAAACGATGTAGTGGCTGGCCGGGAAGATGGCCACATGGCGCACCACATTTTTGCGCTCGCCGGTGAGGGGGTTGACCTCGCTGATCCGGTCCACCTCGTCCCCGAAAAATTCCACCCGGATGGCCAGGTCGCTGGCATAGGCCAGGTTGATCTCCACCACGTCCCCCCGCACCCGGAACTTGTTGCGGGTGAAGTTGACGTCGTTGCGCTCGTACTGCAGATCCACCAGCCGGCGCATGAGTTCCTCCCGGCTCATGGTCATGCCCTGGCGCAGGCTGATGACCATGCTGCGGTAGTCGATGGGGTCGCCCAGGCTGTAAATGCAGGAGACGCTGGCCACGATGATCACATCCCGCCGCTCGGAAAGGGCCGCCGTGGCCGAATGGCGCAGCCGGTCGATCTCCTCGTTGATGGCGCTGTCCTTTTCTATATAGGTGTCGGTGGAGGGGATGTAGGCCTCGGGCTGGTAGTAGTCGTAGTAGCTGACGAAATACTCCACCGCGTTGTCGGGGAAAAATTCCCGAAACTCGCCGCACAGCTGGGCGGCCAAAGTCTTGTTGTGGGCCAGCACCAGCGTGGGGCGATTGAGCCGTGCGATGACGTTGGCCATGGTGAAGGTCTTGCCCGAGCCGGTGACGCCCAGCAGCGACTGGCATTTGTCCCCCGCCAGCACACCCTGCACCAAGGCGTCGATGGCCTGGGGCTGGTCGCCGGTGGGCTGATACGGAGCCTTGAGGATGAATTTGTCCTTGATTTCGCTCATATTCCCTCCTTGTGCCTTGCACACAACACACAGGCCGCGGGCAGCAGCTGCCCGCGGCCATACCATACTACACCGTAGTATACTACCTTTTCGCGTATTTTACAACATATTTTATTATTTTCCAAGGAAATACCCGGGGATCAGATGGGATAAAGCAGCCAGCTGGAAAACCATTTCAGGCTGCGGGCCCAGCCCTCTCCCACCGGCAGGCCGCTGAGGGCAGGATAGAACCACAGCAGCAGCAGCGCCGCGCCGGCGCAGACGCCCAGACAGACCCTGCGCCGCAGGACCGGCCGTTCCCGGGTGAACTGCTCCACCGCCAGCGCCAGCAAGGCAATGGCAAACACCAGGCTGGGGAAATAGTGGTACAGGAAGGTGCACCGCTCCACCAGCACCCAGGGCAGCAGCTGGGTAAAATAGAGCAGCAGCGCCGCCAGCTGGGCAGCCGAAGCCTTCCGCCGCACCGCCTGCACCCCGGTATAGATCACGGCGGCGGTGCTGAGCCAGCAGACCAGGGGGTTGATCATGCCGGAAATGCTGGCATAAAGGCCGTTTTCCGACCGATAGTAGTACCACACGGGCCGCCAGTCCACCGGCCAGGTATACCAGGCCGACTGGTAGGGGTGGGTGGCCTCCAAGGTGGTGTGGTAGTTGAACATGGTCACCTGGCACTGCCACCAGGCCGACAGATCAAATCCGGGGTCCCGCAGCCAGTAGGGCAGGTAGCTGGCCAGATAGATGGCAAAGGGCACCACCACATAAAAGGCCACGCCCCCGGCCAGAGCCACCGTCACCTCCCGGCCAAAGCCGGGCTGTTTCTGCCGCCGGCGCAGCCAGAGCACGGCGAAATACAAGATCGCCAGCCCTGCCCCGGCGTACAGGCCGGTCCATTTTGCGGCCGCCCCCAGTCCGAAGGCCACGCCTCCCAGCGCCATGGGCAGCACCGAGCGGCAGACGCCCTTTTCCAGCACACTCTGGCAGTACCACACCATGCACAGCCCCGACAGCAAAATGAACAGCACCACATAGCTGTCGATGGTGGCGATGCGGCTCTGGCTGTACCGCATGAAGTCAAAGGCCAGCAGCGCCCCGGCAAAGGCTGCGATGCCCCGGCTGCGGGAGAGCCGCCGCACCAGCAGATAGAGCACCGGCAGCATGAGCACCCCGCAGAGGGTGCCGAAAAACCGCCAGCCGAAACCGGTCATGCCGAAAATCAGAATACCCAGGGCGATGAAGTCCTTGCCCAGAGGCGGGTGGGTGGTCTCGTAGACCGACAGCTTGTGCACAAACTCATAGCCGGTGCGGCCGTGGTAGATCTCGTCAAAATACATGCTGTTGAGCTGACTGATAACTTCGGGCACCGCGTTGGGCTCGTCGCAGACGGCGCTCTGCTCGCTGACAGCCGGCAGTACATTGCCCTGGTTATCCTTAAAGGCCAGTTCCAGCAGCTGCCCGTTGGAGAGAGTGACAGTGTACTCCCCTGCCCCGCTCACCGGGTGGCTGGTCCACTGAAAACAGCCGCCCTCGTCCAGGGCCATATCCGCCACGGTATCCCCGGCGGGGCCGGTGACCGTGAGCCTGCCGCCGGAATGGCCGATGCCGGGATAAACCCACAGCTGGCCGGGCTGGCCCTCTGTGGTCACCGTAAAGGTGACGCTCTGGCCGCTCAGACAGTCCAGGGCGGTCTGGGGAGCGGTGAGGTCCCCCAGGTAAACAAAGGAAAAGACAGCCAAAGCGACGGTGGCCCCCAGCAGGGCCAGAATCTCCCGCCGGGTGAAGGGGGGCTGCTTTTGGCTCAAAAGGGGCACCACCGGGCCGGAACTTTCCGAAGGTTTGGAAAGACTCGAAGCGGAGGACCGCAGCGCCGCCTGCTGCTCCCGCCGGGCCCGGCGACGGCCTTTGTTGGCAGCGTGGGGCGCAGCGGCGGGCTTTTTCTCCGGCTGTTTACGGGGCGCGGGGACAGACTCTTTCCCCGCCAGCGGCTGCCAGGCCCGCAGAGCCAGCAAGCCAAACAAAACCACCGTGGCTGCGCTGTCCAGACGCAGCAGCAGCGCCGGCCAGCCCTCGGTGAGGAACTGGTACTGGGTGTCCAATGCGAAATAAACCAGCATCTGGTTGGCGGCGCTGGTAATACACAGACCTGCGCCAATGGCCAGCAGCCGGCGGTCCCGGTGGATGGCAGCCGCCGCCAGTACCAGGATGGCCGCCACCACCATATACCGCTCATGCATGGCGTGGGCCAAGGCAAACACCCCGGCGCTGTACACCGCCGCCAGCAGTACCGGGCAGAAACTGCCCCGCCGGGCGGATTTCCAGGCCAGCAGACCGGCCCACACCGTGAGGGCGGCAATAGCCAGCATCCCCCACACCTTCCAGGACAGGGGGCCGAAATTCTGCTCCCAGGGGGTCCAGTTGGCTCCCAGCAGCGCCGGCAGACCTGCGGCGTTTACCGTGGCATAGGGGTATCCGGCGGCGGTGGTGAGATATTTTTCCAGCAGACGGGCGGGTGCCTGTCCCCAGCCCCAGAAGGGCACCGCCGGCAGATACACCGTCAGCAGGGCGATGCCCGCCCCTGCCGCCGTGCGGCCCAGCTGGGCCAAGCGCTGCTTTTTGTCCAGACAGGGCAGCAGAAAGGCGGCGGCCAGCGCCGGGCCCAGGATCAGGGCCTGGGGTTTGACGGCCAGGGCCAGGCCATAGACAAAGGCACCCCACAGCCATTTTTTCCGCGCCAACAGCACAAAACAGCCCACCAGCGCCAGAGCCAGCACCCCGTCGATCTGCTTCCAGACCCCGGTATCAAACCACAAGGTGGGATTGACCATCGCCCAGGCAGCCATGGCAAGACCCGCCTTTTTTCCGGCGGGCCAGGCCAGCCATACCAGCAGACAGCCCAAAACCGCCTCGGCCAGGGCCACCGGTACAGCCAGCAGAAAGCCGGTGAGGGGGACTTCCAGTTCCAGATTCAGCCCCAGCAGCAGATGGCCCACCAGCTTGAGCACCCACAGATAGCCCGGGGGATAGTCGGCAAAATAGCCCTCGGCATAAAACTGGCTGGCCGGCAGCTGGGCCATCCGCATTCCCCACAGGGCAAAGGCGTTGCGGTCGTAGGTATAGCCCGGGGTGACCAGGGCGGTAAACAGCCGGGTAAGCAGAATACCGCCGGCCACAAGGAGCAGGACGCGGCGCAAGGTAAGGCGTTCCTTTAAAAAGGAAAGGCGATGGGCGGACATAGATGTTTCCTCCAAAAAAGCCCTTCCCTGTCGGGTCGGGCGTCGATTCACAGATTATTTTCCCGGATTCGGGGGCAGATTGATCTGGCTGGCGGCCGGGGCCAGGGGCTGTTCCTGTCCCATATCGGGCAGATAACCGCTGCTGGCAAAGGATATGCCATCCCCCTCGCAGACGATGACATGGTCGCTGAGGGAAACGCCCACCACCTGGAGCATCCGGGCGATCTGCACCGTCATCCAGCGGTCGCTGTCGCTGGGCAGAGCGATGCCGCCGGGGTGGTTGTGGGCCAGGATCACATTGGTGGCCCCGGCCAGCACCGCCTCGGTGACGATGCGGCTGCCGTTCACCGACACGGCGTTGCGGATGCCCTCGGCCAAAGTCAGGCAGGAGAGCACCTTGTGCTTGTCGTCCAGAAATGCGGCCATGAACCGCTCGGTGGTGTATCCGTGAAACCGGGGCAGAAAATAGCGCACTGCCTCTTCCCCGTTGGTGATCTGAACAAAATGGCGGTCCCGGCTGACATAGTAGTACCGCCCCATGGCGGGAATCAGCTTGCAGAGCACCGCACTGGACAGGCCCACTCCCTTCACTTTCAGCAGTTCGCTCACCGGGGCGTCCAGCACCTGGGCAAAGCTGCCGAACCGGTCGATGAGCTGGTGGGCCAGGGCGTTGGTGTCGCACCGGGGTTTGGCGAAAAACAAAAGCAGCTCCAGGGCCTGGTGTTCCTCAAAATTGTCCAGTCCTTCCCGCAAAAAGCGGTTGTATACCCGCTCCCGGTGGCCTTCGTGGGGATGATCGGCCTTTGCCATGGCGCTGCCTCCTTTGTGCGGAGCCGCCAAAGGCTCCGCAGAATCTTCGCCGCCCGCAGCGGGTCGGCGCAGGAAATCCCCCTCATGCCCCGGCTTTTGCCGGAGTGCACAAGGGAACGTGTATCATTTCTTTGGCCTGCAAAGATACAAAGCCACATTCAACACCCCAAGGGCATAGGTGATCCACGCCGCATTTTGGAAGGCGCGGAAGAACATCTCAAAAGACCATCCGCTGTCCCCGAAAATGCCGAACACAGCGTGGAGCACGCTGCAGGTGCCGTAGCTTCCGTCGTGGAGGCCGGGCTCGGTGTTGTACAAAAAATTCAGCCCCAGATCCACGGTGCAGAACAGGGAAATCAGTAACAAAACAGCGGCGGCGATCCGGATGGTTTTCAGTTTGTTCATAGGGCACCTCTGTATATGCACTTTGTATTTTCGGCTCTGTCCTCTTATGAAAAAGCAAAATTCACCTTTGGTTCTTACGATAAACCGCAATCCCGCACAACAAGTAATAGCTGCAAAGTAATATTCCCACGGGTCTTTCCAGGCTGATCACCTGTCCCGTATACCGGGTGCTCATAAAAAGCAGCAGACAGCCGGCCGCCAAACCGCCTACACAGCCATACCATTTATTGCGGGTCAGAACCAGGCCGGAGAGGAACAGCACCCCAATCCAGAACCACACCCAAGGGGCAATGGCGCCGAAGCTGCCCATAACTCCCAATGCTGCATACAGCAGCATTGCAAATACCGCCGGAACAAAATATACCAGTTTCTTCACGGGCGCACCTCTACATCTTTTGATTTCTCTTTTATAACCGGAGCAGAAGTAAAAACCAGAACCCGTCATTGTGACGCAAATAACCCCTCTGCAAACGACAAAACAGAAATAACCGACCGGCCGCTTTACGCAGAACTAAAATTATTATATACTAATGTGAAAAGATTGGAAAGAGGGAGCAGCTGCCGATGAAAAGTTTTACAGCCGGAAAGAATGAGGATGGAGTGCGCCTTTCCCGCTTTGTGGAAAGCGTCACCACCGGGCTGCCCACCGGGCTGCTGTACAAGAGCTTCCGCAACCGGCGCATCAAGGTGAACGGCAAACGGGCCGCCGCCGACTACCGGCTGCAGCCGGGGGACCTGGTGGAACTGTATATCAACGATGAATTTTTCCCCGAAAAGCCCGCCCCTGCCCCCGCCCGCCGGCTTCCGCTGCCGACGGTGGTGTGGGAGGACGAGAATCTGGCTTTTCTCTATAAGCCCGCCCACCGGCTCTGCCACTCCGACCGCACCGGCGACTTAAGCCTGGTGGAGCAGTTCCAGGCCTATCTCCAGCAAAAGGGCGAATACGACCCCGAAGCTGAAAACGCCTTTGCCCCCGCCATCTGCAATCGGCTGGACCGGGGCACCGAAGGCCTGGTGATCGCCGCCAAAAATTACACGGCGCTGCGGGACATGAACGCCATCATCCGCCAGGATTTGGTGCGCAAGGAGTACCTCACCATCACCTGCAGCGTTCCCCCGGCCGGCCGCCACACCGCCTGGCTGCAGCACGACCCCAAAAACAACAAAGTGGTGGTTTCGCACATGCACCGGGAGGGATACAAGGAGATCATCACCGAGGTGGAGCCCCTGCAGACACAGGGCCCCTTCACCCTGTGCCGGATCGGACTGGTCACCGGCCGCACCCACCAGATCCGGGCCCACCTGGCTTTTCTGGGTGCACCGGTGCTGGGAGATGTGAAATACGGCAGCCGCAAGATGAACCAGCGCACCGGGCTGAACACCCAGCAGCTCTGCGCCGTGCGGCTCACCTTCGGCCAGATTCCCGCCGACAACACCCTGGCTTACCTTTCGGGCCGGGTAATTGAGCTGGAGCACCCCGCTCTGCCCGAGGTGTTTGACCGCCTGACAAAACGATGATTTTTTTGCACAAAACCGCCCGCCGGAATCTTTTTGCAGTTCCGGCGGGCTTTTTCTGTCCCGAAAACTCTTTGAAAGGTTTCTGCAACATTTCCGGGGTATATTTTTTATTTAAACGCTTTATTAAGGAGGTTTCTCCATGAATCCCATTCTGATCGTGGAAGACGAACCGGCCATCGCCAACCTGATCTGCCTCACCCTGGGGCAAATTGATCTGGTCTGTCTGCAGGCCCACAGCGGCCGCCAGGCAGCCGACCTGCTGGACAGCCAGTCCTTCGACCTGGTTCTGCTGGACGTTATGCTGCCCGATGTGGACGGCTTTTCCCTGATGGACTACATCCGCCCCACCGGCACACCGGTGATCTTTCTCACCGCCCGCACCGAGGTGCGGGACCGGGTGCGGGGACTGCAGCTGGGTGCCTATGACTATATCGTCAAGCCCTTTGCCGCCGAGGAACTGATTGCCCGGGTGGAGGGCGTGCTTCGCCACACCGGCCGGCGCAGCACCCTTCTGCAGGTGCTGGACATCGAGATAGACCCCGGGGCCCGCAGCGTAAAGCAAAAGGGCATCCCGGTGGAGCTGACCCCTCACGAATACGACCTGCTTCTCACTCTGGTGCACAATCGGGGGGTGGTGCTCTACCGCAGCGTGCTGTTTGAACGGGTATGGGGCGCCGACGCCGACCCCTCCAACCGCACTTTGGATACCCATATCTCCCGGCTGCGGCGCAAGCTGGGCTGGGACAAAGCCATCCGCACCGTGCCCCGGATCGGCTATATTCTGGAGGTGGACAAGCCTTGAAGCTCACCTCCAAGCTCGCCCTGGGCATTCTGGTGCTGCTCTGTTTCACCCTCTCGCTGGGCGGCGGCTGGACCATTCAGCAGAATCTGCACCACGCCCTGCGCCGGGCTGAATCCGAAAGCACCGCGCTGCATTTGCAGCAGCGCAGCGCCCTGGAGCAGGCTCTGCGCCAAAACCAGGCGGAAGATGTCCTCGGGGCGGCAGCCGTCGGCGACGCCTACTCCCGGCAGCTGCAAAGCGCCATTGCCGCCCAGTCTCCCAGCTTTTCACTGCTCACCGCCGACGGAACCGTGGTGTATCCCTGCATGGACAATACCATCTCCCTGGCCGACCAGCTGGCGGCCATACAGGCAGGAACCGACAGCATCTATCACCAGAGCGGCGGCGGCGAATATCACTTGCTGCTGGCCTCTCCCCTGCAATGTCAAATCCAGGGGCTCTGGGTGGTTACCGCCTGGGATGTCACCGCCCTGTACAGCGAGCAAAACCGCCAGTTAGTCCAGTATTTCTGGCTGGAATGCCTCGCTTTGGCGCTCACCGGACTGGCCGCCGCCGGCTTTGCCCGCCTGGTCACCCGGCCGCTGCGGGAACTGGAGCGGACCGCCGGACAGATCGCCGCAGGCGCCTTCCACCGCCGGGTACAGGTCCGGGGCCAGGACGAGATCGCCGAACTGGCAGGCAGCTTCAACGCCATGGCCGACGCCATCCAGCAGCAAATAACCGCTCTGGAACAGCAGGCCCAGCGCCAAAACCGGTTTGTAGCCGCCTTCACCCACGAGCTGAAAACCCCCATGACCAGCATTCTGGGCTATTCCGACCTGCTGCGTCTGGGAGAGCAAAGCCCCCTGTGCCGCCAGCAAGCCGCCGATTTCATCTACCACGAAGCCCGGCGGCTGGAACTGCTCAGCCATCGGCTGCTGCGGCTTTTGCAGGTGCAGCAGGGTGGGCTGCAGCTGGAGGCCGTGCCGGTGGCGGGAATATTCCGGGACGCCTGCCGCAGCCTGCCGGCGGATTTTCCCGTGCAGGTGGAAACCCACTGCGATCCCGCCGCCCTTATCCGGGCCGACCGCCCGCTGCTGGCCGATCTGGTTCGCAACCTGTTGCTCAACGCCGCAGCAGCCGGTCCCCGGGACGGGGTGGTGCGTTTGTGCTGCAGCCGGCAGCACCAGGGCTGGTGCATCTCGGTATCCGACAAAGGCCGCGGCATCCCCGCCGATGCCCTGGACAAGATCACCGAGCCCTTTTATATGGTAGACAAAAGCCGTTCCCGCCAGAGGGGAGGCAGCGGACTGGGGCTGAGCCTGTGCGACGAGATTGCCCGGGCCCACGGCAGCAGGCTGGAATTTGAAAGCCAGGTGGGGATTGGCACCACCGTGCGGCTGTTTGTGCGGGAGGCAAAAGAATGAATAAACGTGTTTTTCTGCTGTGGCTGGCAGTGGGGCTCCTCTGTCTGGGGCTGTTGTTCACCCCTTCGGGCTGGGCGGCTATCCAGCGAATGCAGCTTATCCGCACCAGCACACCCCGGCCCGCCGGCGAAGGGCTGCTCACCGAGCAGGCCCGCTCCATCCCGGCGCTCTATGCTCTCCACGCTGCCAGCAGTCTGGAACAGACCCTGACCTGGGAAGAATCCCAAGACGCCCGGGCGGATCTGCAACGTCTGCTGGATGAAATACCGGCGCTGGAGGCCGCCGGCGTATTTACCGCCAAGGACCGCGCTGTTCTGGAACAATATCTGCTGCAAGAGGAATTTTCTCTCCAGACTGCCAAAGCGGACCTGCTTCTCTGCTTTTCCGGCAGCTCCGTCCAGGAGCCTCCCGTCCCCTCCCGCTACATCGAATGGCAGATGGATACGCAGGAAGGTCTGCTGGTGTCGGCGAGTTTGCCGCTGGTCGCCGAACAAACGGCGCCGCAGATGCTGGCCGCCTATCGCGCTTATCTGGGCGTGGATGCCCTGTCCGACTGGCAAACAGTGAACCTGCCCGAAGGGCTGGGGGGTGAAAACGCCGCTGCTCTCTGGTCGGCCCAGGGGCAGGCCTATCTCTACTGCGCCTGCGACGGCTGGCGGACTTTCCTGGGTCTGTACGCCATGAGCCGGGAGGAACTGGAGGCGTTGTTTGACGCAGGCACGCTGTAAAGAAATTCGCAAAAATGTCTGCGCCTGAAAGGAATCTGCCACATCCACCCTTTATAGTAGACTCTGCAAAGCAGACACAAGGAGGCTGCTTGATATGAAATTGATTTTCTGGTTTGTTCCCGCTCTGCTGGCCGGCATGCTGGCAGGCTGCGCGCCCGGCCGCACATCCGGCCAGGCCGAGGCCGCCCCCATCGGGCTGCATGTGCTGGACAAAGGCGATGAAACGGGCTGCTATCTGCCCTGCTCCCGCCGGCGCACCGGCAGCAGGCTGCTGGGCTACGTCGATTACCAATCTCTCACCGCAGCCCCTCTCTGCCGCCGGGCCGGCTGTACCCACAGCAGCGCCGACTGCACCGCCTTTTTCCCTGCGGAGGAAACCCTGGAAGACATCTGGGTGCTGGATGCGGATTGTCTGCTGCTTTCCACCTGGATTGCCGGCGATACCGACAGCCGGCATGCATTTTATCTGGCTGACCGCCAAACCGGCAGCCGGCGGCAGCTGTTCTGCAGTGCCGATTGCCTGCCCGAAACCGACATGCTGCTGGCCGATGGCGACAGCCTGTACTTTGTCGCTGCATTTGGAGAGGAGGGGCGGTTTCTCTGCGAGCTTTCCCTGTCGGATGGAAGTCTGGAAAAGCGGTTCAGCCTATCTCATTTGCAGTCCCTGGAGGGGGTGCTGGACGGGCGTATTCTTTCCCTTGTCTACGACTGGACCGGCATGGAGGCGCTGGTGCAGCCTCCTTCCGCCGCCCCGGAGGCATCCGACGAAGCCTGGCAAAAGCCCGACGGCATCACCGACAACCGATGGCTGCGGCTGGTGGACCCCAAGGGCAAAAGCCACGGCTGTGCGGGCAGCTGGCAGGAGGAAACCACTGCCGACATACGCTCTTTTGTCTCGGATCAAAGCCGGGTATGGTGGATGGACCTGAAGGGGCAGGCCGGCTTCTGGGACGCCGACGGAAATGCCGGTGAGCTGCAGGTGAACTGGCCCTTTGTTCCGACGCCGGAAGAGCAAAACGGCCTCTCCAACAGCCTGCTGCTGACCGAAGGCTTCACCCTGCTGCAGAACCATCTGATTGTCACCGCCCTGCGCCAGGATACCATCCACAGTCCGTTGCTGTATTTCCGTTACAGCGTGGATCTTTCCACCGGCGAGGTACAGGAGATTCCCCTGTACTATGTTGCCAACGGCGTGCGGCTTCCGGTGGATCTGGTGGCGCAAAGCCACGGGCAGCTGCTGGTGCGCATTTTCAGCGCCATGCGAACCACCCCCGCCATCGGCATGTACGGCGAGCCTTTTTCCTCCTATGAACAAACCGACCGCCTGGGACTTATCGCCCCGGAGGACTTTTTAGCCGGCCTTCCCCGTTATCAGGAAATAGAGACCAGCTATCACTGGTTCATCAACTGACTTTTTCGGGCGGAGCGGCCGGCAGCACACCAAACGGAGGTTTTCTATGAAATTCCACACTGTCAGACCTATCGCCGCCCTGCTTGCAGTGGGCTGCACCCTTATTCTTTCCGCCTGCGGCAAGGTTCCGGCCAGCAGCGCGGCTTCCGGCGCTGCTCCTTCCTTCTCCCCCTCCTTCTCACCAGCTTCCACAGTCCAGGGGGTGGAATGGCTCAGCGACCGGGCGGATGGCTATTGCTCGACCAGCGGCATGTACCACGCCATTCAGCGGGAGGACCAGCTGGCGCAAAATCTGTTTTATATAGATTTTGCCTCCGGTCAGGAGATCTATCTCTGCAACCAGCCCAACTGCACCCACGACAGCGAAAGCTGCCCCTCCTGGCTGCCCCTGTCCGGAGCCATCACCCGGGTGGTGCCGGTGGGGGACAAGGTGGTCATTCTCTACGGCGGCGTTTCCTTTGGCCAGGGGGACAGCGCCCTTCCCCAGGTGCTGCTGATGGACCCCGACGGCGGCAACCGCAAAACCATCGCCAGTTTTGACGCCTCCGACATGGTGGCAGCCATGCCCCGGGGCGGCCTGGCCCGGGACGAGGGACACCTGTATTTTGTGCTCCACTCCCGGGACGACAGCCAGCGCACCCTCTACGCCGTGGACATTGCCGCCCAGCAGGTAAATGCCGTCTGTGTGCTGCCGGAAGAAGAGGAAAAGATCGTAGGAGGCGCCGGCAGCGAACTGGTGCTCAGCTACACCCCCGGCTCCTACAGCCTGGAGAACGACGCGGCGGATCTGACTACCCAGTATATCCGGCTGGACCCCGCTTCGGGCGCGGTAACGCCCCTGTTCAGCCGCCCCTACACCGATGAATTCCTGGGCTGTGCCGACGGCAAGGCCTACCTGCTGGACGGCGCCGGCGCGCTGCGGAGCTACGACCTGCAGAGCGGCGCCCCGGCTGCGGAGCTGCAAACCGATCTGCCTGCCGAAGTGCTGGAGGGCACTCCCTCCTGGCAGCTGGGCATTTGGGACGGCAAAGCCCTGATCAGCCACACCCTGTCAACAGATGCGGAATCCAGCGAGAGCGCTGATGCCACCTCTTCGGCGGCCTATTGCTCCATTGATCTTGCCACCGGCCAGAGCACCCGGCTGCCCCATGTCTACACCAGCGAGTACGACAACCAGCAGCCCTGCACGGTGCTGGGTCAAACCGATACCCAGCTGCTCATCACCAGCGGCTGGCAAAGCATCACCGTGGCCTATCCGGGTTCCGGAACCGACAAAATCGACTCTGTCTCTGCTTCCGTCAGCACCTATGCCCTGATGGGCAAAGAGGACTTTTGGGCCGGCCGCTCCGCCTCCCTTCCCATAACCAACGCCCGCAGCTGACCTGCATATTTCCAAAGGCTTTTGGCCCAGGCTGGCCAAAAGCCTTTTTTGCAATAGCCAAGAGAGGTGATTTTCATGATCTATCCCCGTCTTGTACTGGAAAACATCTGCAAGACCTATCCCGCCGCCCTTACGGGCAAAAGGCATTCCGTCCGGGCGGCACTGCGGGGCGTTTCGGTAGAGCTGGGCCCGGGGCTGTACGGCCTGCTGGGGCCCAACGGAGCCGGAAAATCCACCCTTATCAGCATCATCACCGGCGGACTGGAGGCGGATTCCGGGGATGTGCTCTGGAACGATCTGCCCGCCCGGGGCATACGGTTTCGGCGCATACTGGGCTATGTGCCCCAGCAGCAGGGATTGTACGACAGCTACACCGGCCGCCGATTTCTGCTGTATATGGCCGCGCTCAAGGAGATTCCCCGGACCGCGGCGGCAAAAGAGGTGGAGCGCACCGCTGCCGCAGTCCATCTCACTGACCAGCTGGACAAGCGGCTGGGGGCCTATTCCGGCGGCATGAAGCAGCGGCTTTTGCTGGCGGCGGCGCTGCTGGGAGATCCCCGGCTGCTGATTCTGGACGAACCCACCGCCGGGCTGGACCCTCTGGAACGGGTGCGGCTGCGGCGGCTGCTGGCCAGTATGGCCGCCGACCGGGTCATCCTGGTGGCCACCCATGTGGTATCGGATGTGGAAACAGTGGCCGACGGCATTCTGCTGCTGCGGCAAGGCCGGCTGGTGGACCGGGGAACGGTAGCCCAGCTGGCCGCCCGCCACGCCCCGGGCAAAGGATTGGAAGAAGTATACCTGGCAGTATTTGGAGAGGAGGGCGGTGGATGATCGCCCTGCTTTTCTGCGAGCTGCGCAAGGTGTGGGGAAACCGGCTGTTCGCGCTGCTGCTGGCGGCGCTGGCAGCGGGGAACCTGTTTCTCCTTGCCATAAACACCCGCCCGCTGGAAGGGCATCCCGGACCGGAGGCCTACAAGGCTGCCGGCCAGGCCATGGCCGGAATGACCATGGCACAAAAAGAGGAATTTCTGGGCACAAAGCTGGAGGAAGCCCAGGGGCTGGCCGCCATTGACAGCTACTACAAGGGC
>DXDW01000173.1 GCA_019115305.1 Candidatus Anaerofilum excrementigallinarum
GATCCGGGCCATCTCCCCCAGATCCCGGTTCAGCCGGGCAATGGTGTTCACGGTCACTATGGTGTCCGCCACAAATACCAGCAGAATAATCACCAGCAGCGGGATGCCCGCCTGCCGGGGCAGTGCCTCCACCAGCCGCCGGACAGCCGGATGGAGCAGCCGCACAGCCAAGGTGCCAACCAGACCCCAGGCCAGGCTGAATTTCAGGCATATGTAGCCTCCCAGCTGGAATTTCTGGTCGCTGTAATCCCACCAGCGGGTGTGAAACAGCTGCTTCAGCACAAAGCCGGTGATCAGCTCCAAAGTGCTGGTGAGCACCATGCCGCCCACAAACAGCAAAAGCAGATTCTGCTGCAGCGGTCCCAGCACAGCCGTGATCACCAGCATGCCGAATCCGTAAATGGGGCACACCGGCCCGTTGAGAAAGCCCCGGTTCACCCATTTACCGGTGACTACCGTGCAGAAGCACACCTCCAGGCACCAGCCCAGAAAGGAGTACAGCACAAAATACCAGGCGGGAAAATAAAGCGCCTGCAAAAAAGACTGCATAGATTTGCCTCCTCAGTCGGCGGCTTTTTCCAGCCGGGCCCCGCACTCGGGGCAGAACCGGTCATCCTTGCCGCAGCTGCGGCCGCAGGCAGGGCAGCGGCGGGTATCGCTTACCCGGGCCAGACGGGCCAGCAGCCGGTCGATCTCCTGCTGCTTCTGCTCGGCGGCCAGCAGCAGATTGTCGATGGTCTGCTGGGCGGTGGGATGCCCCTCGTCCTCAGAATAGTTGCCGGTGTCCATCAAAAACAGGGTGCGGCCCATGTCGGCAAACACCCGCTCCTGCTCGCCCCGCAGCCGGGCCAGCAGCAGATTCAGCTTGGCTGCGTCATATTTTTCGCTCAGGCTCTGCCCGGCGCTCTGCATTTTTTCCTTTGCCTCGTCGGCGGCCTCCTGGGCGGTGGCTGCCATGCTTTCCAGCATACGGCGTACATCTCTCGAATCCATACCTTTTTCCTTCCTTTCCTTCCGGACTCCGGGTCCGGCGGCATCTGCGGGAAACCCACCGCAGTGTTGCAAAACCACGGTATAACTTCATTATAGCATCCCCGGCGTTCCCGTCAACCGTTTGCATCCGGCGGGCGGCCGATGGTATAATACATATGCGGCGGCAAAGCCGGGTTTATGCCGCTTTATCCATACAACGAAATATCCCCCGGCAAAATTTCATTTCCGGGCAAAAAACGCGCAAAGGAGGGCTGTCCCATGGACCGCTGGGTGCTGCACTGCGACTGCAACAGCTTTTATGCCTCGGTGGAATTGCTGGACCATCCCCACCTGCGGGACAAGCCCGTGGCAGTCTGCGGCGACCCCGAATCCCGCCACGGCATCATTCTGGCCAAAAACGAGGCCGCCAAGGCCTTCGGCGTCACCACCGCCGAAACCGTCTGGCAGGCCCTGCGCAAATGCCCCGACCTGGTACTGCTGGCCCCCAGCCGCAAAAAATACCTGCATTATAGTAAAATCATCAACACAATATACAATGAGTATACCGATTTGGTGGAGCCCTTCGGCATCGACGAAAGCTGGCTGGACGTTTCGGGCAGCTATTCCCTCTTTGCCCCCAGTCCCCGGGCCCTGGCTCATCTGCTGCGCCAGCGCATCAAGGAGGAGACCGGCCTGACCATCTCGGTGGGGGTGAGCTTCAACAAGGTGTTCGCCAAGCTGGGCAGCGACTACAAAAAGCCCGACGCCGTGACGGTGATCTCCCGGCTGAACTACCGCCAGCTGGTCTGGCCCATGCCCGCCTCGGCGTTGCTCTATGTGGGCCGGCGGGTGCAGGACCAGCTGCACCAGCTGGGCATCGACACCATCGGCCAGCTGGCCGCCGCCGACCCGGCGGTGCTGGAAAGCTCGCTGGGCAAGCTGGGCGGCGAACTGAGCCGCTATGCCCGGGGCGAGGACAATTCCCCGGTGCGCCCGGCGGGCCAGGCCGAGCCGGTGAAAAGCGTGGGCAACGGCATGACCTTCCGCCGCAACCTGGTGGGACGGCAGGACGTGCGGGCGGCGGTGACCGCTCTGGCCGACGAGGTGGCCGGCCGTCTGCGCCGCCACGGCCTCTATGCCGGCGGGGTGCAGCTGACCATCCGCAGCCCGGCCCTTGCCACCATCACCCGGCAGAAAAAGCTGCCCTTTTCCACCCAGCTGGGCCAGGAACTGGCCGCCGCCTGCATGGAACTGGCCAGCGCCAACTGGGATTTTTCCCTGCCCATCCGCATGCTCACCGTGACGGCCCAGTCCCTCACCACCGAGCCCTTCGCGGTGCAGCTGTCCTTCACCGAGGAGGCCCCCGCCTCCAATCCCCGCCGGGCCCGGCTGGAGCAGAGCATGGACGCCATCCGCCGTAAATACGGCCCCGGCGCCATCGGAGCGGCCAGCCGGGTGGGCAACGACCTGGGGCTGGACCCCTTGGAGATGGACGCCGACACTTCTATGCAAACCCTTCCCCTGGAGGAAGATGAATACAAGGAGGAATAAACCTATGGTAAAACACATTGTTGTCTGGAAACTGGCCGACGCGGCCGCCGCCGATGAGAACGCCGCCCGGATGAAGGAAAAGCTGGAGGCTCTGGTGGGGGTAGTGCCCGGCCTGCAGACCGCCAGCGTTCATCGCGGCTTCGGCGGCTGGGATGTCTGCCTGGAATCCACCCACGACAGCCGCGAGGCTCTGGAGGAGTACCAGAACCATCCGGCCCATCTGGAAGTGAAGAAATTCGTCCACAGCGTGGTCTGCGACCGGGCCAGCTGCGATTTCGACCTGTAACCGGTATGGACAGCGCGGAATTGTGGTCGGGTCTGTGCCGGGCGGCCCGCTCGGTGCAGCATCCCCGGCAGATATCCCCCTTTGTGGAGGCGGGCGGGGTTGCCGCCGCTCTGCGCACCGCCGGCGGCAGCATCTACCGGGGCGTCTGCATCGACACCGCCTGTTCCCTGGGCATGTGTGCCGAGCGCAGCGCCGTGGCAGCCATGCTCACCTGCGGGGAACACCACATCACCCATCTGGTGGCCTTTATGCCTAACGGAAAGCCCGGTCTGCCCTGCGGGGCCTGCCGGGAACTGCTGATGCAGCTGGGGCCCCAAAGCCGGGATATCCAGATCCTGCTGGACGAGGACACCCTGGACACCGTGACTCTGGGCCAGCTGGTGGGAGACTGGTGGGGCGACAGCCGCTTTGCCGAATAAACAAAAAAGCGTTTCCGGCCCGGATGGACTGGAAACGCTTTTTTATTTGGCTTTTACAGGGCGGGACTTTGGTCCAGCCCGGCGGCGCGGCGCAGCAGCAGGGGCTGGATGGCGGGATAGGTCCACTCCTCCTGCAGCCGGGGCGGCTGGTCCAGCAGGCAGACCTGGCCGATCTCCAGCTCCGGCAGGGGCCCGAAGCTGCGGATGCGGGCAAAATACAGCATCCCGCAGGATTCCTCCCCCAGCTGCCGGCCGGTGGCGTCATCCAGCTGGGACACAGCGTAGACGCAGACCGGCTCCAGGCTGAAATCCTCGGCCCCGGTCTCCTCCCAGAGCTCTCGCCGGGCGGTCTCCTCAATGGGTTCCCCCGGTTCCCGGTGCCCCCCGGGACATTCCAAAGTCTGGCGCTGTCTGTGACGGCAGAACACCCATTTGTCCCCGCTTTGGGCCACGATCACCGCGAACCGCAGCCGGCTGTCCTCCACGGAAGGGTAAAACCGAACCTGGGTCACGAAAAATCCCTCCTGTCAGTCCTGCCGGGCCTGCCAGTTGGCAAAGAAGGTGCCGCCCAGCACCACCACCAAGGCTACGATGGAGGCGGTCTGCAAAGTGATGAACCCCAGCCCGCCCACAAAGAACACCGCGGCGGCGGTATCCAGGATCACCGCCATGATGCGGCAGAGCAGCTTTTCGTCCATGCCCTCCCGGCGGTGATCCTGGTTGCGGTTATACCCGGCCAGCAGCCAGGCTCCCTTTCCGAAATACAGCGGCACCGACAGCAGCGCCAGCAGCGCGGCCATAAGCCAGCAGGTATCCAGCATATGCCTTCTCCTTTCCGGCGATCAGACTACCGCCACGCACTCGATCTCCACCAGAGCGCCCTTGGGCAGGGCAGCGGCCTGGAAGGCAGCCCGGGCGGGGTAAGGCTCGGCGAAGAACTGGCCGTACACCTCGTTCATAGCGCCAAAATCGGCGATGTCGTTGAGCAGCACCGTCACCTTCACCACATTTTCCATACCGGCGCCGGCGGCCTTGAGGATGTTGGAGATGTTGGTCAGGCTCTGGCGGGTCTGGGTGACGATATCGCTGCCGGCAAATTCGCCGGTGGCGGGGTCGATGGGGATCTGGCCCGACACATAGATGGTGTCGCCGGCTTTCACGGCCTGGGAATAGGGGCCGATGGCGGCGGGGGCGTTGGGGGTGTGGATGGCTTGCTTGTTCATACGGGTTTCCTCCTTTTTGCAGTTGGCTATGATCTCGGCCGGCGCGGCGGGCAGTTCCCGCTTGACGGCGATGAGGGCTTTGGTGGGAATGCCCATCTCGGTGAACATCTGCTCGTGCTCGGTGCGGATGTTCCAGTCGGGCTCGTCTTGGTGCAGGTCGAAGGTTTTCCAGACGATCTCAAACCCGGCCATGGGGAAATACCGCAGGCTGTCGGCAAAGAGGTCGTCGTCGTCGGTCTTGAAATATACCTCGCCCCCGTCGGCCAGAAAATCCCGGTAGAGCAAAAGCTGCTTGGGATGGGTGAGCCGGTGCTTTTTGTGGCCGGCCTTTTTGTTCCAGGGGTTGCAGAAGTTGATGTAGATGCGCTGCACCGTGTCCCGGCGGTCGAAGGCGTTGTAGATGCGCTCGATGTCCAGGCTCATGATCTTCACGTTGTCGGGGGTGCGGCCGGCGGCTTCGTACTGGCGGTCAATGTTGCGTTTGGCCAGGATCAGCACCTTGTCGGTGATGTCGATGCCCACATAGTTGATATCGGGGTGGGCCACCGCCAGGCGGGACAAAAATCCCCCCTTGCCGCAGCCCAGTTCCATATACATGGGCTGGGCCGGCCGGGCAAAGCTGTGGTGCCAGCTGCCCTTGTGGGCGATGGGATCGCTGGCCGAAAAGGGACAGGCGTTGAGCTCCGGCCGGGCGTAGGGTTTGAATCGCATTCTCATTTGACAGTATCCATCCTTGTTGTGTTATTGGGTATGGGTGAGTTCGGCCCAAACCGGGCCCACCGCCTCAAAATCCGCCCGCAGGCTGCCCATGGCAATGGCGGGCTTGCCACCGCCCCGGCCGTCCAGGGCGGCGTTGAGGACCTTGACCAGCCCCGCACATCCCCATCGGCCTGGCCCACGGCGTAGGCAAGGCCCATGCCCCCGGCGGAAAGGGCGGCGCAGGGCCGGGCGGTGCGCTGGCAGAGGGTCAGGCAGAGCCGCCGCAGGCTCTCGCCCGAAAGCCCCGGGGCCAGCACCAAAGGCGCCTGATCGGGGGTGACCTGGGCGGCCAGGGCCTCGAACCACTGGTTTTCGGCGGCAGCCAGAGCCTGCTTGAGGGCGGCGTTTTCCTCGGCCAGCCGGTGGGCGGCAGGGGCCACGCTGTTCATGGGAACGCTGAGCAGCGCCCCCGCGTCGGCCAGCTGAGCCCGCTTGATGCGGTAATCGGCCAGGGCCCGGCCGCCGCATACCGCCGTCAGCCGCATGCCCCCCTTGTACCGCTGCCAGTCCAGCAGCTTGATCTGCCCCACCATGCCGGTGCGGGGCAGATGGGTGCCGCAGCAGGCGCAGCAGTCGGCGTCGGGGATGGTCACCAGCCGCACCGGGCCCTCCAGGGCCTTTTTGCTGCGGTATTCGGCGGCGGCCAGCTCCTGGGGGCTGGGCCAGGCACATTCCACTCCTTCGTCCCGCCAGACGATCTCATTGGCGGCCTGCTCGGCGGCGGCCAGCTGATCGGGGGTGATCTCGATGCTGGTGTCCATGGTCACATACTCGTCCCCGATGTGAAAGCCCACGTTGTCGGCGCCGTACATCCGGTGGAGCAGCCCCGAGAGGATGTGTTCTCCGGTGTGCTGCTGCATCAGATCCAGCCGCCGGGCCCAGTCCACCTTGCCCTCCACCCGGCTGCCGGGTTCCAGGGGCTGATCGACGGTGTGCCAGATCACCCCGTCCTTTTCGTGGACATCCAGCACCCGGGCGCCGCCCAGAATGCCCTGGTCGGCGGGCTGGCCGCCCCCCTCGGGATAAAAGCAGGTGGCATCCAGGGCCGCCAGCCATCTTTCGCCCTGGGGGCGGCATTCCAGCACCGCGGCGGCAAAATCGGTGCGCAGGCTGTCCTCGTAGTATAGCTTTGTGGTCTCCATGGCAACTTGTCCCCTTTTTTCTCTCGGCCCGGCCCCGAAGGCCGCAGCCGCTTGGGGCCATTATAGCATATTTTTTCGGTTTCTGCATCCGGGCAAAGGGGCAAAGCGGGCTTTTCTTTATCTATTCTGCCGATTTTTTTCGGTGGTTTCCCAGCAAACTGTCGAAATCCTTCGGCGGCGGTGGCAAACCACGAAAAAACACAGTATAATGAAAAACAGTGATTTTGCCGCCGGGGCAGCTTTGGGCCCGTCGGCGGCGCCAGGATACGGAGGTTTTTTCATGCGCAGCAGCGGCATTCTCATGCCCATTTCCAGCCTGCCGGGGCCTTTCGGCATCGGCACTGTGGGCAAAAGCGCCTACAAATTTGTGGATTTTCTCAAAAAGGCCGGCCAGTCGGTATGGCAGATCCTGCCGGTGAGCCCCACCGGCTTCGGGGACAGCCCCTACCAGAGCTGTTCCGCCTTTGCGGGCAACCCCTATTTCATCGACCTGGACCTGCTCTGCCAGAAGGGGCTGCTCAAACGCAGCGAGTACGCCAAGCTGGACTGGGGCAAAAGCGAGGGCAAGGTGGACTATGCCCTGCTCTACCGGCAGCGGTATGCGGTGCTGCGGCTGGCCTTTGAGCGGTTCAGCGTCTGGTACCCCGACGAATACTACCAGTTCTGCTACGAAAACCGGGACTGGATCGAGGACTACGCCCTCTACATGACCATCAAGCAGAACCAGGACATGAAGCATTACCTGGAGTGGCCCCAGCCTTTGCGGGACCACGAAAAGGCCGCTTTGGACCAGATCTACGCCACCCAGGAAAAGGAAGTGCATTTCTGGAAATTTTTGCAGTTTGAATTTTTCCGCCAGTGGAAGGAACTGAAGGCCTACGCCAACGCCGCCGGGGTGAAGATCCTGGGAGATATCCCCATCTACATGGCGGCGGATTCCGCCGACGTCTGGGCCGGGGGCAAGCTGTTTGAGCTGGACAAGGAGGGCCGCCCCGCCCGGGTGGCGGGCTGTCCCCCCGACTATTTCTCGGCCGACGGCCAGCTGTGGGGCAATCCCCTCTATGACTGGGCCTACCACCGCTCCACCGGCTATGCCTGGTGGGTGAAGCGCATCCGGTACGCGCTGTCCCTCTACGACATTCTGCGCATCGACCATTTCCGGGCCTTCGACACCTACTACGCCATCCCCGCCGACGCCGACAGCGCCCGCACCGGCAGCTGGCAGCAGGGCCCGGGGCTGGAGCTGTTCAAAGCCGTTTGGAAAGAGCTGGGAGAAGATTGCCCCATTGTGGCCGAGGACCTGGGGGAGCTGTTCGACAGCGTGCGCCAGCTGCTCAAGGACACCGGCCTGCCCGGCATGAAGGTGCTGGAATTTGCTTTTGACGCCGAAAACAGCGAGTACCTGCCCCACAACTGCCCCGAAAACAGCGTGGTCTACCCCGGCACCCACGACAACGACACCCTGCGCAGCTGGCTGCGCACCGCCCCCAAAGCAAGCCTGAAACGGGCCAAAACCTACCTGGGCCTGAATCAGGAGGAGGGCTACGCCGAGGGTATGCTCCGGGGTGTGCTGAGCTGTCCCTCCAAGCTGGCCATCATCTCCATGGCCGACTGGCTGGGCCTGGACAAGGAAGGGCGGATCAACACCCCCTCCACCTTGGGAGACAACTGGACCTGGCGGGCCCAGCCCGGGGTGTTCACCGCGGCTCTGGCCAAATCCATCCGGGCCAAATGCGCCCTCTACGGCCGGGTGTGACGCTTTTCTGCGCATAAAGAAGCCCCCTTCTGCCGATACTACCGGCGAAAGGGGGCTTTTGCCATGAACGACGACATTTCCTTGCTCAACGCCATTGTGAAAAACACCGAGATGGGCACCTCCTCTTTGGAGCAGATCATCGACGCCACCGACAATGCGGCTTTCCGGGCTTCTCTGGAGATCCAGAAAAAGGGCTTTGAACAGCTGGACCAGCAGGCCCGGCAGGCCCTGGCCATGCGGGGAGCCAAGGCCCAGGGCCAGAGCCCGGTGGCCAAGATCGGGGCGGCGGTTTCCATTGCCGGCAAGACCATGGCCGACCGCTCCACCCGCCACCTGGCCGACATGCTGATCCAGGGCAGCGGCATGGGCACCATCGACTGCGTCAAGGCCTTGCGGGACAATCCCGGCGCCAGCAGCGAGGTGCAGCAGCTGGCCCATCGGCTGCAGGAATTCGAGGAGCGCAACGTGGAGGAACTGAAAACCTTTCTCTGATCCAGAACCGAAAAAAATCCGTCCTCCGGCTGCCGGAGGGCGGATTTTTTGTCGGTATACAGATGTTCACAACTGCCAGTTCTCTTTCACCAGATATTCCTGGCCCAGATTGTCGGTGACCACCGCCCGCAGTTCCAGCTGGCTGCCGTCGGGGCAATCCCACTGGCCTTCGGGGTAGATATAATAGGTGACCCCGCCGTAGAGGCCCGCCCGCTGGTCTGCAGCGCTTTCGGGCACCGCCGGGGCGGTGGAATCCTTCTCCGTGAACAGATCCAGGTCCACAGGCCAGACCCGCTGCTTCTTGCCGCCGATGTACAGTTCCACCGACGCCTGCACCGGATAGAGATTGGTATCCCAGCTGCTGGCCTCGATATACAGCCCCACACAGCTGTCCATCTTCACCTTGCCGCCTGAGAGTGTAAAGGTGAACTCTTCTGTCTCCAGCTGCACCGTCAGCCGGTACATACCCGCCCAGCTGGATTCCTCCCAAAGGGTCTCGTTGTGCACGGTACCGTCGGGCAAAGTGAAGGCCACAGCGGCGGAAAGGCTGTCCCAGAGGGTCACCGGGCCGGAAAAGGAAAAGCTGCCGCTTTCGTCCCCTTCCATGGGCAGACTCACCGTCTGCTCGCCCGGGCAGCTGAGCACCAGCATCCCTGTGGTGCCGGGCTGGTACTGGCGCATGAGCAGCCGCACCGTGAGACCCAGGCTGCTGTCGGCAGGGTTATAATCGCCGTATTGGTAGTCCACCCTCTCCACCAGCCGGTCCTGCTGGCGCAGGCTCTCCTCGATGCCCGCCCGGATGGAAGAGATCTGGTGCTGGATGCCGTCCTGGATGCCGGACACCTGGGTATCCAGCCCGCTGATCCGGCTTTGCAGCTCCTCCAGCCGCCGGGCGTAGACCTCCATCCCCCAGCCCAAAGCCAGAGCCGCCGCCAATATCCCCGCCACCACTGCCAGCAGCGTGCGCCGGCGGCGCCGGGCGGCCGCCTGCTCGGCAGCGTCCAGCAGCGCCTTTACCCCCGCCAGAGAAAGGGCCGGGTCGGCGGGCGGGGCGTTTTCGGGCCGGGTGCCGGGCTGATCGAGGGCCGGGTCCTCCCCGGCTTCGGGGCCGCCGGTGAGCAGCCGGTCCACCGTCACCCCCAGTTCGGCGGCCAGAGCCTGGAGATTGTCGATGCCGGGCAGCGACTGGTCCGCCTCCCATTTTCCCAGAGCCTGGCGGCTGACCCCCAGCCGGCCGGCCAGGGCCTCCTGGCTCAGATTCGCCTGCCGCCGCAGCGCCTGGATGCGCCGGCCGATGGTCTCGGTGCTGTGTTCTTTCATATGTGTCCTTGCGCCGGGTATGCCGGCTCTCCTTTCGGTATTTTTTCCGGCTTCAGCATACCATGCTGCCCTTCAAAACACCACCAACCGGAACTTCCATCCCTGCAACCAGCGGTTGCAAAGTCGATGTATCGCTGTTTTTACTCTCCTCGGGTGCGCAGCCAATAGGCCCCCATGCTCTCACCGGGCTGGTCGGTGACCTCGTTTTGCAGATAGCCCGCCAGCCCTTGTACGGGCTGCCAGGCCAGGGCGTCGGCTTCGGATGCAAATTCCACCTCGGCATAGAAAAAGCCGGTGGGCTGGCCCGGGTCCACCTGGTTGGCCTCCAGCACCAGTCCCCCGGGCAGGTTATAGCGGCGCTGCACCTTTTTTACCAGAGGCTTGCCGATGAAATCCCGCAGCTGGTCAAAGAGGGCCTTGTCGATATCGGTCTCGATCTCCTGGCGCACCAGGCCCCCTTTACTTTTGAAGCAGAGCACATACCGGTCGGCCTTTCCGGTTTCCCGGTGGCTGCGGATGCGCACCGTGGGGGATACCGAGATATACCCCTGCTCCATTTCGATCACCCGGTCCGGCTGTCCCTGGGGCCAGCCCTGGGTGAGCCATTTGCGTTCGATTTCCATTTTCTTCTCCTCCTTTGGCTCCCTCTCTTTCTTTTTACTCTACCACAGCCGCCGGCAGGGGGCAAGGGGGCTTTGCCCCGGGGCAAAAATATGGTA
>DXDW01000174.1 GCA_019115305.1 Candidatus Anaerofilum excrementigallinarum
CAGTGAGCTGGTGACTTTGATTGTCAGCAAGGGGCCGGAAAACATCAAGGTTCCCTCTGTGATCGGCAAACAGCGCACCGACGCCGAGATGGAGCTGCAGTCGGCGGGCTTTTCCAGCATCCAGGTCATCGAGGTGGACAACAACGGCGAATATGCCGTGGGCTGTGTGGTCAGCGTGATGCCCGGCGAGGGCAGCAGCGTGGCGCCCACCACCACCATCACCATCGAGGTGGCCAAGGATCTGCCGGTGGCAACCCCCACTCCCAGCCCCAGTCCCACCGCCACCCCCGTGCCGGAGTCCTCTCAGCCGGAATCCAGCTCTCAGCCGGAGGCGGGCGGGGAATTCTCCGCGGCCCAGCCCTAAAATCAAATCATCCAAACAGCGTCCTTCACTGCCTTTTGCGGCGGTGGAGGGCGTTTTTTGCAATCTGCATTCTTTGGCCGGGAAAGGCATGGCTATTTTTGGGCAAAGAATGGTTTTACATCCGCGGTGTTTCGTGGTAAACTATATGATATCCTAAAATGGCGAGGTGTGCCCCTTTTGCTTTTTGCAGGGGCGAAGGATAGAGCGCGGCGCGGAAAATACAGGCCGCGGCAGCTGCCGGAAGGCAGCGGAAAAGGGGAGTGGAGAGATGGAACAGAAAAAGAGATCGACGGCAAAGCGGACCTCCAGCCGCAAAACCAGTACCCGGAGCAGCAGCTCCCGGAGCGGAAAAAAAGCCGCCCAGACCGACCCGCTGTACAGCGTGCTGCTGTTTGGACTGGGTCTGCTGCTGCTCTGCATGGCCTTTATCCCGGGCCAGTCTGCCTGGAGCCTGCTGCGCGCCGGGCTGTTTGGGGTGTTTGGCGTGTGCAGCTATGCCGTGGGACCGCTGCTGGTGTATCTGGCGGTGCTCATTGCCCGGCGGCAGCCCTTCTGGGTGCAGCTGGCAAAGGCGCTGCTGCTGATGATGTTCGTCAGCGGCACGGCTTTGGTGTTTTCCAAAACCCAGCTGCAGCCCGATTTTTTCAGCGCCGTGCAGGCACTGTATAAAAACGGCTCCCAGCCCATCGGCGGGGGACTGCTGTCTCTGGTGTTCGGTTACAGCCTGCTGGCCCTCTGCGGCCGGCCGGCGGCCAATATCATTCTGGTAATTTTGCTGGTGATGGGCATTATGCTGTTCACCGGCGCCACCCCCTTGGAGGTGTGGAGCTTCTTCGCCGCCCGGTTCGGCACGGTCCAGCGCCACGCCGAGCGCACCGCCACCGCCATGGCCGAGCACCGCGCCGTGCGCCGGGCCGAAAAAGAGGTGGAATGGGAGCAGCGCCGCCAGGAGGCGGAGCAGCAGCGGCTGGAACTGGAGGAGAACCGCCGCCGCCAGCTGGAACAGGCCCGGAAGTATGATGTGGACCTGGGCCCCGATGCCGTCCAGCAGCGCAAGCTGGCCGACGAGCCAAAAGATATCGTCATCGGCCCCGGCGGAACCTTTGGCATGTACGCCGCGGGAGGCGGAGAGCAGCAGAAACCGGCGGTGGAGCAGCCTCCCTTTGACCTGGAGCCTGCCGTGCCCGCCGATACTGCCCAGCCCCAGCCTGTGCCGCCGGTCCAGCCGGCTGAGCCCCAGGCGGAGGAGGTCATCC
Organism: Candidatus Anaerofilum excrementigallinarum; assembly: GCA_019115305.1. Classification (GTDB taxonomy): domain Bacteria; phylum Bacillota; class Clostridia; order Oscillospirales; family Ruminococcaceae; genus Anaerofilum; species Anaerofilum excrementigallinarum. The sequence goes on from DXDW01000174.1 coordinate 1,621, forward strand.
CCGCCGCCGACCCCGCCCAGGAAAACCCCGAGGGCGCCGAGCTTACCGACCTGATTTATAAGGCCGTCACCGCCGGAGAAAAACAGGCGGTGCTGCCTCTGGAAGAAACCGAAGAGGAAAAACAGCTGCTGGAGAGCATGCCCCAGGGCCGGGAATACCAGTATCCCCCCATCGATCTGTTCCGCCAGACCGAGGAACCGGACGAGCAGGGGGTACAGGAGGAAATGCGCAAAAACGCCGACACCTTGGTCAAGACTCTGGACAGCTTCGGCGTAAAGACCCGGATTCTGGATATCAGCCGGGGTCCCGCCGTCACCCGGTACGAGCTGCAGCCCCAGGCCGGCGTCAAGATCAGCAAGATCACCGGCCTGTCCGACGACATCGCCTTGAACCTGGCCACCGCCGGGGTGCGCATCGAGGCGCCCATTCCCGGCAAGCCTGCGGTGGGCGTGGAGATCCCCAACAGCCACCGGGCTACCGTCAGCCTGCGCAGTGTGCTGGAATCCCCGGCTTTCAGCCAGAGCAAGGCCCCCTTGACCTTTGCTTTGGGCAAAGACATCACCGGCAACTGCCAGGTGGGCAATCTGGCCAAGATGCCCCATCTGCTCATTGCCGGTACCACCGGTTCGGGTAAATCGGTCTGCACCAACTCCATGATCCTCAGCTTTTTGTACCGCTGCTCCCCCCAGGTGCTGCGGATGATCCTCATCGACCCCAAGATGGTGGAATTTGCCCACTACAACGGCATTCCCCATCTGCTGATGCCGGTGGTCACCGAGCCCCGCAAGGCCGCGGGCGCCCTGGGCACCGCCGTGGCCGAGATGGAAAAGCGCTATCGGCTGCTGGCTGACTGCGGCGTGCCCAACATCGAGGAGTACAACGCCCTGGCCGAAACCGACGCTACTTTGGAAAAACTGCCCTATATTGTCATTGTCATCGACGAGCTGGCCGACCTGATGATGGTGGCCGGCAAAGAGGTGGAGGACTATATCTGCCGCCTGGCCCAGAAGGCCCGTGCCGCCGGTATGCATCTGATCATCGCCACCCAGCGTCCCAGCGTGGATGTTATCACCGGCCTGATCAAGGCCAACATCCCCAGCCGTATTGCCCTGTCGGTGATGAGCCAGGTGGACAGCCGCACCATCATCGACTCGGCCGGCGCCGAAAAGCTGCTGGGCTACGGCGATATGCTGTATATGCCGGTGGGGGTCAACAAGCCGGTCCGCGTCCAGGGCACCTTTGTGAGCTCGGGCGAGATCAAGGCGGTAATTGAATTCCTCCGCCGCAACAGCGACAGCAACTACGACGAGGAAATGATCGCCGAGATGGAAAAGCGGGCTACCGCCGAAAAGAGCGGCGAAGGCTCCGGCGAGAGCGCCGGCACCGAGACCGACCCCATGCTCAAGGCCGCCGTAGAGGCGGTGATCGACGCGGGCCAGGCCTCCACCAGCCTGCTGCAGCGCCGCTGCAAGCTGGGCTATGCCCGTGCCGCCCGGATCATGGACGAGATGGAGCAGCTCAAGATCATCGGCCCCTACCAGGGCGCCAAGCCCCGGCAGGTTCTTATCACCCGGCAGCAGTGGATCGAAATGACCATGCACAACGACCCCGTCCCCGACGAGATCTGACCATTGCCCCCAGGAAAGGAGCGCGTTATTATGCAGCAGCAGACCTACGAAAACTCCGGTTTTCTGCCCATCAACCGCAGCGATATGCTGGCCCGGGGCTGGGAGCAGCCGGACTTTGTGCTGGTCACCGGCGACGCCTATGTGGACCACCCCAGCTTCGGCCCCGCCATCATCGGCCGGGTTCTGGAAGCCGAGGGCTGGAAGGTGTGCGTCATCAGCCAGCCGGATTTCTCCACCCCCGAAAGTATGAAGGTGTTCGGCCCGCCCCGCTACGGCTTTTTCATCGGCGGCGGCAACGTGGACAGCATGGTGGCCCACTATTCGGTGGCCAAGGTGCGCCGCACCGAGGATGAATATACCCCCGGCGGCGTTATGGGCAAGCGGCCCGACCGCAGTGCCACCGTCTATACCCGTCTGGCCAAACAGGCCTACCCCGATATTCCGGTGATTCTGGGCGGCCTGGAGGCCAGCCTGCGCCGGTTTGCCCACTACGACTACTGGATGGACACGGTGCTGCCCAGCATCTGTGAAGACGCCGGAGCCGACATCGTCAGCTTCGGCATGGCCGAGCGCCAGACCCGCATCATCGCCCGGCGGCTGGCAGCAGGGGAGCCGGCGTCGGCCATCACCGATGTGCCCGGCACCTGCTTTATGACCGATTTCGAGCATCTGCCCGCCAAATATGTGGAGTGCGCCGGTTTTGCCAAGGTGAGCAGCGACAAGCTGGCCTATGCCAAGGCCACCCGCATCCAGATGGACAACCAGGACCCGGTCACCGGCCAGATCGTGGTGCAGAAGCAGCGCAGCGGCTATCTGGTGCAGAATCCTCCGGCCAAGCCCCTCAACCGGCTGGAGCTGGACGCTGTCTATGCCTTGCCCTATACCCGCCGCTACCATCCCAGCTACGAGGCCCTGGGCGGGGTGCCGGCCATCAAAGAGGTGGAGTTTTCCATCATCCAGAATCGGGGCTGCTTCGGCGGCTGCAACTTCTGCGCCATCACCATGCACCAGGGCCGGCGGGTCACCAGCCGCAGCGCCGACAGCATCGTCCAGGAAGGGGAGCGCATCGCCACCGATCCCGACTTCAAGGGCTATATCCACGATGTGGGCGGCCCCACCGCCAACTTCCGTCTGCCCAGCTGTAAGGAGCAGATGACCAAGGGCATGTGCCAGGGCGGCAAAAAGTGCCTGGCCCCCACCCCTTGCTCCAAGCTGCTGGTGGACCACAGCGAGTATCTTTCCATCCTGCGGCGGCTTCGGGCCATCCCCGGGGTGAAAAAGGTGTTCATCCGCAGCGGCATTCGCTACGACTATCTGGTGCGGGACCCCGACGATACCTTCTTCAAGGAACTGGTGAAATATCACGTTTCGGGCCAGCTCAAGGTGGCTCCCGAACACTGCGCCCCCGCCACGCTGGCCGCCATGGGCAAGCCCCCGGTGGAGGTGTACAACAAGTTCAGCAAAAAGTTCTACCAGCTCACCAAGCAGGCGGGCAAGGAGCAGTACCTGGTGCCCTACCTCATGAGCAGCCATCCTGGCAGCACTTTGAAAGACGCGGTGATTCTGGCGGAATATCTCTATAAAAACCACATCCGGCCCGAGCAGGTGCAGGATTTCTACCCCACCCCCGGCACCGTCTCCACCTGTATGTACTATACCGGCCTGGACCCCTACACCCTCAAGCCGGTGTTTGTGGAAAAGACCCCCGAGGGCAAGGCGCTGCAGCGGGCTCTGCTGCAGTATTACGAGCCCCGCAACGCCCGCAAGGTGGCCGAAGCCCTGCGCAAGGTCCACCGGGAGGATCTCATTCCTCTGCTGGCCCCCACCGCCCCCCGGGAGCGCCGTCCGGTCCAGCCGGTGCGGCCCGCCCGACAGGCTAAAGCGCAGGCGCGCCCGGCCCGTCACGGCGGCAGACCCGGACAGGCCTACCAGAACCCGGTGGCGGTGCCCTATGCCAAACAGAAAAAACAAGGAGCAGATACATGGCAAAACGAAAACGGCGCACCCGCCGCAAAAAGACCCCGCAGGAAACGCTGAGCAAGATTCTGGCCGGCTTTGTGGGCCTGCTGTGTCTGGGCAGTTTCCTGATCTCCTGGTATAACCAGTACGGCGGCCCGCCCGACTGGGGCCACCTGATGGAGGGGCTGGATATCGCCCGCACCGGCGTAGCCGAAGTGCCTGGGGATGTGCTGAAAAACGGCACCTCGGTGCATTTCATCGACGTGGGCCAGGCGGATTCCACCTTGATCCTCAGCGGCGGTGTCAGCTGCCTGGTGGATGCCGGCGACCTGGACAGCGCCGCCGATCTCACCGCCTATCTGGATATGCTGGACATCCAGTCCATCGACTATCTGGTGATGACCCATCCCCACGCTGACCACATCGGCAGCATGGACGATATCCTGGAAGATTACCCGGTGGGACAGGTGCTGCTGCCCGATTTTGAGCTGGGCCCCACCCCCACCAGCAACATCTTCAACAAAGTCCTTACCCTCATCGACGAAAAGCAGATCCCCACCCAGACCATGACCCAGGGAGCCAGCTGGACCGTGGGCCAGGGCGCCTTGCAGGTGGTGAGCGGCGGCGTCGAGACCGACAACTACAACAACCTCTCCCCGGTGCTGAAATTCACCAGCCCCAGCCTGAGTCTGGTGCTCAGCGGAGACGGGGAAACGGAGGTGGAGCAGGCAGCCCTGGCCAGCGGCGGGGATCTCTCGGCCGATCTCTTCCAGGCGGGCCACCACGGCTCCTCCACCTCCAACAGTCTGGCTTTTCTCCAGGCCATCCACCCCTCGGTGATGGTGATTTCCTGCGGGCTGGACAACTCCTACGGTCATCCCCATGCCGAGACCCTGGAAAACGCGGCGGCGGTGGGAGCTCAGGTGTTCCGTACCGACCAGCAGGGCAGCATTGCCGTCTACCGGGACGGGGAAGGCCAGCTGCAGGTATGGACCGAAAAGGCAGCCTGATAGTTTATCCTACATAAGGAGGAGTGCCGCGTGTATCAGATCGACCGTATGGAGGAAGGCCGGCTTGTGGTGTTGGACGAAGAAGGCCGCAGCCTTTTGCTGCATCCCCACCAGCTGGCAGGCCCGGCGGCGGAAGGCGACGTGATTCTGCCCGGTCCGGACGGACTGTGGCAGGTGGACGCCGAGGCCACCGCGACCCTCCGGCAGAAAAACCAGGCCCTGCTGCAAAAAATTTTGGGCCGCAAATAGACCCTTGCAGCGATAATTTTTGTTGAAAAGGAAAGTGGGCCGCCGTCCGCCGCCCTTTTATTCCCGTAACCCACCCCCGGCGCAGGGCATGTGTCCGCGTCGCCGCCCTTTTTAAGGGCAGAGAGGAGCCCCTATGTTTATTTCCCGCCTGTACCAGCAAAAGAATTGTGTTTTCTCCATCGAGGTGTTCCCGCCCAAAAAGGTGGCCAGTGAGGAAAAGCTGCACCAGACTTTGCGCAGCATGGCCGAACTCCACCCCGATTTCATCAGCGTCACCTACGGAGCCGGCGGCAGCAATGGCGGTCTGTCCACCTGCCAGATCGCCGGTTTTATCCAGAAGCAGCTGCAGGTCCCGGCGCTGGCCCACCTTACCTGTGTGGCCGCCACCCCGGCCAGCATCGCCGCGGCCCTGGACGAGCTGCAGGAAGCGGGAGTACATAATGTGCTGGCTCTGCGGGGAGACGCCAACCCCGACCGGCCCTTCAGCAAGGAATTCCCTCATGCCAGCGACCTGGCTGAGTTCATCCAGCAGCGGGGCGGTTTCTGCGTGGCGGGGGCCTGCTACCCCGAAGGCCATGTGGAGGCGGCCAGCCTTGCCCAGGATGTGGAAAACCTGCGCCACAAGGTGGCCGCAGGGGTGAGCCCGCTGCTGACCCAGCTGTTCTTTGACAATATCCACTACTACCGTTTCCTGAACCTTGCCCGCAAAAAGGGCATTACAGCACCGGTTTCCGCCGGTGTGATGCCCATTGTCAACAGCCGCCAGATCGAGCGCACCGTCAAGCTGTCCTCGGCCAGCCTGCCCCCCAAGTTCACCAAGATGATCTCCCGCTGGCAGGACGACGAGCAGGGCCTGTTCGAGGCGGGCATCGAGTACGCCGTGGAGCAGCTGCGGGATCTCATCGAGAGCGGCGCCGACGGCATCCATCTCTATGCCATGAACAACCCCGTAGTGGCCGCCCGGGTCCATGAGGGCATCCGGGATCTGCTGTAAGGGATTTTAGAGGGAAAAGAGGGGATGACCATGCAGCTTGCGCTGCCTGCGGGTCTTTCGGAAGAAAAAATCTGCCGCTGGATGGGCCAGCCTGCCCATGTACCGCCCACGGCCCAGACTTTGGCATTGGCCCAAAAGGCCGCCGGGCTGGTGCTGGCCGCCGCCCGGCCTCGTGCGGTGTCCTGCCGGCTGGAACTGGACTGGAATGACGGCCGCCCCCGGCCCAAGGGGGCCCTGGAGCTGCCGGGGGAGGACATCGCCGCCCATCTGGCCGGCTGTACCGGGTGCGTGCTGCTGGCGGTCACCTTGGGGCCCGGCATTGATCAGCTGCTGCGCCGGCTGGGCAGCCAGGTAGAACTGGCCTGTGCCGCCGACGCGGCCGCCAGCCTGCTGGCCGAGGAGATGGCCGACGCCGCCGAGGCACAGTTGCGCCAGGGGCTGGAGGAAGGGGTCTGGATGACCGGCCGGTTTTCTCCCGGCTATGGCGATTTGCCGCTCACAGCCCAGCCCGGGCTGCTGGAAACGGTAAACGCCCGGCGGACCATCGGGCTGGCGGTATCTCCCGCCGGTATCCTCACCCCCCGCAAGAGCATCACCGCAATACTGGGCCTGGCCGATCATCCGGTCAAGGGCCGTCTGGCAGGCTGCGCCCACTGTGCGCTGCGGGACACCTGCCGCTATCGCAAGGAGGGAAAACGCTGTGCAGATCAGTGAACTGTTTCAAGGGGACCGCTACATCCTGCTGGACGGCGGCATGGGCACCATGCTGCAATCCATGGGCCTTCAGCCGGGGGAACGCCCCGAGCTGCTGGCTGTCACCCAGCCGGAGCTGCTGAGCCGGGTCCACACCGCCTATCTGGAAGCCGGAGCCCGGGTGATCTACGCCAACACCTTCGGCGCCAGCCCCCACAAACTGGAGGGCACCGGCTATACCCCGGCCCAGCTGGTGCCGGCGGCCCTGGATATCGCCCGGCAGGCCGCCGTCTCCTTCGGGGCGCTGGTGGCGCTGGACGTGGGCCCTTTGGGGGAACTGCTGGAGCCGGCGGGCACTTTGCCCTTTGAGCAGGCGGTGGAGCAGTTCGCCGCCATCGTCAAGGCGGGGGCTGACAAGGCCGATCTCATCGTCATCGAGACCATGACCGACCTGGCCGAAGCCCGGGCCGCGCTGCTGGCCGCCAAGGAAAACAGCAATTTGCCGGTGCTGGTCTCCATGAGCTTTGAAGAAGGGGGCCGCACCTTTACCGGATGTAGTGTGGAGGCCTTTGCCGCCTGCATCGGCGGCATGGGGGCCGACGGTCTGGGCATCAACTGCTCGCTGGGACCCGAACAGATCCTGCCCATGGCCCGGCGGCTCTGCGCAGCCGCGCCCGCGGGACGGCTGGTGTTTGTCAAGCCCAACGCCGGTCTGCCCGACCCCGCCACCGGGGAATATGGTCTGGACGCCCAGGGCTTTTTGGACCAGATGAAACCCTATGCCGAGCTGGGAATCGGGGCGGCGGGAGGCTGCTGCGGCACCACCCCCGAGCACATCCGGCTGCTGGCCGACTGGCTGGCGGACAAGACCCCGGCTTTCCGGCAAGTGGAGGAGAGAAGTCTGCTCACCAGTGCCGTGTCGGTGGTGGATGCCGCCGATGCCGTGGTGGTGGGAGAGCGGATCAACCCCACCGGCAAAAAGCGGTTCCAGCAGGCGCTGCGGGAAGGGGATATGGACTATATCCTCTCCCAGGCGGTGTCCCAGGCAGACGCCGGGGCCCATATGCTGGATGTGAACGTGGGTCTTCCCGATATTGACGAGCCGGAGATGATGGAGCGCACCGTCAAGGCCCTGCAGGGGGTGGTGGAGCTGCCCCTGCAGCTGGATTCCACCAATCCCGCCGCTCTGGAGCGTGGCCTGCGGGTCTACTGCGGTAAAGCACTGGTCAACTCGGTGAACGGTGAGGAGAAATCTTTGGCCGCCATTCTGCCCCTGTGCAAAAAATACGGCGCGGCGGTGATCGGCCTGACTTTGGACGAAAACGGCATCCCCGCCACCGCCGAGGGCCGGCTGGCCATCGCCCGGCGAATTGTGGAGCGGGCGGCGGAATACGGCATCCCGCCCCGGGACATCTACATCGACTGTCTCACCCTTACCGCCAGCGCCCAGCAGGAGGGCGCCATGGAGACCCTCCGGGCCCTTTCCTTCTGCAAGCAGCAGCTGGGAGTCCGCACGGTGCTGGGGGTGAGCAACATCAGCTTCGGTCTGCCCTGCCGGCAGTACCTCAACACTGCGTTTCTGACTATGGCCCTCTATGCGGGCCTGGATCTGGCCATCATCAACCCCAACTTGGATGCCATGATGGCGGCAGTGGCTTCCTTCCGGGTGCTCACCTGCCGGGACAAGCAGTCCGCCGATTACATCGCCCGGTACGCCGGGGAGACGGCCGCTGCTCCCCAGCCTGCGGGCGGGGCCATGGGATTGGCCGAGGCCATTGAAAAGGGGCTCAAGGCCGAGGCGGCCGCCGCTGCCCGGGCTGAGCTGGCCCATACCCAGCCGCTGGATCTAGTGAATCAGGTGCTGATTCCCGCTCTGGACAGGGTAGGGGACCGGTTTGAAAAGGGAACTCTGTTCCTGCCCCAGCTGCTCCAGGCGGCGGGTGCAGCCCAGGCGGCCTTTGATCTGGTCAAGGACGCCATCGCCCAAAGCGGCGCCGACACTGTCAGCCGGGGCAAAATTGTCATTGCCACTGTCAAAGGGGACATCCACGACATCGGCAAAAACATCGTCAAGGTGATTTTGGAAAACTATGGCTACTCGGTCACTGACCTGGGCCGGGATGTGCCCCCGGAAAAGGTGGTGGAGGCGGTGCGCGCCACCGGCGCACCTCTGGTGGGCTTGTCCGCCCTGATGACCACCACTTTGCCCAGCATGCGGGAAACCATCCGCCAGCTGCGCCAGGCGGGGCTTGCCTGTAAGGTGATGGTGGGCGGCGCGGTGCTCACCCCCGACTACGCCGCCGATATGGGGGCGGATTTCTACGTCCGGGACGCCAAACAGAGCGCCGATATCGCCCGCCAGGTGCTGGAAGGCTGATCTTTTTCCAAGAATGAGTATAAAAAACTCCCGTGCTCTCCAAAAAGAGAACACGGGAGTTTTTCTGTAAAAGCCGAAAAACGATCAGAAACCGATGAGAAGCCCCTGGTGCTGGGCATAGTAGCTGGTGAGACCATGGGTGGCCAGCACCGTCACTTCCACGCCGGGCCACTGTTCCTCGATGCGCAGCCGCAGCAGCTTGGCGCCTACGGGGTTCTGACAGTGGGTGATGACCACCGGCTTGCCGGTGAGATCCTTGCGGGATGCCAGTTCCTCCAGCAGCAAAGTGATGCACCGGGCCTCGCCCCGGGTTTTGTGCAGCAGGGACAGCTCGCCCTTTTCGCTGGCGATGCCCACCGCCCGCATGTTCAGCTTGGAGGCCAGCAGCCCCACCACCTTGTTCATGCGGCCGTTTTTCACCAGATTGTCAAAGCTGGCCAGAGCAAAGAGCAGATGGGTCTGCTGGTTGTAGGCGTCGGCTTCCTCACAGACCTCCTCAAAGGAGAGCCCCATGGCGATGAGTTGATTCACCTTGCGGGCCAGCAGCACCATGTGGCCGCCGGTGGAGCGGGTGTCGATGACATGGATTTTCTTTTCAGGGTGCTTTTCCAGCACCATGTCCCGGGCCACCAGGGCGCTGTTGTAGGTGCCGCTGAGAGCGCTGGTCATGGCGATGGCAATGGTGTTGTCCGCGGTTTCAAATTCCGCCGCCCATTCCTCGGGGCTGGGGCAGGCGGAGGAGGAGGGGCCCTGGTAGTCCGCCAAAGCGCGCATCATTTCTGCCACATCCAGGCTGGGGTCGTCTACAAATTCCCGCTCTCCCACGCGGATTTTCAGCGGCACGATGGAAAAGGAAACTTCGGGTACACACAAAAGCCCTTCCTGCAGGTCACAGGAGCTGTCGGCAACGATTTTCCAGGTCATGATGGCCTCCTGATACAATTTTTTAAATTTTTATAATTCTGTTAAATGATTTTAAAAACCAGATACTTTTATAAAGAATACCTGTTTTTTCGGGGGATGTCAATAGCGGACCGGATTTTCTCAGGCAATAGCGCACCGATACATAATA
>DXDW01000175.1 GCA_019115305.1 Candidatus Anaerofilum excrementigallinarum
CCACAACTGATTGGACTTGTTTTCCTGTTACAACCTAAATTTTTTACACTTTTAACATAAACAGTTTGAGCCGGCTTGTCTGGCCGAAAACAGTATGGTACAATACCGAACATACTATTTTTAGAAAAATAGGGGTGCAGCTCTTGGACAACACCATTTCGCAGCAAAAATCTTTTCTGCGCAGCCGAATGCGCGCAGCTGCCCGCGGGCTGCCGCGGGAATATTTTCTCGCTGCCGGTCAGGCCATCTGCCGCGGCGCCGCACTGCTTCCGGCCTGGCAGAAGGCAGCCTCTGTGTTCTGCTTTGTCTCCACCCCCTGGGAGCCGGACACCTCTCTCCTGCTGCAGCTGGCCCTGCAGGAAGGCCGCAAACTTGCGCTGCCCCGCATCACCGGCCCCGGCCGGATGGAAGCGGTGATCGTAGAGGATCTAGCTTCTCTTCGCCCCGGCCCCTTTGGCATTCCAGAGCCAATGGGCAGCGAAACCCTTGAGCCATCCGACATCGACTTTGCTCTGGTCCCCTGTCTGGCTGCCTCCCCCGACGGCCTCCGTCTGGGCCATGGCGGCGGCTACTACGACCGATTTCTCCCCTTTCTCGGCGGTGAATGGGCCATCGCCTGCTGCCGATTCCAGCTGCAAACAGAAATTCCTGTGCTTGCTCACGATTGCCGGGCATCAGTCGTCGTGACAGAAAACGGGATTCTTCTCTGATCCAAGCCTTTGTCTTTTCGCTCTGTAAAGGCAGTCAGCTTGTCAGCACTGCTTCTTCGGGAAATTCTGCTTTTCTGCGGCAGGATTTTCCCAGTGCACCACCCCAAGCCCGATGCTCCTGATTTATCGCGTTTTTTCGATGGTTTTATAAGTATCAGATACAGCAAATCGCCCTCCGCTTTCTTTGATCCGAAAGCGGAGGGCGATTTTGTCATGCCTGTAATGCTATTTGCCTTTACAGGATTCCTTCCTGCGTCAAAAGGGCTCGGGCCTTTTTGTAGTCGGCGCGGCGCACATACAGCAGATGCACATAGCTCCGGGGCTGGCTGCCTCCCCGCCCCCGCTGTATGGTAGAGGGAGCCATATAGCTGGTACGGTAGGCCAGCCGGTCATCCCCGCGCTTCATGCGGTACAGCTGCTCTATCTTATTCTGCTTGAGCAGTTCCCGGGCCTGTGCCACAGGATAGGGATCCAGATCCGCCAGAAGCTGGCGGCGATTGAGAAAACAAAGCATAGGCAATCAGGCCAGCAGCGGCTTCAAAGCCGCGGCCAGAGCATCTTTCTGGGCCTGGGCTTCTTCCAGATCCTTGCCCAGGGTGGTGAAATAGGTCTTGATCTTGGGCTCGGTGCCGCTGGGACGGACCACCACGGTGGCGCCGCCTTCCAGCGCATAGATCAACACATTGGCGGCGGGCAGGCCGGTCTCCTCGGGCTTTTTGTAGTCGGTAGCCTTGACCACCTTGTGGCCGGCAAACTCGGTGGGAGGATTCTTGCGCAGGGACTCCATGATGGAATTCATCTTGTCCATGCCGGACAGGCCCGGGAACTCGAAGCTGTCCACCTTATTGAGGTAGCGGCCGTATTCCTTATAGATGCGCTCCAGTTCTTCCTTGATGGAGGAACCGATGCTGCGGTAGTAGGCGGCCATCTCGCAGATCAGCATGCTGGCGATGACGGCGTCCTTATCCCGGACATAGCTGCCGGCCAGATAACCGTAGCTCTCCTCAAAGCCAAAGATGAAGCGCTCCACTTCGCCGGCAGCTTCCAGATGAGCGATCTGATCGCCGATCCACTTGAAGCCGGTGAGCACATTGCGGCACTCCACACCATAATGAGCGGCCACCACGTCGGCCAGAGGAGTGGACACGATGGATTTCACGCAGACGGGATTCTGGGGCATGGTGCCCTTCTCGATGCGGGCGGTGCAGATGTAGTCCAGCAGCAGCACACCTACCTCGTTGCCGGTGAGCAGTTCATAGCTGCCGTCCTTGCAGCGCACGGCGATGCCCACACGGTCGGCATCGGGGTCGGTGGCCAGCATCAGGTCGGCGCCGCTGCTCTTGGCCAGCTCCAGACCCAGACGCAGAGCCTCGTAGATCTCGGGGTTGGGATAGGGGCAGGTGGGGAAATTGCCGTCGGGGTCCTTCTGCTCGGGAACGATGGTGATATCGGTGATGCCGATGTCGGCCAGAACCCGGGTGACGGGGACCAAACCGGAACCGTTCAGGGGGCTGTACACCAGCTTGAGACCGGCGGTCTTGCACAGGCCGGGCCGCACGCTGCGGCTTTCGATGGCCTGGTAGAGGGCCTCGTAGCAGTCCTCGCCCACATAATCAATCAGGCCCTCGGCCAGACCCTGCTCAAAGGGCATGGTCCTGGCGCCGGTGAGCACGTCGGTTTTCTGAATCTCGGCATACACCACATCGGCGGCCTCGTCGGTCATCTGGCAGCCGTCGGGACCGTAAGCCTTATAGCCGTTGTATTTGGCGGGGTTATGGCTGGCGGTGACCATGATGCCGGCATTGCACTGGTAGTACCGGGTGGCAAAGCTCAGGGCGGGCACCGGCATCAGAGCCTTGTAAATGCGCACCTTGACGCCGTTGGCAGCCAGCACCTCGGCGGCCGCCTTGGCGAACACATCGCTCTTGATGCGGCTGTCGTAGCTGATGGCCACGGTCTGGCTGCCGCCCTGGGTCTTGACCCAGTTGGCCAGGCCCTGGGTGGCCTGACGCACCACATAGACGTTCATGCGGTTGGTACCGGCACCGATGACGCCGCGCAGACCGGCAGTGCCGAACTTGAGGGCCACGGCAAACCGATCCTTGATTGCTTCGTCGTCACCCTGCACGCTGAGCAGTTCCGGTTTGAGATCCTTATCATCCAAATCGAAATTCAGCCAGCGCTCATACTCATTTTTATACATAAATGCACCCACTTTCCAAGGTTTCTTTGTTCAAACCTCCAGTACCTATTATAATATACAGAATAGATGGGATTGTCAATTCACTATTGTGTAAATTCTCTCAAAACAGTATAATGAAAGCAGCGATTTTAGGAAAATCCGCCGACCAACCATTGACACAATTTGCCCATATGCCGCCGAAAGGAAGCGAGGCCAATGTTTGCACAGGTACAAAGTCTGGGTGTATTTGCCCTGCGGGGATTTAGCGTGACGGTGGAAGCCGACCTTTCCCGGGGACTGCCCCAGTTTGAACTGGTGGGCCTGCCCGACAGCGCCGTAAAAGAAAGCCGGGATCGGGTGCGCAGCGCCATCAAAAACCTGGGCTTTGAGTTTCCGGTAAGCCGCATCACCCTGAATCTGGCCCCGGCGGATGTGCGCAAAACCGGCCCTGTTTACGATCTGCCGGTGCTGCTGGGGATTCTGTGCGCCAGCGGCCAGCTGGCAGCCCTGCCCGACGACAGCGCCTTTGTGGGGGAATTGTCCCTGGACGGACAGATCCGCCCGGTGCAGGGGGTGCTTTCCATGGCCCTGGCGGCCCAGAAACAGGGTATCCGCCGGCTGTATCTGCCCGCCGCCAACGCCGCCGAAGCCGCGGTGCTGCCCCATCTGGCCGTATATCCTTTGGACGATGTGCGGCAGCTGGTGGAGCATCTCACCGGCCGGGCTGTTATTTCCCCTTTCCCCTACACGCCTTTTGACCAGGCCGACACTGCCCCCTGTCCCGATCTGGCCGATGTACACGGGCAGCCCGAGGCCCGGCGAGCGCTGGAGATCGCTGCCGCCGGAGGACACAATCTGTTGTTTGTCGGTGCACCGGGCAGCGGCAAAAGCATGCTGGCCAAGCGCCTTCCCGGGATTCTCCCCCCTCTCACCCGGGAGGAATCCCTGGAAACCACCCAGATCTATTCAGCGGCGGGGCTGCTGGCTCCTGGCAGCGGACTGCTCACCACCCGCCCCTTCCGCTCTCCCCACCACACGGTGAGTTCGGTGGCCCTTACCGGCGGCGGCGCAGTGCCGCGGCCCGGTGAGGTAAGTCTTGCCCACAACGGGGTGCTGTTTCTGGACGAACTGCCGGAATTCCAGCGGTCTGCCCTGGAGATTCTGCGCCAGCCCTTGGAGGACGGCCGCATCGTGGTAAGCCGGGCGGCGGGGCAGGCCAGCTTTCCCTGCCACATCATGCTGGTGGCGGCCATGAACCCCTGCCCCTGCGGGTATCTGGGGCACCCTGCCCACCCCTGCCGGTGCTCGCCTTCGGCGGTACAGCGGTACCGCAGCCGCATTTCCGGCCCGCTGCTGGACCGCATCGATCTGCATATCAATGTGGAGCCCGTTGACTACGATTCTCTCTCTTCCAGCCAGGGCGGCGAATCCAGCAGCGCTGTGCGGGCACGGGTGATCGCCGCCCGGGAGCTCCAACAGCAGCGGCTGCAAAAGACCGCCGCCAACTGCAACGCCCGGATTCCCGACCGTCTGCTGCGGTCCATCTGCCGCACCACCCCTTCCGCCCAGCAGACCCTGGCTGCCGCTTTCCGCCGGATGGGGCTGTCCGCCCGGGCCTATGGGCGGATATTGAAGGTAGCGCGCACCATCGCGGATCTGGACGGCAGCGAACTGATCGGCGAAGCCCATCTCTTTGAGGCCCTGCAATACCGTATGCTGGACCGGGAGACCGATTATCTTCAATAATAAATTGTCAGATGCAAAAAGCCGCGGACCTGGCTGTACAGGTTCGCGGCTTTGCTGCGGTATGGGGAATTTTCGGTCAGTAGGCAGCGGCTTCTTCCGCCAGCTGCCTGCGGAACAGAGCCCGGAAGATCACCCGGGTGAGCGGGCCGCTGAACAGCAGCTGCCAGATCAGTGCCATAGGCATATTCAGGCCCCAGGTCTGCACCCAGGTGCCGAAGCTGGGCTCCTTGAACAGCAGGGTGGCGATCAGGCTCATGGTGGGGCACATGATGCAGACGATCATGGTGGAGATGGCGCAGGTGATCAGCTGGGGCCGGTCGGTAGGGCGCACCACGGTAAAGGCCAGCTTGGTAGCCAGTTTTTCCACAATAAAGAACTCCAGGATGGCGGCAATGGGCATCATAATAGGCAGCTCGTGCAGGGCCATGCCGAAGGTGGCGTTGGTGACGCCGCCGGTGTTGAGGGCTACATTATAGACAATCATACCGTACACCATAATCAGAGCCATAATAATGGTATACACAACATTCTGAAATTTCGTTTTGGGCATTGGTTTTTCTCCTTTTCTCTTTCT
>DXDW01000176.1 GCA_019115305.1 Candidatus Anaerofilum excrementigallinarum
CTGTACCAGCGCGGAAAAGCCGCCGATGAAGTTCACCCCCACCTTTTTGGCGGCGGCGTCCAGGGTCTTGGCAAATTCCACGGGATCGGGGTTATGGCAGCCGGCCAGCACCATGGCGATGGGGGTGACCGAAATGCGCTTGTTGACGATGGGAATACCGTAGCCGGCGCTGATGCCGTCCACCACCTCCACCAGACGGCTGGCCTGGGTGGTGATCTTGCGGTAGATGTTTTCGCAGGCCTTGCGGGGATCGGGGTCCACGCAGTCCAGCAGAGAAATGCCCATGGTCACCGTGCGCACGTCCAGGTTCTCGTCGGTGATCATGCGGATCGTTTCCAGAATATCGCTTGTATTCAGCAAAAAAGGCGCCCCCTTTTCTCAAATGCGGTGCATGGCGTCGAAAACTTCCTGGCGGGTGATATGGATATCCACTCCGCTGGCCCGGCCGCCCTCGGCCAGCTTCTGGGCAAACGCGGTGTACTCCATGTTGCAGCCCGAAACGTCCACCAGCATGATCATGGCGAAGGTGCCGCCCAGGATGCTCTGGGTCACCTCGTCCACATTGACGCCAGCCTCGGCGCACATGCCGCTGACCCGCGCCAGAATCCCAACCTGATCGGTGCCCACTACGGTGATGACAGCTTTCATATTCATTTCCCGTCCTCTCTTTTGTTGCGTCCATTGAGTTTTCCGTGCCAGACGGCGGCCGGTAATGGACATTGGCTTTATTATACCAGATTTTTGCTCTTGTGGTTTACATTGGGAACATTTTTTTTTATAATAATACTGATTTATCTGAAAAAGGGGTGCAGAAAATGGAACAGATTTTGAAGCTTTTGGAAAAAAACGCCCGTCTTTCGGTGGAAGATCTGGCGGCGATGCTGGATATGCCCACCCAGGAGGTGGCGGCGCTGCTGGACGAAGCCCGGGCAAAGGGATATATTCGCGGCTACCGCACGCTGGTGGACTGGCAGGCCTTTGGCGCCGATCGGGTTCAGGCGGTGATCGAGCTGCAGGTAAAGCCCAAAAAGAGCCGCGGCTTTGACGAGATCGCCGACCGCATCGCCGATTTCGACGAGGTGGAGAGCCTCACTCTGATCAGCGGCGGTTACGATCTGCAGCTGGTGATGAGCGGCCGCAGCTTCCAGGACATCGCCCTGTTTGTGGCAAAGCGTCTTTCGCCGCTGGACGATGTGCTCAGCACTGCCACCCATTTTGTGCTGCACACCTATAAAAAAGACGGGGCCCGGTATGTCATCGAGGAACCCGATGAGAGGGAGTATAACTGATGGATTATTCGAGGTTGTTATCCCGAAAAGCCCAGGAAATGCGCCCTTCGGGTATCCGCAAATTTTTTGATATCGCCGCCGAGATGGAGGACTGCATCAGTCTGGGAGTAGGGGAGCCGGATTTCAAGACCCCCTGGGCCATCCGGGAAGCCGGCATCACCAGTCTGGAGCGGGGCCGTACCCGCTATACCTCCAACAGCGGCCTGAAAGAGCTGCGGGCTGAGGCCTGCCGGTATCTGGAGCGGCGGATGGACCTGCACTACACCCCCGACCAGGTGCTGATCACCGTGGGAGGCAGCGAGGCCATCGACCTGTGCATCCGGGCCCTCATCGAGCCGGGTGACGAGGTGATCCTGCCCGAGCCCTGCTATGTGAGCTACCAGCCCATCACCACCCTCACCGGGGGCGTGCCGGTGTCCATTCCCCTGAAGCCGGAAAACGGTTTCCGCCTCACTGCCGATGAGCTGCGGGCGGCCATCACCCCCCGCACCAAGCTGCTGGTGCTGCCCTTCCCCTGCAACCCCACCGGAGCGGTGCTGCGCAAAGAGCATCTGGAGGAGCTGGCCGAGGTGCTGCGGGACACCGACATCACGGTGCTCAGCGACGAGATCTACGCCGAGCTCACCTACGGCTACGACCGCCATGTGAGCATCGCCTCCATCCCCGACATGGCCGAGCGCACTTTGCTGGTCAACGGCTTTTCCAAGGCCTACGCCATGACCGGCTGGCGGCTGGGCTTCGCCTGCGGACCCAAGCCCCTCATCGACATCATGGTGAAGATCCACCAGAGCTGCATCATGTGCGCCCCCACTACCAGCCAGTACGCCGCGGTGGTGGCCCTGCGGGACTGCGACGAGCAGATCGAGGAGATGCGCACCCAGTACGATATGCGCCGGCGGTATCTGGTGAAGGCCTTCAACGAGATGGGCCTGCACTGCTTTGAGCCGGAGGGCGCCTTCTACGTCTTCCCCAGCATCGCGGTCACCGGCCTTTCCAGCGAGGAATTCTGCCAGCAGCTGCTCTATACCCAGCGGGTGGCGGTGGTGCCGGGCACGGCCTTCGGCGATTCCGGCGAGGGCTTTGTGCGGGTGAGCTACGCCTATTCGGTGGAGCATCTTCAGGAAGCGGTGCGCCGCATCCGGGAATTTTTGAAACAGAAGGACCTTTTGTAAATGGAACACACAGTGTATTTCCGCCGCCAGCCTGACTACGACCAGCAGGCCATGGACCAGGCGGTGGAAGCCTTTTTTGCGGCCAGCCCCGCCGCCGCCCGGCTCAAGGACGGCATGCGGGTGACCATCAAACCCAATCTGCTGGCCAAACACGCCCCCGAAAAGGGGGTGACCACCCATCCCGCTCTGGTGCGGGCAGTGATCCGGGCGGTGAAGCGCCGGGGCGTTTCGGCCATCACGGTGGCGGATTCCCCCGGGGGCGTTTATACCCCCGCCATTATGAAATCCATCGGCCAGGTCAGCGGCATCGCCCAGGTGTGCCAGGAGGAGGGCGCGGTATTTTATACCGATTGCCAGTTTGGCCCCCGCAGCTGCCAGGGAGAACTGGTGCACCAGTTCAATCTGATCCAGCCGGTGCTGGAGGCGGATTTTCTCATCGATCTGCCCAAGATGAAAACCCATGTGATGACCACGGTCACCGCCGGGGTGAAAAATCTGTTTGGTACCATTCCCGGCCTGCAGAAGGCCGAGCTGCATATGCGGTTTCCCGATAAAAAGCGGTTTGGCCGGATGCTCACCGACCTGTGCTGTCTGCTGCAGCCGGATCTGACCATTCTGGACGCGGTCACTGCCATGGAAGGGGATGGCCCCGCCGGCGGCCGGCCCCGGCAGGTGGGACTGCTGCTGGCCAGCGAGGACGTCTGGAGCCTGGATCTGGCCGTCTGCACTTTGATGGGGGTAAAGCCCCAGCGGGTGCCCTATCTGGCGGTGGGTATCCGGGCCGGGCTGTGCCCGGAGGTGTTCGATCCCCAGCTGGCCCGGGGAGATGCGGATGCCCTGGCGCCCATTGCCGGTTACCAGCTGCCTTCCAGCTATGTGCAGATGGATTTCTCCAACCGTTTTCCCAAGCCTCTGCGCTGGGCCGCGCCGACAGTAGTAAAACTGGCCGCACCCCGGCCCCGCATCCGGCGGGCAAAGTGCATCGGCTGCGGCAAATGCGCCGAGATCTGCCCCCAGAAAACCATTCATCTTCAGGACAAAAAAGCCCGCATCGACCCGGCGCACTGTATCCGGTGTTTTTGCTGCCACGAGATGTGCCCGGTAAAGGCCATCGACGTGTACCGGCCGCTGGGAGCGTTGTTCAATTTGTAACCGGCAGAAAGGAGCCTATGGAAGGGTATGAGACAGGTCACTGTATTGGCACCCGCCAAACTGAATCTCACGCTGGACGTGGTGGGGCTGGAACCCAACGGATACCACAGTCTGGATATGATCATGCAGACCATCGACCTCTACGAGCGGATCACTCTGCGCAAAAGCAGTGATCTGCGCTTGCGGCTGCCCGGCAGCCGGGTGCCCGCCAACGATTCCAACACCGCCATCAAGGCGGCGCTGGCCTTTTTCCACTATACCGGCTTGCTGGCGGGTGTGGATATGGAGATCCGCAAGGCGGTGCCGGTGCGGGCGGGTATGGCCGGCGGCAGCGCCGATGCTGCCGGCGTGCTGGTGGGCCTCAATGCCCTCTACGATGCCCGGCTCTCCTTCAGCGAGCTGTGGTCCCTGGCGGCGGGCATCGGGGCCGACGTGCCCTTTGCTCTGTTGGGTGGCACCGCCCGGGTGAAAGGGGTAGGGGATGTGATGAAAGCATTGCCCCCCTGTCCCGACTGCTGGTTCACCGTGTGTATGCCGGCGGTGGGGGTGAGCACCCCCAAGGCCTTTGCCCGGTACGATGAGATAGGCAGCAGCGTCCATCCCGATGGCGAGGCCGCCGAACAGGCAGTGCGGGCGGGGAATCTGGACGCTCTGGCCGCCCAGATGAAAAACGCCCTGGAAGAAAGCAGCGAGTCCCGCCATAACGAGCCCATCCGCCGCATTCTGGACGAAAACGGAGCCCTGGCCAGCCTGATGACCGGCAGCGGTGCGGCGGTGTTCGGCGTATTCCGCACCGAGCAGCAGGCCCAGGCCGCGGCCCAGGCGCTGCGGGGGCAGTACCGCCAGGTGTATGTCCAGCGGCCTTGCCCGGGGGGCGCTCGGGTGGTGCCGGCGTTCCGCCATCATCGCTGATCCAGCAGCCGTATCCCTGCCCGGCGGGGATGCGGCTGTTTTTCTGTCCGGGGGTATGCCCCCGTTTTCCGGCGCATAGATTGAAACGGATGTGAATATTCCGATAAAACCTGCCCATGCTGTAGGCAGCCACATATTGGAAAGGATGAACATACAATGCGCTGGATCAAAAAAATCGCGGGCATCCGGGGGATGGCCCGCCTGGAAATATCGCTGGGTCTGGGCCTGGTGCTGGCTGTGTTGCTGGCCAGCCAGAGCAGTTTCAGCCAGGTCTGCCGGCAGGTGCGGCAGGACACTCTGCGGCTGCATATCCGTGCGGCCTCCGACTCCGCCGCCGACCAGGCGGACAAACTGGCGGTACGGGACGCGGTGGTGCAGGCGGCCGCGGTGCTGTTTGACGGCCAGACCAGCCGGGAAGAGGCTGTGGCCATTGCCAGCCAGAACCTGGACCTGCTGCAGCAGGTGGCCAACGATACCCTGCAAAGCCGGGGCAGCGGCAGCAGCGCCACCGTCACCCTCACCGACATGCTGTTTGATACCACCTGGTACCAGGATTTCACCATGCCGGCAGGCCGGTACCAGGCTCTGCGCATCGACATCGGCCAGGCTACGGGAAAAAACTGGTGGTGCGTGCTGTTTCCGCCCCTGTGTCTGCCAGCCGCCGAGACCTTGGAAACCACTGAGGTCTATTCCGACGAAGAAAAGCAAGTACTGCAAAGCGGCTACGAGCTGCGGTTTGCGGCGGTGGAATGGTGGCAGCGGCTGTGGGACAGCGAGGCCCCCTACGACGGCTGCTGAGGCTTTTTTCAGCGGGAACTCTTATGCCGTAAAACCAAACTTTTGACTGCACAGCGATGAAAAACTGTATTTTTCTGCGCGATACAACGCCCTCGGCACACCCCTTGCTCGGTTGCGCCGGGGGCGTTTTTGTGGTATCCTGCTAACAAAAGAATTTGTTCCCGAAAGGGGACAAAAAGGGGGAACAGATATGCTGCAGCTACTGCTGGGCGAAGCGGGAACCGGCAAAACCACCGCGGTGCTGGAGTCCATCCGCCGGCGTGCCCAGGAGGAAAAATACAGCTTTCTTTTGGGGCCGGAACAGTTTTCGGCGGCGGTGGAGGGGATGCTCTGCCGTCAGCTGGGGGACAGGCTTTCGGCCTTTGTCACCAGCTGCAGCTTCCGCACTTTGGGGGAACGGATTCTGGACAGATACGGCGGCGGAGACCTGCCGCTGATGAGCGATGCCGGTCGGGCGGTATTGGTGCGCCGGGCCCTGGAAGCCCTGGACCCCGCCGAGGTCAGCGCCTTTGGAGGCCAGCGCCGGTCGGCGGCTTTTTGTGCTGCCTGTGCCCAGGCCATCCAGGAGCTGAAAACCGCCGGCGTCACCCCTGATTTTCTGGCCGGTGCCGGAGCCCAGCAGCCCCGGCTTGCCCAGCTGGCCAGCATCTACCGGGGCTACGAGGCATTGCTGGCCGGGGTGGCCCTGGACCCTTCCGACCAGCTCTCGGTGGCGGCCGGCCGGCTGCAGCGGGAATTTTTTGAGGGCCGCACCGTCTTTCTGGACGGCTTCGACGGCTTCACCGCTCCCCAGTACCAGATCCTGCGGGCCATGCTGGCCAGCGGCGCTGATGTGGTGGTGAGTTTGTGCTGTCCGGGACTCTCGGGTGGGGAACAGCTGTTCCGCCCGGCCCAGGAAACGGCCCGCCGCCTTACCCGGCTGGCTTCGGAATACGGCGTGCCGGTGAAGGTGCGGCAGCTGGAGGAGGACCGTCGTCACCGGCCCGGCAGCGGCATGGCGCTGTTCACCGCTGCTCTGGGCCAGGGAATGCCCCTGGAACAGATGCCGCAGGATGTCTGGCTGACCCCTTGCTCCCAGCCCTGGCAGGAGGCCAAGCTGGCCGCGGCTTTGCTGGCCCAAAAGGCCCGGGAGGGAATCCCGTACAGCCGTATGGCGGTGGTCTGCCGGGACAAGCAGCCCTATGCCGCGGCCATGCGCCGGGAATGCCGCCTGGCGGGATTGCCCCTGTTTGAGGACGAGGCCATCACCTTGCAATTTTCCGCCCCGGCGGCGGCGCTGCGGGCGGCGGTGCGTATCGCCCGGCGGGGCCTCAACACCCAGGACCTGCTGGCTTTGCTCAAAACCGGTCTGGTGGAGGGTATCACCGACTACCAGATCGCCATGCTGGAAAACTATACCCAGGTGTGGCGGATGACCGCCGCCGATTGGCGCGCGCCGCTGCCCGCTGACCGCACTCTGGACGGCTACGACGGCCGCCCGGAGGACCCCCGGGCACAGCGGGAACTGGCCGCCGCCGAGAAGGCCCGGGCCGCTGCGGCACAGCCGGCGGAAAGGCTGTACCAAAAAACGGCTGCCGGCCGCACCGCCGCCGGTATGCCGGGCGGCGACTGCTGCGAGGCCCTCTACCAGCTTCTGGAGGAGATCGGGGCGGCGGGCTGTGTGGCCCGCATGGCCCGGGAACTGGAGGATAACGGCGACCCTGCCGCCGCCGAAGAACAGCGCCGGATGTGGGACGCTGCCATGCAGCTGCTGGATGAGCTCTACCGGCTGCTCCAGGCCGAGCAGATCACCTTGGCCGAACTGGACGAGCTGCTGGGCATCATGCTGCGCTCCACCGAGCTGGGCCGTATTCCCCAGACTTTGGAAGCGGTGCTTTTCACCACCGCCGACCGGCTGCGGGCTGGGCAGATCGAATGCTGTGTGGTGCTGGGGGCTGCCGAAGGCCAGTTTCCCCAGCTGGTAGGGGCCAGTGGTCTGCTCACCCACGCCGACCGGGAGCTGCTTAAAGCGGCGGGTGCCTCCATGCCCGGTGAGTTTGAACAGCGGGTGCTCCAGGAGGAACTGTATTTCTACCGCACCGCCACCGCTGCCTGCCGGGAGACCTTCTTTTTCTATTGGGAAAACGGCGGGGAGAACCGTCCCAGTCCGGCCCTGTGTCAGCTGCAGGAGAATGTAAAGCTGAACTGCTTTACTCCTGGAAAGTGGCAGATGTGCCCCACCCCCGAAGCCGCTCTGGATTGGCTCTGCGGCCGGGGCGGGGAAGAATGGGCCGACCGGCTGCCGGATCTGGCCGACCAGCTGGGCAAGCTGGAGAAAAAGAGCGGTCCGGCCGTCTATTCCATCCAGGACAGCGCGGCCCTGGAGCAGCTGCTGGGCAGCGATCTCACCATCTCTCCCAGCCGGATGGAGCGCTTTTACCGGTGCCGACTGGCCTATTTTCTGGAACATATTGCCCGGCTGCGGGCGGTGCGTCCGGCCAAGCTGGATATGCGGCTGGGAGGCGCGCTGATCCACTATATCCTGGAAAACGCCCTCCAGGACCCCGATTTCCACCGTTGGGTGGAGCTGCGCCGGGAAGGCCAGACCGACGCCGGCCGGGACCAGCTGGAACAATTGGCTCTGCGCCTGGCCGAGGCCTATCCCGAGACGCTGCCCGGGGCGGGGGCAGGGCGTCCCCAGACCCGCCGGGAGGAGAACACCCTCCATCGGATTGCAAAAAGTATCGCACCACTGTTGGAATTTTTGCTGCAGGAACAGGCGGTCAGCCAGTTTGTGCCCTGGCAGTACGAGCTGCCTCTGGGCCCCCGGGAGCAGCTCCAGGGTCTGTCGGTGCCGCTGCCCGGAGGGCACACCGCCCGTCTCACCGGCAAGATCGACCGGGTGGACGCCATGGACGCCCCCGACGGACGGCGCTGGCTGCGGGTGGTGGATTACAAAACCGGCGGCAAGGATTTTTCTCTGGACAATGTCTTTTACGGCCTGGACGCCCAGATGCTGCTCTATCTGTTTTCCCTCTGCCCGCCGGTGGGGGAGCGCTTTGCAGATTCCAGCCTGCCGGCGGGGGTGGTCTATCTGCTGGCCGATCCCGCTCGCAAGGCCATGAAGCGGCAGGAGGCTCTGGAAGATGCCCCTCCCGCCTACCAGCTTCACGGCCTGGTGGCCGACGAGCCGGAGGTGTGGAACGGCATGGACCCGAAAAAGACTGGCAAGTACTTGCCCTTTACACGCAAAAAGGACGGCTCTCCCGACGCCCGCAGCGTTTCCAAGCGGGCCAATCGCCAGAAGCTGCTGCGGATCTGTACCCATCTGCAGAACAAGCTGCAGCAGATGGGGGGCGAGCTGTACGCAGGACAGATCGACGCCACGCCGCTGCGCAGCACCGACTTTGATCCCTGCGACTACTGCGAATACGGCGATCTCTGCCGCCGGCTGGCCGAAGACGAGGCCGAAACGGTAGCCCGGGGCGCAGGGGAAGCCTTCAACGATCCCGAACAGGAGGAGGACAATGAGTGACAAAAAATGGACCTCGGCCCAGCGGCAGGTGATTGAAAACCGGCAGGGCGCCTTGCTGGTGAGCGCCGCCGCCGGCAGCGGCAAGACCGCCGTGCTGGTGGAACGGGCGCTGCGCATCATCGCCGAGGATGGGGTGGACGCCGACCGGCTTCTCATCGTCACCTTCACCAATGCCGCCGCCGCCGAGCTGCGCAGCCGTATCAGCCAGGGGCTGGAACAGCGGCAGGCTGTGGCCACGGGCCAGGCCCGGCAGCAGCTGCGCCGCCAGCGGATGCTGCTGCAGAGGGCCAGCATCTGCACCGCCGACGCCTTTTGTCTGGAACTGGTGCGCCAGAATTTCTATCGTCTGGACCTGCCGGCGGAGTTTTCGGTGGGGGAAACAGGTACCCTGGCGGGCCTGCGGGCCAAGGCGCTGGAAGACGCTTTGGAAGAATACGCCGCCGACGAGGATTTTGCCCGGTTTTCGGGAATGTACGGCCGCAGCCGGGACGACCGCAGCGCCGGGGACACTTTGCTGGAGCTATATGAATTCCTCTCCACCCGCCCAGACCGAAAAGGTCTGCGGGCGGCCATGCTGGCCCCTTGGCAGCAGGACGGCCCCATCGAGTCCACCCCCTGGGGCAGCCAGCTGCGGGCCCAGGCGGCGGATTGTCTGGAACAGGGGGCGGAATTTGCCCGCCAGCTGGCAGCGCTGCCTGCCCCCGGCGAGGACCGCTGGACCGAGGAAAAATGGAAAAGCTATACCGATGCCTTTGTAAAGGGCGTCCAGGAGGCGCAGCAGAGCCTGGAACAGAGCTGGGACGAGGGATACGCCGCTTTGGCGGCCTTCCGGGCTCCCCGAGCGGCCAAGGCATTCGCCAAAGGCAGCCGGTACGAGTGGCTCAAGGATCAGATCACCCGCCAGCTGGAAAAAGCCGGGGACGCTCTGGTCTGTACCGACAGCCAGGACCGGGAGGACCGCCAGGCCGCCGCGCCGGTGATCCGGGCGGTGCTGGCGGCAGAGGAACGGTTTGAAGAGCTGTTTTTCGCCGCCAAAAAAGAGGCCAAAACCTTCGAGTTCAGCGACATCGAGCAGCTGGCCCTGGAACTGCTGTGGGATTTTGACAAACAGACCCTCACCCCTCTGGCCAAAGAGACCGCCGCCCGGTTCCACACCGTGATGGTGGACGAATACCAGGACACCAACGCCCTGCAGGAAAAGCTCTACCAGTGCCTGGCGGGTATTGCCCAGGACGATCTGTTTCTGGTGGGTGATGTCAAGCAGTGTATCTACCGGTTCCGCCACGCCGAGCCGGGGCTGTTTCTGGCCAAAAAGCAGGCCTTTGCCCCCTTTGACGGCCAGCATTTTCCGGCTGCCCTGGATCTCAGCGCCAATTTCCGCAGCCTGCCAGGGGTGATCGATGGGGTGAACTATTTCTTTTCTGCCCTGATGACCAGCCGGCTGGGAGAGGTGGAATACACACCTTCGGAATATCTGCGCTGCGGGCTGGACGACCTGCCTGCCGGAGAACCGGTGTATATCGATCTGGTGGAGGAGGAGCAGGACGGCCTGGACGCCGAACAAGTGGCCTGGCGGGCGGAACAGCTGGTGAAATCCGGCACTCTGGTGCGGGGCAAGGAGGGACTGCGCCCTGCCGAATACGGGGATATCTGCGTATTGTTGCGCACCCGCACCCGTTTTGAGGAATACACCCGGGCTTTTGCCCGGCGGGGGATTCCCTGCAGCGCCGATGTGGGGGCCGATCTTCTCCAGGCACCCGAGGTACAGCCGGTGGCCAGTCTGCTGCGTGCCCTGGACAACCCCGGGGACGACGTGCAGCTGGCGGCGGTGCTCACCGGACCCCTGGCCGGTTTTGAGATGGACCTGCTGGTGCAGCTGCGGCTGCTCCAGCCCGCCGGCAGCCTGTACGGAGCCTTGTTGAGCTGGCAGCGGGCCCGGGAGACCGGCGATGCCCGCGCCCAGGTCATCCCCGAAGAAACCGCCCGGCGTCTGGAGGATTTCTGCCGGCTGCTGGCCCAGCTGCGGCGGCAGGCGGCGGGCATGGAGGCCGGCCGCCTCTGCGAGGAGATCCTCCAGCGGGTGGACTGGCCGGCGGCCATCGGCCGGGGGCCCCAGGGGCCCCAGCGGCGGGAACGGTTGGAACAGTTCTGCGCCTGGGTCCAGACGGCGGGCAAAAACGGCCTGCCCGCCCTGGTGCGGGCCATGCAGGACGCCCGTACCGGCGGCGGATTGCCCCAGCCGGGCAGCGGCGCGGTGGCGGGCTGTGTCTCTATCATGACGGTCCACCGCTCCAAAGGGCTGGAATTTCCCATTGTGATTCTGGCGGACACCAGCCGGGGCTTCAATTTTACCGACATCAGCACCAGTCCCTTCCAGTTCCATCCCGACTACGGCGCGGCCCTGCAATTGCCCGGCCCGGCGGGCCGATACGATACGGCGGCTCTGGCCTGGATGAAACAGGTGCGCCGCCGGCAGCTGCTGGCCGAGGAGATGCGGATTCTCTATGTGGCCCTCACCCGGGCCCGGGATTTGCTGTGCATCGCAGCGTCGGTGCCTTCCGCCTCCAAGACCCTCTCCCGGCTGGCCCCGGAGCTGGCCGACGGCATCCATCCCGGCCGGCTGCTGGAAAAAACCAATGCCGCCGATTGGCTCCTCTCGGCGGCCCTGCTTCACCCTGACGGCGGTCTGCTGCGCCAGCAGGCGGGGGCCGAACAGCTTCCTCTGCGGGATTCCTTGGGCAGCCGGCTGCAGGTGACCATCCGCACCGAACTGCAGGACTGCGGCCAGACCGAAGAGGAGGAAAAGGCAGCCCCGGCCCCGGACCAAGATCTGTGGGCCCGGATGCAGGAGAACTTTGCCTGGAAAGACCCCTTGGCCGATCTGGCCGCGGTGCCCGCCAAGGTGAGCGTTTCTTCCCTCAGCCACAAAGAGGCGAGCTTTGGTTGGCAGCCCGGCGTGCCCCGGTTTGCCAGCCGCCACAAGGGGCTCACCGGCGCCCAGCGGGGCACGGCGGCCCACCGCTTTTTGCAGCTGGCAAATTTTGAAGCCTTCCGACAGGAACCCGCCGCCGCGCTGGAAACTGAATTGCAGCGGATGGTGGCCAGCAATCTGCTGGACGTCCAAAGCGCCGCCGTCCTGGACAAAAAACGAGTGCTGGCCTTTTTCGAAAGCGATCTTTTCCGCCGGATGCTGGCGGCCATGGAGCCCCCGGCCCGGCTGCTGCGGGAATTTGACTTCATCACCAGCCTGCCGGCCAGCCGCTTGGCTCCCGGCAAAGCGGTAGGGGACGCCCGGGTGCTGGTCCAGGGCGTGGCCGATGCCGTGCTGGTGTTTGCCGATCACGCCGAGCTGGTGGACTACAAAACCGATCGGGTATCCGACGCCGCCCAGCTGGCCGACCGCTATGCCGCTCAGCTTGCCTATTACAAACAGGCACTGGAGCTGCGGCTGGCAAAGCCCATCACCCGGTGCTGCCTCTATTCGCTGCATCTGAGCCGGGAGGTGGAGCTGTCCGCACAGCAGCTGCAGGAAAGCCTGTCGAATCCGGAATAAGGCAAAATTACTGATTTTTTCGGGAAAAAGCTGGCATTTTGACCGGGCGTGTAGTATAATGTTTTAGTTTGTATATCTCCGGCTGAGGCGGCGGAAAGGTTCTGCCGCCATCGGTTATCCGGTCTGTATCAAAAAGAGAAAGGAATCTGCCCTGTGTCCTATACATTTGTTGCTCCCTGTTATTTCGGCACCGAGTCCACCGCCGCCTTTGAGGTGCGCCGGCTGGGCGCCGATAACGTGCAGGTGACCGACGGCCGTATCCGCTTCGAGGGTCCGGTGTCGCTGATCGCCTCCGCCAATATCAACCTGCGCTGCGCCGAGCGGGTCATGCTGCTGCTGGCCAGCTACAAGGCCACCACCTTCGACGAGCTGTTCGATGGGGTGTATGCCATCCCCTGGGAGGAGCTGCTGCCCGCCGACGCCGCCTTCCCGGTGAAGGGGTCCTCCCTGTCCAGCCAGTTGTCCAGCGTGCCGGCCTGTCAGAGCATCGTAAAAAAGGCCATCGTCAAGCGGCTGATGAAGGGCCATCGGGTCACCAGCCTGCCTGAGACCGGCAGCCAGTACCAGGTGCGGGTGGCGCTGCGCAAAAACCTGGCCGAGATTTTTCTGGATACCTCCGGCGAGGGCCTGCACAAGCGGGGGTACCGCCGCAACGCCAACGCCGCCCCCCTGAAAGAGACCCTGGCCGCCGCCATCGTGGACCTGGGCCGGGTTCGCCGGGATACGCTGGTGTACGATCCCTTCTCCGGCAGCGGCACCTTGGTGATCGAGGCCGCCCAGAAGGCCATGAACATGGCTCCCGGTCTGCGCCGTCGTTTTGCCGCCGAGAAGTATGCTTTCGTGCCGGAAAAATGCTGGCAGGACGCCCGGGCCGAAGCCCTGGCCGCTATCCGACGGGACGCTGTTTTTGAAGGGGTGGGCACCGATATCGACCCCGCCGCCGTGGCGCTGGCCGAGAAAAACGCCCGTCTGGCCGGGGTAGGGGATCGCTGCCGTTTCTCGGTGGCGGATGTGCGGGATTTTGCCCCGCCGGAAGATGCCCTGGTACTCACCAATCCCCCCTACGGCGAGCGCATGGGAGATCTGGCCGGCGCAGCCCAGCTGGAGAAGATCCTGGGCCAGCGACTGCAGGAGCATCCGGTGAAGGGCGCCTATATCATCAC
This sequence comes from Candidatus Anaerofilum excrementigallinarum, assembly GCA_019115305.1. GTDB lineage: Bacteria > Bacillota > Clostridia > Oscillospirales > Ruminococcaceae > Anaerofilum > Anaerofilum excrementigallinarum. Next base: position 13,554 of record DXDW01000176.1, read on the forward strand.
AGCCGACGCGGAATTCGAGCACAACTTCGGCAAAAAGGCCTCTCGCCGCCGCAAGCTGTACAACGGCATGATCCCCTGTCAGGTGTATATGTACTATTGAGTCGCTGCCCGCAAAGGGCGAAAGAGGGGAAAATGCTGTGAAAACCATCTGCAAGGGGCGCATTTGGCGGCAGGCCTTTCGCCGCAGTCTGCCGGTGCTCTGCGGCTATCTGTTTTTGGGAGTGGCCTTTGGTCTGCTGCTGCAGCAGGCCGGTTACGGCCCCGGCTGGGCGCTGCTCATCAGCCTGACGGTGTATGCCGGCAGCCTGCAGTTTGCGCTGGTGGGCTTTCTGACCGGCGGGGCGTCCCTGGGGCTGGTGGCCTTGATGACTCTGCTCATCAACAGCCGGCACCTGTTTTACGGGCTGTCCTTTATCCGGGATTTTTCCGCCATGAAACGGCGGAAATGGTATATGATCTTTGCCCTCACCGACGAGACCTATTCCTTGCTGCTGCCCATCCGGGAATACCCCGAGGAGGAAAAATACCCTTTGATGTGGGCGGTAGCGGTGCTGGACCACGCCTATTGGGTGGCCGGGTCGGTGCTGGGCGGACTGGTCGGCGGGGCGCTGCAGGCCAATTTCACCGGCATTGATTTCGCTATGACCGCTCTGTTTGTGGTGATTCTCACCGAACAGTGCCGCCGCGCGGCCAACCGATTCCCGGCTTTGCTGGGCGGTATCTGCGGTCTGCTTGCCCTGATTTTGCTGGGCCAGCAGAATTTCCTGCTGCCGGCTTTGGTGGCTGTCACCGGGCTGCTGCTGGCTTTTCGTCCGCTGATGGGGGACAAAAACGGGCAGGGAGGTGAAGCCTCATGACCCCTTCCGACCGATACGCTCTGGCGGCGGTGGTTTTGGCGGCTCTGCTCACCTTTGCCACCCGGCTGGCTCCCTTTGTGCTGTTCGGGTCCCGGAGTAAGGTGCCCCCGGCGGTGGAATACCTGGGCCGGGTGCTGCCCCCTGCCCTGATGGCTTTGCTGGTGGTGTATTGCCTGCGCTCCGGCCTGTGGACCATGGACATCCGGACCTTGCTGCCCCAGCTTGTCTGCGCGGCTCTGGCCGCCGGGCTGCAGCTGTGGAAACACAACGAGCTGCTGAGCATCGGCGCCGCCACCGGGCTGTATATGCTGCTGGTGCAGCGGGTGTTTATCTGAAAAATCCCCATACAATGCAAAACCGCGCTTTCCCGTACAAGGGAAGGCGCGGCTTTTCTTCAGAGGGCTTTCAGAAGATTTTCCCAGCCCGGCAGACCGGCCAGAATGGCGGCGTATTGCTCCAGACCCTGGGCGTCTTCGGGGCCAAAGCGGCCGGGAAGAGGACTGTCGATGTCCAGCACCGCTGTCAGCTGGCCGCCGCTGAGAATAGGCAGTACAATCTCGCTGCGGCTGGCGGCGTCGCAGGCGATATGCCCCGGAAAGGCGTGGACGTCGGAAACCACCACCGTTTCCAGGCTGCGGGCTGCCTGGCCGCAGACTCCCTTTTCAAAGGGGATGCGCAGGCAGGCGGGCTTGCCGCCAAAGGGGCCCAGCAAAAGCTCCCGGTCCCGGGCCAGATAAAAGCCGGCCCAGTTGATGTCGGGGATGCTCTGGTACAGCAAGGCCGCCGCGTTGGAGAGATTGGAGAGCAGCACCGGGCTGTCCTGGGTCAGGGCCTGGAGCTGCCGGGTAAGCTGGGTATAGAATTCGTTCATAAAGATCCTCCCTGTGGGTGTGTTGCCTATTATTGTACCGGCAGACCGCTGGATTGTAAAGACGGGCGGCCGGAAGAAAGCCTTTGCAAAAAAATTCCTTTTTTCTCTTGACAAGCGCGGTTAGTTGCAGTAAACTATGGGTGTTCGAGAGGTTAGTATAAACTAACCAGGTGAAAAATACGGAGATGACTGCGATGGATCATGGCAGC
>DXDW01000177.1 GCA_019115305.1 Candidatus Anaerofilum excrementigallinarum
GTAGCCGATCCCGGCTCCCTGGACTCGGACCAGAAAAAGATGATCTCCAATATTTTTGAGCTGGATGAGGTGAATGCCGGCGATATCATGACCCACCGCACCGATCTCATCGCCCTGGAAGAGGAGGAGCCCTGCCGCACCGCGGTGAAGCTCAGCCTGGAAAACGGCACCAGCCGCATGCCGGTATACCGCAAAAACATCGACGAGGTGGTGGGCCTGCTCCATGTAAAGGACCTGCTTCAGCTGCTGGACCACCCCGAATGGTTCAGCAAGCCGGTAAAAGAGCTCATGCGTCCGGTGATGTTCGTGCCCGAAACCTGCCCCGCCCGGGACCTGCTCATCGAGTTCCGCCGCAAGCACAGCCAGGTGGCCATTGTGGTGGACGAATACGGCGGCACTTCGGGTCTGGTGTCCATGGAGGATATTCTGGAGGAGATCGTGGGCAATATCCAGGACGAGTTTGACAACGAGGAAGAAATGCTGGTGCGCTGCGACGAGGGCGGCTTTATCGCCGACGGCGCCGCCGACGTGGAAGATCTCTTCGACGCCATGGAGCTGGAAATGCCCGAGGACGACGAGGAAGTGGAGGATCTGGATTCGGTGGGCGGCCTGGTGGCCGACCGGCTGGGCCGCATCCCCGGCCCCGGAGAGCACCCGGCCGTGGAATGGGGCGGCATCCGGTTCGAGGTAATGGAAGCCGACGAGCGCCGCATTGAAAAGGTGCGCTGCACTTTGGCAGGGGCCGGTCAAAAGCCCGCCGCGAAGGAGGAAGACTGATGGCTCATTACGAAAAGCGCCTGGAAGGGGAAACCATCTACCAGGGCAAGGTGTTCCGGGTAGAGCGGGACAAGGTGGAACTGGAAAACGGCAACACCTCCATCCGGGAGATCGTCCGCCACAACGGCGGCGCCTGCATCGCGGCCCTCAGCGACGAGGACGAGGTGTATATGGTGCGGCAGTTCCGCTATGCCTTCGGCAAGGAGCTGTGGGAGCTGCCCGCCGGCAAGCTGGAGCCGGGAGAAGACCCCTTTGAAGCCGCCAAACGGGAGCTGGCCGAGGAAGCCGGCCTCACCGCCCGGCATTACACCGATCTGGGCGTGTTCTATCCCACTGTGGGCTACTGCACCGAGATCATCTACACCTGGGCCGCCACCGGCCTGGAGCCTGTGCCCCAGCACCTGGACGAGGACGAATTCCTCACCGTGTACAAAATCCCCCTGCAAAAAGCCTTGGAGATGGTGTACAGCGGCGAGATTCAGGACGGCAAAACCGCCCTGGGCATCCTCAAGCTGGCCGATCTGCGCCGCCAGGGAAAACTGTAAACATACATAAAAACAGCCTGTGTTTTTTGGAAGTTCCGCCAAAACGCAGGCTGTTTTTTATGTATCAGAATAAGGCCAGCAGCAGCTGCACCAGCCAGCCGGGCAGCCAGGGAAGGTGCTGCCCGATCAGTTCCAGGGCCTGGGCTTTTTCGGCGGCGGTGGCCATGCCGTCCCCGATGATCACCTGTCCCAGGCTGCCGGCCCCGGCGTTGCCGATGGCCACTTTCCCCTGAACCAGATTACCGCAGGCCAGCCACAGCGCCCTCGAGATATTGCCCAGACTCACCAGGCCCACGGCGATATTCCCCATGGCGGCAGCCCCCAGAGCCAAAGTGCCCAAAGCCACAAGGCCCAGGCTGACCAATCCAAAACTGATGACCCCCAGGCTCACCAGACCCAGGCTAAGCCCGCCTTTCGCCACCATACCGATACTGATAAGGCCGGTGGCGGTGTTGCCGATGGCCACGATTCCCTTGGCGTGGTGGCCACGCACCACCCCAAAATTGCCCCCCGCCAGGTCGATGTCCACCAAAGGCAGCCCCCACAGCCGCCGGGGGCTGGTATACCGCTTTTCCCACACATAGCCGGCCCTTTTAAAATGCTTATCCAGAGAATCGTCCAGCTGCCGGCTCAATTGCCGATAAGGGCAGTCCTGGCAGATAGCCGCCGCTCCGGGCTGGCAGGCCGGCTCCGGCTGGTTGGGCCGGGCCTCGGGCAGGGCGTCCCCTTTTATCAGATGATCCAGACTCACCCCATACAGCTCGCTGAGAGCCACCAGATTCTGGATGTCGGGCTGGGTCTGGGCCGATTCCCATTTGCTCACCGCCTGCCGGGTGATGCCCAGCTGCTCGGCCAGCCCCTCCTGGGAATAGCCATGGCGGCGGCGCAGCTCGGCCAGCCGACAGTGAAGTGTATCGTATTCCATGCTTGTCTCCTTGCGGGGCAAAATGCCCCTTTTTCCTTTGGTTTTTTCCGCGTTGGGTCCCCTCGCATCTTCATGCTAGCAAACAAGGGCTCAAAAAGCCACCAACCGGCGTTTTCTTTTTTGTCAACCGCCGGTTGACATTCCATTTTTTATCGCTTTTTCGTGTTTTTGTGTTGGACGCTATCCATTCCCTTTAGCATAGCACAAAATTGCCCACAAAAAAACCCGGCCGGCCCAAAGGCCGTGCCGGGATACCGGGTTCTGCTCAGCTTTCCAGCTGCCGGGCCAGAAACCCGGCGGTGAGCACCGCCTGCTGCTCCTCGCCGTCCTGGCCGGGCAGGCTGGCCCGCTCCCCTTCCAGCACCACCACGGCGCCGGTCACATCCCCCTGCACCAGAATGGGTGCCACCGCCCGCATGGGACGGGGGGAATTTTCGCAGGGAAACTGATCGCCGCTTTCCAGCAGGCAGGCCCGGCGGCGCTCCATCAGCTGCTCCAGGGGCTGGGAGATGCGGCGATCCATCACCTCCTTGCGGCCGGGTCCCGCCGCGGCCACCACATGCTCCCGGTCACAGATCAGCACCGGCAGCCCCAGATTCTTGGCCAGCACCTCGGCGCACTGGCTGGCTATGGTGGAGAGCTCCCCCACCGGCGAATATTTTTTGAAGATCACCTCGCCGTCGGCGCTGATGAAAATTTCCAGCGGGTCCCCTTCCCGGATGCGCTGGGTGCGGCGGATCTCCTTGGGAATTACCACCCGCCCCAGATCGTCTATCCGGCGCACAATACCTGTTGCTTTCATGGAACGTCCTCCTGCTCCTTGTAAAATCGAGTTTCTGTGAACCTCGCTTTTAGTATTTGCCGCCCCGGCTGCAATTATGCCCAGCGCTGGAAAAGCTGACCTGCATCTGCGGGGGGCAAATCAGACATTTTTTGTCCTTCGCGTGAATTTTTCCACCTTTTCTTTACATCAATGATTATTTCGCTGTACAATTT
>DXDW01000020.1 GCA_019115305.1 Candidatus Anaerofilum excrementigallinarum
AAACCGCAGGCCAACCCCAGTTCCAGAATGCTCTGGTCGGTGGTAAGGAGCAATTCCCGGGCTAGGTTCAGGCGCAGAAAGTTCACATACTCGGAAAAGCTGGTGTGCAGCCGGCTGGAAAATATATGGGAAAGGTGGTACTTGCTGACCCCCAGTTCCCGGGCCACCGTATCCAGCGAAAGGGATTTTTGGAAGTTGCAGGAAAGGTAGCGTACCAGGTTGCCGGTCAGGTCCACGGTGTAAGGTTCCTGCAAGGGGAGCAGTTCCATGCGAGAAAAGCACCGTGCCAGAATCAGGCGCACCAGTGCGCGATAGATTTCCCGGTCCGGCTCGGTGCGAGATTGCTCACACAGGCCTTGCATGGCGTAGACGATATCCCGATGCAGGTCCTGCCCCTGCAGAAACGGGCAGGCGGGGCGGAACCGGGTCAACCGGGAAAGAGCGTCTCCCAGCAGGGCGGGAGAACAGACGGCGATGATATATCCGCTGCCAGGAACTTTGCACTGGTAGGCGTGGATGGTGTTGGGAAAGATGACAGCGAGGGTATTTTCGCCTACTTCCCGGCAGGTATCCCCCACCGTGATCTGGTAGGAGCCGTCGCGAACCAGAAAAAGTTCCAGGTCATTATGCAGATGGGGCGGAAAGACCATGGAGCCTCCTTCGCTGATCTGCAGCTCAGAACCGGTGTTGTATCGTTCCTCATAATATGCCCGGACGCTCACAAGCCCTTCCGCCTCCTTTGAAAACAGCGCAATATTTGGCTATAAGAAAATGATTTATGGCACGTATTTTAACAGAAAGTATCGTATAATACAACCAAAAGAATCCGAAAAAACGGAGGGGATTTTGGATGAAACATAAACTTGCCGTAATTGGATACGGCGGCATGGGTGGCTGGCATTGCCAAAATGTGGCGACAAAAATTCCGGAAATCCAGGTAAAGGGGATCTGGGATATCCGGCCGGAAGCACGGGACAAGGCCCGGGGCGACGGCCTGTACGCCTATTCCTCGCTGGAGGAACTTCTGCAGGATGACGAGGTGGACCTGGTGACCGTGGCGGTGCCCAACAACTTCCACAAGGAACTGTCCATCGCCTGCCTGCGGGCAGGGAAAAACGTGGTTTGCGAAAAGCCCGTGACCATGAACGCCGGGGAACTGGAAGAAATCATCGCCGTTTCCCGAGAAACGGGACGACTGTTCTCGGTGCACCAGAACCGCCGGTGGGACAAGGATTACCGCATTGTCCGCAAGATTCTGGAGGAGGGCAAGCTGGGGAGCCCCTACTTCATCGAAAGCCGAGTGCAGGGGTCCCGGGGCGCCATGTACGGCTGGCGTGGCTACAAGGTCAACGGCGGCGGCATGGTACTGGACTGGGGCGTGCATCTGCTGGACCAAATCATGGATATGATCCCTTCGCCGGTGGTTTCGGTGGACGCGCATCTGCAGCGGGTGTTTTCAGGAGAGGTGGATGACAACATCAAGCTGTTTGTCCGGTTTGAGAACGGCGTGTCGGCCGTGTTGGAAATGTCCACCAACTGCTTTGTGAACTTGCCCCGCTGGCATGTGAGCTGTACAAAAGGCACGGCGGTGGTGCAGGACTGGTCCTGCGCCGGAAAGACGGTGCAGCTGCGGGAGGATGCGGGCGAAATGGCCTGGGACGATGACATGGTCTACACCGAGGCCGGGCCTACCCGCACCATGGCCCCCCGTCCCGCCTACACCACCAAAGAAGAAGCCCTGCCGGAAGTGACCACCGACTGGTCCGACTACTACAAAAACATTGTGGACGTGATCGACAACGGGGCAGAACTCATCGTCCAGCCGGAACAGTGTCTGCGGGTGATGAAGGTCATCGACCTGATCTTTGAATCCGACAGACAGGGCCACGGGCTGGCCTGCCGCATCTGAGACAGAATGGGGACAAACCCCGAAAATTTCGTTCAAAGGAGTGTTACCATGAAAAAAGCATTGATCCTGCAGGGCGGCTGGGACGGCCATGAACCTCAGCTGACCTCCAAACGTTTTGCGGGCCTGCTGGAAAAGCACGGCTATTCCTGCACCATCAGCGATACCCTGGATGTACTGGGAGACCTGGACCGGCTGATGGACCTGGACCTGATCGTGGCATGCTGGACTATGGGGGAGATTGACCATCGCTATGTGCAGAATGTCTGCAAGGCGGTGGGCGCCGGTGTAGGACTGGCGGGCTGCCACGGCGGCATGTGCGATTCCTTCCGGCAGGATACGGAATGGCAGTTCATCACCGGCGGTCAGTGGGTCAGCCACCCAGGCGGCGACGGCATCGAGTACACGGTGAACATCCGCCACGGTTCCAGCCCCATTGTGGAAGGACTGGAGGATTTCCCGGTGTGCAGCGAGCACTACTACCTGCATATCGACCCCGCTGTGGAGGTACTGGCCACCACCCGGTTCCCGGTGGTGCCCTATTATCACATCTCCAACAAGCCGGTGGATATGCCGGTGGCGTGGACCAAGTTCTGGGGCAACGGACGGGTGTTCTATACCTCTTTGGGCCACCATGACGATGTGTTCGACAAGTCCCCCAGCGCCCAGGTGCTGATGGAACGGGGCATGGTCTGGGCCGGTGAGGGCAAGCAGTATGCGGTGGAACACGGACTGACCACCGAACGGTTCGAAAATGCCGCCAAGATGTATTGATCCCGGCAATTTCCCTCCCGCCGGAAAGGGACGGGAGAACGAATGTACAGGAAAATCAGGAGGAATTCACGATGGCCAATACGGTTAAGATCGGTATGGTGGGTGTGGGGGATATTTCCGGCATCTACCTGCAGAATATCACCCAATGCTTCAAGGAAATCGAGCTGGTGGCAGTGTGCGACCTGGTACGGGAAAAGGCAGAGCGTGCCCGGAAAAAGTACAACATTCCCAAGCTGTACGATACCATGTATGAGCTGTTTGCGGACTCCGAAATCGACATTGTGCTGAACCTGACCCGCCCCTACGAGCACTACGGCGTTTCACTGGAAGCGCTGAAGGCGGGCAAGCATGTGTATTCCGAAAAGCCGCTGGCGGCTTCTCTGGAAGAGGGCAAGGAGCTGGTGCGGCTTGCCCAGGAAAAAGGGCTAATGCTGGGCGGCGCGCCGGACACCTTCCTGGGGGCAGGTATCCAGACCTGCCGCAAACTCATTGATGATGGATACATCGGAACGCCCATCGGCGCGGCGGCCTTCATGATCTGCCGCGGTCACGAAAGCTGGCACCCGGACCCGGCGTTCTACTACCAGTACGGCGGTGGTCCCATGATGGATATGGGGCCTTACTACATCACGGCGCTGGTCAACCTGCTGGGCGGCGTTTCCAGCGTGATGGGGGTGGGCGATCTGTTCAGAAAGCTCCTTGATAGTCCCTTCCAGACCTTTTTGCTCTGCTTCGTAACCGGCTGACAACTTTGCAAAGCGTTCATCCGTCAACTGTCCTTTTATCTTATCTTCATAAAGGTGTTGGATAATGTTGTCCAGTTCGTCATATCGGTTCTGGCTGCTTTCCAGTTCCCGCTGCATTTCTGCCAATGCCCGCTTCTGCTCTCGCATAGAGCAGGATACCAACATCGTAACAAATTCTCGCTCATTCTCAGAGGCAAAATGTGTTACCCTGCGAAGATCATCGGTTACCAGCTTCTTCAGGTTTTTCACGCTGATGTGGTGAGTGGTGCAGGGATTTACTCGTTTGCTATAGCCAGCACAAATGTAATACTCATAGCTCTCCTTAATGCCAGACCCGCGATGATGGTACATTTTCGAGCCGCAGTCTGCACAGAACAGCAGACCAGAGAACAGTCCGACAGAGCCAATTTTGGTGTGTCGGCATTTGCCCTTACGAATAGCCTGGACACGGTCGAATGTGTCCTGATCAATCAGGGCAGGATGTGTGTTCTTGAAAACCATCCGTTTGTCATCGCCATTGATAATGACCTTCTTGC
>DXDW01000178.1 GCA_019115305.1 Candidatus Anaerofilum excrementigallinarum
TCGACCCGCTCTCCGCAGCCCTGGGCGCCGCCACCGGCGAGCTTGTCTTCAGCGAGATCATGCTGGGTCAGTTCGGCGGCCTGGGCGAACTGGAAAAGTTCCTCACCGTCACCATCGGCGTCTACATCGCCGGCCGGATGGTGAAAGACCCCAAAAACCGCACCATGGTGGGTGCGGCTGCCATTACCGGAACCGCCGCCCAGCTGCTGATGGGCGCTGTGGTGGACATCGCCAAGGTCCAGTTTGCGGTAGAGGACTTTGAGGCGGTGGCCGGTCTGCCGGAAAGCGTTTTCGCCACCGAGGGTTTCGCCTTCCTCAACGACCTGCTCTTCTCCGGTATCCTGTTCTGCCTGCTGCCCACTTTGTATCTGGTTCCCCGGCTGTACGGCAAGATCGAGCCCCTGCTGGGCATGGCTCCCCGCACGGCCCAAAGCTCTGTGGCCGGTTTGAATCCCAAGGTGCTGGCCGGCTGCGCTGTGGGCTTCTGCTGCGCCGTGGCTGCTGAGATGGCCGCCACTGCCGGTATGTCCCTCATTGATTGGGAGGCCGAATGGGCCGAGAGCGGCACCGCCATGGCCGTGGGCATGGTAGCCGCCGCCGCTGTGGCTGTGGCCGCCCTGCTGGTGATCAAAAAGAACCGTGAAAGGAACGTGACGCAGGGATGAATGCAGTGGAGATCCAGGGGCTGACCTACACCTATCCGGGCGCGGCTCAGCCCACCCTGAAGGACGTGAACCTGCAGATTGAAAAAGGGGATTTTCTGGCGGTGGTGGGAAACAACGGCTGCGGAAAATCCACCCTCTGCAAGGTTCTGAACGGCCTGATTCCCCACTTTATCGCCGGTGATCTCCAGGGCCGGGTACAGGTGGAAGGTCTGAACACCCTGGAAAGTGATGTGAGCGTACTGGCACAGAAGGTGGGCTATGTCTACCAGGATTTCGAAAATCAGATCGTGCGGCCCACCGTGCTGGACGACGCATCCTACTCCTGCCTGAATTACGCATTTCCCGACTATCTGGACCGGGGCCGCAAGGCTCTGGCCCAGTGCGGTTTGGAGGGAAGGGACGAGGAATACATCTGGCAGCTGTCCGGCGGCCAGACGCATCTGCTGGCGCTGGCGGGATCGGTGTCGCTGGAGCCCGACCTGCTGATTCTGGACGAGCCCATTGCCCAGCTGGACCCTCTCCACGCCGACCGCATTTATCAGGTGCTGCGCCGGCTCAACGAGGAGCAGGGCAAGACCATCATTGTCATTGAGCATCACACCGAGTACATCGCCGACTATTGCCGCCATGTGCTGCTGATGAAGGATGGCGGCGCGGCCTGGCTGCTGCCCACCCGGCAGGCACTCCAGCGGGTGGAGGAACTGCAGGCCTGCAACATTTTTCCGCCCCAGGTCACCCAGGCGGCCTGCCGGCTGCAGAAAAAAGGGTTTTTGCCGCCCCAGGCCCAACTGCCCACCACAGTGGAGGAGGGCTGTCAGGCCTTTGCCGGTCTGGGCTGTCGAGTGCGGGCTCCCGAGGTCGCTGCCGCCCCCCGGCAGGAGGAAGCCGTGGCATTTCACGGAGTATCTTTGGCCTACCGGTCGGTGAAGGGAGAACCCCGTTCCATCTTCCAAAATCTCGATCTCACCATCCGACAGGGGGAGCGGGTGGCTCTCATCGGCTCCAACGGGGCAGGTAAATCCACTTTGATGAAGATGATGGTGGGGCTGCTCAAGCCCCAGCAGGGCACCGTGTCCCTGTTTGGGGAATCCCTGGCCGGCAAACAGGCCGAGGATATCTCCCGCCAGATCTCTTTGGTCTACCAGAACCCCGAGGAAATGTTCATCAAGGACTCCATCCGGGGGGATATCGCCTATGCCATGAAGGTGCGGGGTGTGCCCGATTGGGAAAGCCGCACCGACCAGCTGCTGAAACGGTTCCGGCTGGAACAGCTGCAGGACCGGGACGGCCGGCTGCTGTCGGGCGGACAGATGCGCCGGGCCAGTCTGGCCATCGGCGTGGCTCTGGAGCCGGGGGTGCTTTTGCTGGATGAGCCCACCGCCAATCTGGACATCGCCACCCGGCGGGAGATCATGGCGGTGCTGGAGGAGATGAAGGACATCATCCACACCGCAGTCATCGCTACCCACGATATGCAGCTGGTTTGCCAGTGGGCCCAGCGGATTGTGGTGCTGTGCGGCGGCAAGGTGGTGGCCGACGGCAGCCGGGACGAGATTTTCTCCCGCCCCGACCTGGCGCGGATGGTGGGCATCCGCCCGCCCGAGATATTCACCATGGCCCGCCGGATGGACCCCCGGGCCCTGTGCTATACAGTGGATGAGTTTGTGGATTGCTGCGAGGAGGAAACGCCGTGGAAAAGCTGATGAATAAACTTTCGGAGAATATCCTGGACAAATTTTCCATGGATTTTCTGCGCAATCAGGTGCTGAAAAACGCCTACGGCAACAACGATACCGTGATCGCTGCCCGGGACCCCCGCATTCTGATCGCCTGGTATCTGTTTTTCGGTCTGGTGCCCTGGTTTATGAACAACCTGACGCTGCTTTTGGGCTGTTTTGTGCTGGTGATGGCCACCACCTTGCTGGCCCGGGTGGCGGGTCTGGTGCTGTTTTTGTTCGGGGTGGGGGTATTCTCCCAGACCGGATATCTGTTTGTCACCACCCTGTTGTTCGGGGGCGACGCTTCGTCCATTGTGCCGTTGCTGGTGCTCACCCTCAAGGTGGCCACTGTTTCCTTGGCATCGGTGACGGTGTTTTCCGGCCTGGACCCCGACCGCCTTTCCAACGGCCTGCTGTGGTTCGGCTGCCCCGAGCGGCTCTCCTTTTCCATCTCCTATGCCTACCGGATGCTGCCCATGCTCATGGAGGAATTCCAGAATGTGCTGCTCTCCTACCGGCTGCGGGGCAATCCCCCCGCCCATGACACCCTGATGGGCAAGGTGCGGTATCTGGTGTATCAGGTGCGGATTGTGATGGAGGCCTTTTATCCCCTGATGCTCAACACCGCCAAGCGGTCCCGCACCACAGTGGAAGCCCTGGAACTGCGGGGCTACCGGTACGCCGCCGTGAACAAATCGGTGAAAAAGATCAAGCTGTCCACCTTGAAGGTGAACAGCAGCGATCTGCTGTTTTTGGCTCTGTCGGCCCTCTGGGTGGCACTGTGTTTGTTTGTGTCCACTTTGCTGTAAAAAGAAAGAAGGTTATATACGTTGCAGCTGGATTTTCATACCCATGGCAAGCTTGCCAAAAAGCTGCCTTTTTCCACCGCTTACACCGATTGGCTTTTCGGTGAGGCCCGTCGGGCCGGTCTGGACGCCCTTTGCCTTACCGAGCATTTCAATACCCTCCAGTTTGCCGGGCTCTACGGCTATCTTGCCTCGGTGAGCCGCCGGGAAGGGGATTGTCTGGTGCTGGAAAACGGGCTTCGCGTTTTCCCCGGCATGGAGACCGATGCCGCAGAAGGTGGACATGTTTTGTCCATTGGGCCCTTGGAGGCGATTCTGGAACTGAACCGCCGTCTGGAACCCTACAAGGAAAAAGGGGAGTTTCTTCCCTTTGCCAAACTGCTGGATCTGCTGCGGCAGTATCCGGTGCTGGTGGGCTGCGGGCACCCTTACCGGGCGCCGGGGCATCTGCCTGAGCAGCCAGAGGAGCAGCTGGCACGGCTGGATTTTCTGGACCTCAACGGCAAGGATCTGGCAATGGACAAGGCCCGCACCGAGGCGCTGACCTATGCGCTGGGAGAGAAGCTGGGAATCCCGGTGGTGTCGGGCAGCGATACCCACCAGGCGGTGCAGTATGGCTGTGTGACCACCGATTTCCAGCGGGATTTCGTTACGTTGGATGATCTGCGGCAGGAGATGCAGGCGGGACGGTATACCATCCGTCTGGCCGAAAGTGCCGCTTTTCAGGTGCGCACCGCCGGTCTGCTGAAACGCGCCCTGAAGGAGATCCACGCTCTGGGCGGGGATTATGTTTCCATCCTCACCCAGGAAGAGCCGGTATAAGCGGCCCCCTTTGCCGCGCTGTCACAAGGAGGAATCTATGGAGCTGAACCTGGATATAGCCCCCGGCGAACTGACCCGGGCGGACCAGAAGATACTGGACTATATCAACACCAATACCGACGCCTTTCTGTTTTGTTCTATCGGACAGTTGGCCCGACAGCTGCAGCTGTCCGACGCCACGGTGTCCCGGTTTGCCCGCCATGCGGGGTGTACCGATTTCAAGGCCCTCAAAGGGATGGTCATGGAGCAGGCAGCCGGTCCGGCGGCCAAAATGGCGGGAACGCTGGCCGGACAGGGGGAGTTCTCTCTGGTGGACTGGCTGGAACAGCAGCTGCTGTACCTGCAGAAAACCGCCCGGCAGCTCAACCGGGCGGAATTTGAACAGGCGGCCCAGGCGCTGACCCAGGCCGGACGGATCTTTCTCCACGGCAAAAACGCTTCGGCCCCCCTGGCCCAGATGCTGGCCTTTCGGCTGCGGCGGCTGGGGCTGCAGGTGTCCCTGCTGCCTTCCGGCGGTTCGGAAATGCTGGAAGGTCTTGTCCAGGCGAGGGAAGGGGATGTGGTGGTGATGTTCAGCTTTGCCAAGCTGTCCCGGGAGGGGCGGATCATCCTGGACCGGAGCAAAGAAGCAGGCTACCGCACGTTGGCCTTTGTCAGCCGCACCTGTATTCCGGCGGAGGAACGGGCGGATATCAGCCTGTTTGCCTACCGGGGGCAGGAACAGGAATATCATTCCATGGCTGCCCCCACCGCCTTGCTGGACGCCCTGGTGGTGGCGGTGAGCCAGCAGCTGGGAAGCCGCGGAAACGAGGCACTGGAAAATCTGCACCAGATCAAAAAGAAATATTTTCCCCAGGGGTAAGGCTGCGGGAGTTTGTCAATCGCATATATCATTTTGGCCGGCACGCTGCAAAAGCATGCCGGCCTTTTGTTTGCGCTGTCCAAAACAGGAAATATAGGAGGATGTTTCCCTGCCGAATAGAAGCAGAATCAAATACAATCTGTTTATTGTTGCATATAAATTACCATACGGATATAAAGAGGAAGGGCTTTGCCGGCTGCGGACGCCGGCAAGCCCGCAATTTTGGCAGATGCACCCGGATAAAGAAGCTCTGCCGGGCAAAGGATGCCGGAAGCCTCGTGTGCCCGGCAAAACATTGTGAGGGCTCTGTTTTGTGCCATATATAGCCAAATTCGGTTTACAATTTGTTGTTTCTTTTTTCGAAATACAATTTGTATACAAAACGGCTCAAAATATCAATGCTTTTCCGAGGAAATGGGAAAGGAGGTTCTTTTTTTGTAGAGGAAATAGGCGATGCCGGCGGTGACCACTTCGGTGATCCAGAAGGCGTGCCACACGCCCACGGCATCTGTGAAACGGCTGAGGATAAAGGCGAGGGGAAGGATAAGCAGGGCATACCGCAGCAGCGAGATCACCAGAGAAGGAACACCCATCCCCAGCCCTTCCAGGGCGCCGCAGGAGATAATGGAGAGAGAGGAGATCACAAATCCAAGGCTGATCACCCGCAGAGCGGTGCTGCCCGCGGCGTACATCCTTTTGGCCAGCTGGGGATCAAAGGTGTCGGCGGCAAAATAAAGGCGCACCGGAATGCGGCATACCAGGTAGCAGATGATATAGATGATAAGGCTCAGCACCTGGCCGATTCCCGTTGCCAGCGCCGCGCCCTCGATGCCCATTTGAGGGAAGGGGCCCCAGCCGAAGATGAGCAGCGGGTCCAGAATGATGTTGGCCACACAGCCGGACATCATGCAGAACATGGTCAGCATCATTTTTCCGGCAGCCTGAAAGATCTTTTCCATGGACATGGCGATGGCCACAAAGATGGAAAAGGCAAAGGCGATTCTGGAATAGCGCACACCCAGTTCAATGACCGGCTGGTCGGTGGTGAAGAGGCCCAAAAACCAGGGCATCAGCCCAATGCAGCCGACGGTGAGCAGCAGGCCGTGGAGAGCGTTGTACAAAACGCTTTGGGTGGCCGCGGCATTGGCGCGCCGGTTGTCCTGAGCACCCAGCTGGTAGGAGATCACAGCGTTGGCGCCGATGGCAAAACCGATGGTCACTGCGTTGATCAGATTCTGTACGGGATATACCAGCGACAGCGCCGTCATGGCGTCTTCGCTGATTTTGGCTACATAATAGCTGTCCACAATGTTGTACAGCGACGCCACCAGCATGGACAAAACCATGGGCAGAGACATGGACAGGACCAGCGGCAGAACGGGTTTGGTTTTCATAAATGTTTGCTGCGTTTGTAAAAGCCTCTTTTCTGTGAATACTGCAAGAAAAAAAGCTAT
>DXDW01000179.1 GCA_019115305.1 Candidatus Anaerofilum excrementigallinarum
GTGAAGGCCCCGAAGTTGCCCCCGGGGGCCACGTCCTGGCGATAGACGCCCTGGCAGCCGATCTGCACCGGGCTGTTTTCGCTTCGGGCGGCGGCTGCGGCGGGCAGATGGGCTTCGGGGAAGAACTGGACGAACTCGACCTTTTCGGGGGCGTATTGTTCCAGTCCGGCCTGGGTCTGTTCCACAATGGCCCGGCCCCAGTCGGCCACAGCGGCCAGACGGTTGACGCCCCCCAGTTCGGCGGGGACGTCGAAGCGCTTGAGGTTGAGGAAAATGTGCTTCATCTCAGATGCCCTCCTTTTTGTAGCGGTCGGCCATCATCTCACAGGTGACCGGCTGGATGAGGTGGCTGGTGCGATAGCTGCCGAACTGGACCAACAGCGGGGCGATGGATTCCATCACGCCGTCCTGCATGCATTTCACAATGCGGCCCACATCGGCATCGGGGATCTCCCCCTTCATGATGGCGGGCATGATGGAGGCGGTGTAGTTGCGGGGGTCGAAGTTTTTGGGGTTGGCCACCAGGTCCCGGTAGAGCTGGCCGATGGAAGCGCTTTCCCGCAGGGCGGGGTTGTCCCGGAACAGTTCCAGAATATTCCGGGTGCAGGCCAGGCGGATGTCGGTGTCCACATTGATCTTGTTGATGCCGCATTTGGCCACATCCACCAGCTGGGCCACCTCGATGCCGAAGGCGTTTTCCAGCGCCCCGCCCATAGCGTTGATCTCCTGTACATACTCCTGGGGCACGGTGGAAGAACCGTGGCTCACCAGATATCCCTCAATGCCCTCGTGGAGCATGCACTCCTTGGTGGCGATGGCGATCTCCCGGCGGATGCGGGTATCCTTGCCCTTGTTGGCCCCGTGGCAGGTGCCGTAGCTGATGGCCAGGGCGTCACATTTGGTCTTTTTGAAGAAATCCACCGCCTGCATGGGGTTGGTATAGGTGGAGGTGGCGCTGAACACATGGTCCTCCACCCCGGCCAGCACACCCAGCTCCCCTTCCACGGTGACGCCGTAGGGGTGGGCGTATTTCACCACTTCCCGGGTGAGTTCCACATTCTGCTCGTAGGGCAGGCTGCTGCCGTCGATCATCACGCTGGTGTAACCGGCGTCGATGCAGGCTTTGACGGTTTCCAGGCTCTTGCCGTGGTCCAGGTGCAAAGCGATGGGGATGGGGCTGTTTTCGCCGTATTTTTTCACGGCGTCCCCGATGTTTTTAGCTCCTTCTCTCTTGGCTTCGGCGCTGCCGTGCATAAAGTCCAGCTCCCCGCCCATATAGGCGTTGGAGGCCTCGGCGCCCTGGAGGATCGCCCCCGAGCGCAGCAGCTCGTGGATGCGGATGGCGGCCTCGATCTGGCCGACACTGTTCATGTTGAAGGCGGCCTGGCCGAAGCGGTGGGCGTCGGCGGCGGCCAGAATAGCGCGCATGGGTACCAGCATACAAAAACTTCCTTTCCTGCAATGAAACTATGAAAACACCATCAGGGATTCCAGTTGGACATCCGGGGCAGCGACCCTCCCAACAAAGGACGGCACCAGTCCATAAAGGCAGCGGTGACGCCGTTGCCCGCCTGGTTGATGAACTCCGGCGGCATCTTGCGCTCGTGGAGCATCACCTGGGCAATATCCACCAGTTCCGGCTCCATCTTGTAGGGGTCTGTGGACAGCCGGCGGAAGGAGACCATTTTGCCGCTCTGGCCTTCCAATGCGGCTTTCACCGCCAGCTTTCCGGCCAGGGCGGCTTCCTCCCGGTCCAAGGGACTCTGCCAGGCGATGGAGGCCCGGCCCAGCAGTCCCGGCTTTTCCGCCCGGGATTTATAGCCCAGCTTGCGGGTGATGAGCTGGGCCAGGTGGGCCGACACGTCCCCAAAATAGACCGACCGTCCCGTCTGGAACACCGGCTGCACAATGGGTTTTCCGGCGGCATCGTGGAGGCCCTCGCTGGCCACCACCAGGCCGCAGCCCTTGGAGCGGATGAGCTTTTCCACATCGGCCAGAAACCGCTCCTCCTCAAAATCCCGCTCGGGCAGATAGATGAGGTCGGGGCCGGGCAGGCCGCTGTCGGCGGCCAGGGCCGACGCCGCCGTGACCCAGCCGGCGTTGCGGCCCATGGCCTCCAGCACCACTACATGGATGGGCAGGCTGCGCAGATCGGCGGACAATTCCGCCACGCTGCCGGCCATATACCGGGCGGCGCTGCCGAAGCCCGGGGCATGGTCGGTGGCCGCCAGGTCGTTGTCCATGGTTTTGGGAATGCCCATCACTCCCAGTTCCATACCCCGGCGGCGGCAGGCCTGGTAGATCTTGCCGCAGGTGTCCATGGTGCCGTTGCCCCCATTGCAGAGCACCCAGCGGATATTCTTTTGGGCCAGCACATGGGCTATTTTTTCATATTCCTCCGGCCCCAGAGGGGTGCGGCTGCTGCCCAGCACCGTGCCCGGGGTCACCGGCAGCAGCTGGCGCTGGCCGGCGGGCATGGCCGTGAGGTCGGCCAGCTGCTGGTCCAGCAGCCCCGCGGTGCCCCCCACGGCGCCGTAGACCCGGTCGATTTCTCCGTGGGCCGCCGCTTCTCCCAGCACGCCCCAGAGGGATGCGTTCATCACAGCAGTGGGACCGCCGCCGTGAATCACCAGCAAATTGTCTTTTTCCATTCCCTTTCCTCCCTTGTGTGCCCGTTTGATCCGCAAGTTAATTAAAAGTTTTAATTAATATGGCAAAAAGCAGCGCCCCGCAGAAGGGGCGGCAGACTGGGATCAGGCTCCCAGCCAAAGCTGCTTGACGATGCGTCCGGCGGCGCCCCGGGCACCCCGGTCGGGGTCGAAGGGGAGAAATTCCAACCGGACCTCGTCGCTATTGAGGCCATAGAGATAGCGCGCCACAGTATGGCGCAGCAGTTCCCGGTTGGGCCGGTGCTGCATGAGGTATCCGTCCACCAGTACCAGGGGCGGACTGAGCAGGTTGGCGGTGTTGGCCAGGGCGATGCCCAGATAGCGGATGGCCTGGACGAGGATCTGTTCCACATCCTCGTCCCCCTGCTGCTGGGCTGCGAGCACCTGGGCCATTTCCAGAGTGCCATTGCCCGCCAGAGCGGCCAGACGGGGGGCGCGGCCCTCCTGTATGGCTTGGGCGCACTGGCGGAGGATGGCGTTTTCGCTGGCCACGGCATCCAGACAGCCGTGGTGGCCGCAGCGGGGGCAGACCGGCCCGCCGGGCTGGACGATGGTGTGGCCGATCTCTCCGGCCCCGGCGGTGCAGCCGCTCCAGACGTCCCCTGCCGCCAGCACCGGGCAGGCTATGCCCCGGGAAATAAAGAAGTAAGCGAAGGCGTCGGGCCGGGTAGGCCGGGCGAACATCTCCTCGCTGGTGATGCGCATACGGGCGTTGTTGTCGATGATGACTTCCAGTCCCAGCCGGCTGGAAAGATCAGCGGCCAGCTGGCGGCCCTGCCAGTCGGGATGATAGGAAAACCGGATGCTGCCCCGGGCGGTTTCGATAAAGCCCGGCAGCCCTACCCCGGCCCCCAGCACCCGGCGACCGGGCAGCTGATTCTGCAAATCCTGCAGGCAGCGGGCGGCGGCGTCCAGCATGGCGCTGTATGCGGCCGGGGCCTGCTCGGCCCGGACCCGGGCCAATGTGCGGCCCCGGAGATCGGTGGCCAGAGCCGTGATGCCACCCGGATGCAGCTCCATGCCCAGGGCGCAGGCGGCGGCGGGGTCAAAATCCAGCGCCAGGGGTTTGCGTCCCCCCTGGGGTCCGGCCTGCCAGTGGTCCACCGGCATCTCCTGCAGCATCCCCTCGGCCAGCATATCGGCCACACTGGTGGTCACAGTGGGCAAAGTGAGCCCCAGCTGCCGCGCCACCTCGCCCCGGGTGATGGGGGCTTTGCGGTAGATGAGGGCTTTGATCCGGCGGCGGTTTTGCCGCTTCATTTCCAGCAGACCGCTGTCCTGTTTCATAGCTTTCTCCTGCTTAATTAAAACTTTTAATTAACTATATACAGTATACCCCTTTGGGCCGGTGATGGCAAGGGGCAATCCGCCGAAAAAGAGGATATTTTTTCAGCGCAGAGATAAATAAATATCCCCCGGCGAAGCCGGGGGTATTTCATATGCGGGCGAAGCCCTATGTTACTAGCGGCACGTGTCACGTCACGTTGGTACGGTCTGGCAGCTGCGAAAGGTTTGTTACTTGCTACTCGTAAACGAGTTTTTTAGAAATTTCCCATCGTCAGCTGTTCCCCGGCCTTGTCCTCTTCCAGCTGCTTTTGAATGTACTCTTCAATCTTTTTTGCATTCTTGCCCACCGTATCCACATAGTATCCTCTGCACCAGAATTCCCTGTTCCGGTATTTGTACTTCAGCTCCGGATATTTTTCATAGATCATCAGGCTGCTCTTGCCTTTTAAATATCCCATAAAACTGGACACCGATACCTTCGGAGGTATA
>DXDW01000180.1 GCA_019115305.1 Candidatus Anaerofilum excrementigallinarum
CAGTTTTAAGCAGGAAAAAAGCGGAAAGTTCGGTGCTGCAAAGGATTCCCGTTTGCAATGCGATGTTGTATAATGGCAACTGTCACAAAACAGAAAAATAGAATCATGAAAATAAAAAATCGTGACTACCGCGCCGGCCGCCCAGCCAGGATGCCGATGCGGATACCAGATAGAAAGGATGCGAGGAATACAATGAAAGCAGTTATTTCCTGTCTGCTGGCAGCCAGCATGGTGCTGCCCTCCACCAGCACTGCCGTTCTGGCAGCCGTAGCCCCCGAGGAGGACGCCGCTCTGGAAAATGTCGTCGGCCTGCCGGCGGACGGCCAGCAGGAGCAGCAGCCCGCCGACCAGAACGGCGGCAACGAAGACGACCAGCTGGAGTCGGAAACCTCCGCCGACCAGAGCGCCGAGGCCGAAGGCCAGCTGCCCGATGAAAAGCCGGAGTCCGAAGAGCTGCAGGATGAGACCGAGGATGCCTCGCAGACTGAGGAAAGCGCCGAAGCCCCCGCTGCAGAGCAACAGGAGGAGGCTGAAACCGACGCCGAGCCTGAAGCGAAAGCCGAGACCGAAGCCGAAACGGAGAGCGAAACCGACGCCGAGGAGCAGACCGAGGAAGAGACTTCCGAGGAGGAAGGCGGCCTGGAGTTCCCGCCCGCTCAGGCGGCTCAGAGCCGGGTGGAGCTGCGGCTGATGGGCGCGCTGCCCCTGCAGGCTGACCTGCCTTTGCAGATCAGCCTGGCCGGGGAGGGCGGTTCCTACACCGCCAGCCTGGTGCTGACCGCCGGGGACACCCAGGGCGTCAGCCACACCTTTGGTCAGCTGCAGCCCGGTGAGTACCTGCTCACCATCGCCGCCCCTGGCTTTGAGGACTACACCCAGACCATCCACCTGGAGCCTCAGCAGGCTGTGATGCTGGAGGCCTACACCGGTCATCTGAGCGGCTACGACTACGCCGCCGGCGCCCATCCCGGCGCTATGCGCATCGGCGATGTGGACGGCGACAACCAGGTGAACAGCGACGACGCCGCCCTGCTGGTGGACGCCATCGATACCGGCAGCACCGCCGTTTCCCTGGACCTCAACGGCGACACCGAGGTGGATCTGGCCGATCTGCAGCTGCTGGCTGTGGGCCTGGAGCAGTCCGCCGCCGACTCCACCATCCAGACCCGGTCCCTGGCCCTGCCGGTGCAGAGCGCTGAAACCGTGGTCAACGGCGACCTGGAAGCCCTGCTGGACGGGGAAGGCCAGGTGAGCCTGCAGCCCGCCGAGGGCGCGGCCATCAGCGAGGAGACTCCCGTGGCCCTGCAGTTTGACTTTTCTGCCGGCGAGGCCGAGAGCGCTCCTCTCCAGGCTGTGACCATCCAGTCGGTGCCCGGCGCCAACGAGATCAGCAGCGGCGACATGGAGATCGTCTATATCGACGAGAACGGCGCCGAGCAGACCATGGTGGTATCCCTGGGCGCTGCCGCTGCCCGGATGCTGCGCAGCGGTCCCACCGTCACCCACACCGAGGACGGTGCCCTCACCGTGGACTTCGGCGGCCAGATCGCCGTCAAGAAGGTCACCATCAAGATCACCGGCACCAAAAACAACACCAATCTGGCCGAGATCTCCCAGGTGGAGTTCCTCAACGACACCGAAAACCGGATTCCCGAGCCCGAGATGAATATTCCCACCCGGCTGTCCGCCGAGGCAGGGGACAAGGAGTTCACCCTCACCTGGGACGAGCAGCCCAATGTCACCGGCTACGAGGTGGAGATCACCTGGAACGGCACCACCGAGGTGCGCCAGGTGGCCGCCAACCAGCTGGTTGTGGATTCCTTTAAAAACGAAAAGCTGGAAAACAACACCGAATACACCGTGCGGGTGCAGTCCATGAACGGCCAGTGGCGCAGCGGATACAGCGAGTCCATTGCCGTGCGGCCTCTGGCTTCCAAGCCTCCCTTTGCCCCCGACGCCGTGAAGGTGGAAGGCGGCTACCGCAGCCTGAAGGTGACCTGGCAGAAGATGAAGGACACCGACAGCTACCAGGTCTACTACCGCCCCTACGGCGAAGGCGAGTACATGCTGGCCGGCCAGGGCATCACCGGCACCAGCTTCACCATCTCCGATCTGGACGAGATGGCCAAGTACCAGGTGTATGTGGTGGGTATCAACGGCGCCGGCGCCAGCGAGCCCTCTCTGGTGGCTGTGGGCCAGACCCTGTCGGTCAACCCCGCCCAGATGCCCGCTTACAAGCTCATCAACACCCCCGGCGAGGAAGGGGAGCTCACCTCTCATATCCTCAATGCCGTGCGTGTCACCACCCACGCTTCCAACAAGATGGTCAACAGCCCTCTGGACGAAGCTTCCGGCAGCAAAACCGCTCTGGGTGTGGTGGATAACGACCAGGGCAGCTACTACCAGGTGGATGACTGGGACGACGGCGTGATGTACCATGTGGGCAGCGCCGGCATCCGGGTAACCTTTGACGACGTCTACTCCTTTGGTGCGCTGTCGGTGGCCGAGCCCGAAAACGGCGCTCTCAACACCGTCTCTGTCTTCTATAAGGACACCGAGACCGGCAAGATGCAGCAGCTGTCCGGCATCCAGGTGGACCGCCGCACCGACAAAAACAACCGCCGCTACCTCTACGTCACCTTGCCCGGCGAGGTGCGCACCGACGAACTGCTGGTGGGCTTCAACACCGGTTATACCCGGGTGATCAAGGTGGGCGAGATGCGCTTCTACAGCTATGACTCCATCTCCGACGAGATCATGGCCCTTTACACCGACGCCTACCACACCACTCTGGACGAGAAGGTGGACACCGACACCCTGGACGCTCTCCAGGCCCGGCTGAACACCCCCGATCCTGCCAGCGGCGAGCTGCATCCCAACTGGGATACCCTCACCCGTGAGCTGGATTACGCCCGGCAGCTGCTGGAGTCCGGCCAGATGGACGAGGTGCAGACCGTAAAGACCTCCATCACCGCCAAGGCCGACAGCAACTACGGCTTCACCGGCCTCAATGCCTGGCAGCCTCTGGGCGTCAGCGCCAATGCCGGCGAGAAGATCGTGATCTATGTGGGCCGTGAGGGCGCAGCCCTTGGCTCCAACACCGATCTGCGGCTGGTTGCCACCCAGTACCACGCCGAATCCGGCCAGCTCAGCAAGGACCTGGGCCAGCTGAAGGTGGGCCGCAATGAGATCACCATTCCTGCCATCACCACCAACGACACCGAACTGGGCGGCGCCCTGTACATCCAGTACACCGGCAATGCCGGCGCCAAGGAGTACGGCGTGCGGGTGAGCGGCGGCACCTCTATCCCCGTGCTGGACCTCTACGGGATTTCCGATTCCCAGCAGCGGCTGGAGGCTGTGGAAAGCTACATCGCCGAGCTGGAGAGCTTCACCGCCCGGCTGGAGGAGCTCCACGCCGAGCAGGAGTCCGAATACGCCTACGACGAGAAAAACTGCGTTCTCAACACCACCGATATCCTGCTGGACGAGATGATGATCTCGGTGCCCGCCACCCAGGTGCTGAACGCCCTCAAGGGCAGCAGCGCCGAAAAGGCCGCCCAGCTGGAGAAGTCCATGACCGCCATGGACCAGATGATGACCCTGTTCTACCAGCACAAGGGCCTCAATGACAGCGCCAAGGGTTCCGAGCTGCCTTCCCGGCACCTGAACATCCGCTACCAGCGCATGTTCGGCGGCGCCTTCATGTACGCTGCCGGGGACCATATCGGCATCGAGTGGACCGAGGTCACCGGCTTGCTCCAGGGCGAGCCTGTGGTAGCCGACGAGATGGGCCGCTATGTCAGCGGCGAGTGGTTCGGCTGGGGCATTGGTCACGAGATCGGCCACAACATCAACCAGGGCAGCTACGCCGTGGCTGAGGTCACCAACAACTACTTTGCCCAGCTGTCCACCGCCCGGGAGGGGTCCAACAGCGTCCGCTTCGGCTACGACGCCATCTACAAGAAGGTCACCTCCGGCACCGTGGGCCGCAGCAGCGATGTGTTCACCCAGCTGGGTATGTACTGGCAGCTGCACCTGGCCTACGACAACTACTACAACTTCAAGATCTTCGACAACTACCAGGAGCAGCTGGACAACCTGTTCTATGCCCGGGTGGACAGCTACGCCCGCAAGCCGGCCAGCGCCCCCGCTCCCGGCGGTGTGGCCCTGAGCCTGAACGGCAACGCCGACCAGAACTTCATGCGTCTGGCTTCTGCCGCCGCCCAGAAGGACCTCACCGAGTTCTTCACCAGCTGGGGTCTGGTGCCCGACAGCACCACCGCCGCCTACATGGGCCAGTTTGAGGCCGAAGAGCGGGCCATCGCCTATGTCAACGACGACGCCCGCAGCTACCGGCTGGACAACCCCGGCACCGGCTTTGCCGGCCAGGCCGTGGTGTCCGACAGCTCCTCCGTCTCGGTGAGCAAGGTCACCCCCAACAAGGTCACCTTGCAGCTGAACAACAACCTGGAGGACCCCAGCCTGTTGCTGGGCTACGAGATCACCCGCGTGATGATCAGCGAGGGCCAGGAGCAGCGCCAGGTGGTGGGCTTCACCACCAGCGGCACCTTCGAGGATCGGGTCACCTCCATCAACAACCGTGTGATCCGCTACGAAGTCACCGCCGTCGACCAGTACCTCAATCGTTCCGCCGTCTACGCCATGGACCCCGTGAAGATCAGCCACGACGGCAGCCATGACAAATCCACCTGGACCGTCACCACCAACATGGTGTCTGACCAGGATACCACCCCGCCCGCCACCGATCACGATCCCTGCGAGCCCGAGGTGGAGTCGGCCATCACCCAGGTGGTGGACAACGACGAGGATACCACCTACACCGGCTCTGCTTCCGGCACTGCCTGGGTGCAGCTGGAGTTCCACAAGGAGCTGGCCACCACCGGCCTCAAGTATACCGTGAACAGCGGCAGCGCCATCCAGGACTACCAGATCATGGTCAGCGAGGACGGCACCAACTGGGATACCGTGGCCGAGGGCGCCTTCAGCGAGGGCGAGAACGTCTCCACCGTCTACTTCCGCAACGAGGCGGGCGATCCCTGGGTCTGCACCTACGACGCCGCCTACCTCAAGCTGGTCGTCACCGGCCAGGCTGGTCAGGAACTGTCCATCTCCGAACTGGATGTGCTGGGCCCCACCGGCGACAATGTAGACTGGCGCACCGATGCCGAGGGCAGCGAGGCCGTGGGCATCCTGGCCGAGGACTATGTCTACGACGCCGCCAAGGGCGAGAAGATCCCCGCCGGCTCTCTGGTGTTCGTGGGCAGCTACAAGGGCAACCCCGCCTACAACGTGGTGCTGCTGTTTGACGAAAACGGCAACATCGTGGGCGGCACCGATGAGGAAGGCGCTCTGGTGGCCAGCCAGATCATTCTGGCCGACCTGCCCGAGCACGGCGAGCTGGGTGAAACCACCGACGGCAGCTGGATCTACTGGATCGAGCCCAATGCCGACGGCAGCTTCGGCGATCTGCCCGAAACCGTGCGCGCCGAGCTCTACCGGGTGGACAACGCCATCACCAACGAGGGCCAGCGCATGGTAAGCGACAGCTTCGCCATCCAGATGCCCGAAGAGCTGGGTTCCATCCACCTGCAGTAAGTTGAATCCGCCTCCCGGCGGCCAGGTTTTGACCGCCGGGCCCCTATGAAATAAAGGAGAACGCTATGAAAAAGTTTGTTTCAAGCCTGCTGGCCGCGATTATGCTGCTGGCTCTGGCGCTGCCGGTCTCTGCCTTTGCAGGGGAGAACGCCCAGGTGGAGCTCACCGCCGAGGGCGACCGCGCCGCCGTGCGGCTGCAGCTGCCCGCCAATACCGGCAAGGGCATCACCGCCCTGCAGCTCACCTTCCAGGTGACCGCTCCCGCCGACGCCCAGCTGGATTTTGATTTTGCCGACGATCTGCCCGGCA
>DXDW01000181.1 GCA_019115305.1 Candidatus Anaerofilum excrementigallinarum
GTGAAGGCCCCGAAGTTGCCCCCGGGGGCCACGTCCTGGCGATAGACGCCCTGGCAGCCGATCTGCACCGGGCTGTTTTCGCTTCGGGCGGCGGCTGCGGCGGGCAGATGGGCTTCGGGGAAGAACTGGACAAATTCCACCTGTTCGGGGGTATATTGTTCCAGCCCGGCCTGGGTCTGCTCCACAATGGTCCGGCCCCAGTCGGCCACGGCAGCCAGGCGATTCACCCCGCCCAGTTCGGTGGGGACGTCGAAGCGCTTGAGGTTGAGGAAAATGTGTTTCAATGCAGACGAACTCCTTTCCTGCCGGTGTCGGTCTTAAAATCAGCGTATTCTGCCGGCTCGCAGCCCAGCAGAGGGCGGCACCAGTCGCAGAAAGCATCGGTGATGTCGAAGCCATCCTCGCTGATAAACTCCCGGGGCATCAGCCGCTCTTCCAGCATCACCTGCTCAATGGGTACCAGCACTTCCTCGCAGACATAGGGGGAGGTGGAGCGGCGCAGCAGACCGGCCATAACGCCGCTGGTGCCCTCCAGCACCGCCCGGGCGGCCAGAGCCCCCATGCGGACGGCCTCCTGCCGGTCTACCGGGGACTGGGCCTGGGCGCAGGCCCGGCCCCAGATGCCGGGTTTTTCACTGCGGGCCTTGATGCCCAGCTTCTGGATGATAAGGCGGGCCAGATAGCTGCCCACCTCGCCGTCGTACCGGGCCCGGCCTTCCTCGAACAGCGGGGGCGCCACGGTGGAGCCGTCGGCCTTTTTCAGCCCTTCGCTCACCACCACTACAACGCCGCCCTTCTGGTCGGACAGCTCCTTGACCCGGGCCAGGAATTTTTCCTCGTCAAAGGGTACCTCGGGCAGACAGATCATGTCCGGGGCATCCCCTTTGTACCGGCGGGCCAGGGCGGCGGCAGCGGTGATCCAGCCGGCGTTGCGGCCCATGGTTTCGATGATGCAGACATGGATGGGCAAAGAGTGTACATCCTGGGCAATCTCGGCGGTGCACTGGACAATGAAGTTGGCGGCGCTGCCGTAGCCGGGGGCGTGGTCGATCACCGAGATGTCGTTGTCGATGGTCTTGGGAATGCCCGCCACCAGAATCTCTCCCTGGCAGGCAGCCCGCAGCTTGCCGCAGGTGTCCATGCTGCCGTTGCCGCCGGTGAACAGCACATAGCGGATGTCGTGCTTTTTCAGGATACGGGCCATTTCCTGGTAATCCTCCGGCTCCAGGTGGGTACGGGAGGTGCCAATGGCGGAGCCGGGGGTAGTGAGCAGTTTTTCCAGTTCCTCCTGGGGAACTGCGCCCAGATCCACAAAGTTTTCGCTGAGAATTCCCGCCGAGCCGTGGACCGCGCCGTAGATGTGCTCCACGACACCGGAGTTTTTGGCCTCCATAACCGCCCCGTACAGCGAGGCGTTGATCACGGCGGTGGGGGCGCCGCCGTGGGCGATAAGCAGATTGGCCATGGTGTGCTTCCTCCGTATCAGGCTTTGCCTTCCGAACCGGACAGGCGGATGATGGCTTTTACGTCCTCGCACAGGGCGTTGCTGGCGTACTGGGACAGCTTCCAGGAATGGCCCTGGTGGTCCAGCTGGCGCAGGGCTTCCTCGTAGTGCTGTACATATTTATAACGGATCTCGGTGCCGAAGTTGATTTTCGCAACCCCCAGGGAGATGGCCTCCTTCACAATGCTCTCCTCCATGCCGGTGCAGCCGTGAAGAACCAGGGGGATGTCGGTGAACTTGCGCACCTCGCGCAGCACGTCCAGCTTGATGTCGGGCTTGCCCTTGTAGTAGCCGTGGGCGTTGCCGATGCCGATGGCCAGGGTGTCCGGGCTGCACAGGCTCAAGAATTCCCGCACCTGCTGGGGGTCGGCCACGTTTTTGTTTTCCTGCACAACGCCGTTGTCCAGCCGCTGCAGTTCACCGATCTCGGCCTCCACCGGCACGTCGAAGTACTTGGCCACATCCACCACGCTCTGGGTCAGGGCGGCGTTTTCTTCAATGGGCCGGGTGGAGCCGTCGATCATCACCGAGGTGAAGCCCAGGCGCAGCGCCTCCATGCAGATGGGGAAGCCGTCCCCGTGGTCCAGATGGATGGAAACGGGAACCGACACCTTGTTGGCGCACCATTTGGCCACATTCACAAACCAGTCGTGGCCCGAAAAGGCGCCGGTGGATACATAGTGGGCCAGGATGATGGGCGAGCGCATCTCTTCGGCCGCCTTGCAGATGCCCATGATGATGTCGTAGTTGCCGCCCTGGGTGTTGATGGCGGGAATGGCATAGCCCTCCCGGGACGCTTTTTTCAGTTGCTCCAGATTGTTGGTCAGCATAGGAAACGCTCCTCCGAAAATGAATTTGTACACTCGTGTGTATTTCGAGTATACACCCCAGTGTACTCTGCGTCAAGAGGGATATACGCCAGAAAAAGGATTATTTTTTTGTATATTGACGCAGGGGGGAGAAACGGTATAATGAAACCATACACACGAGAGTAATCGCAAGGGAGGATCGGACCGTGAAACAAAACAAAAGCGCCCCTACCCGGCGGGATGTGGCAGAGCGCGCGGGGGTATCGGTGACCATCGTGTCCTATGTGCTCAACAACAACCGCTATGTGGCCAAGGACAAAAAGGAGCGGGTGCTGCAGGCCGTGAAGGAGCTGCACTACCGCCCCAACACCGTGGCCAGGGCCCTGAAGGGAAAAAAGAGCAACCATATCCTGTTCATTGCCGACAACATTTCCAACGAGCATTTTGGCAAGATCGTGGAGGAGATGGACCGCATCGCCTACGACAAAGGCTATCTTATCTCTTTGCTGGCAGACCGCAACGACGCCGAGTTTGTAGCCCAGGTGAACAGCCGTCAGGTGGACGGCATCGTCATCAGTTCGGCGGGTTTTGACGAGGTGTATGTGCAGCAGCTCATCGATTCCGGCGTGCCGGTGGTTCTGCTGATGAACCGGGAATACACCGGTATTACCGACCAGGCGGGGCGCATCTATACCGGCCTGCACCAGGGCATGCGGGACTGCGTGAAGTTTCTGGAGCAAAAAGGGCGGCGGCACCTGCTGTATATCGACCGCATCAGCCGGCACGGCCGGTTCAGCACCCGGGACGATCTGCGCTTCCGGGCCTTCTGCGAGCAGATGGAGGAAAGCGGCCTGGAGCTGGAGCCGGAGCGCATCGTCACCGGCTGCTCCAGCGAACAGCAGCTGTTTGAACTGGTGTGCGAAAAACTTTCCAGCGGCATGCCGGTGGACGGCATCGTAGGCCGCAACGACAACCTGGCCTGCGTGGCCATGCGGGCGGCCCTGGCCTGCGGGCGGCAGGTGCCCGGGGATATATCGGTGATCGGCTTTGACAATTCCCGCATGAGCGCCTATGTCACCCCCGCCCTGACCAGCATGGAGATCGACCGCGCACAGATTGCCAAGGCCATTGTCACCATGCTGGACGGCATGATCGCGGGAGAGGAGCCCCAGTGCCGCAGCTTTGCCACTCGGCTGGTGGAGCGGGACAGCACCTGAAGCCTGCCCCCGGTTTGCTTGACACAGAATGAAAAAGGAAATATAATGTCTGTGAGAAGTACATACGAGTGTATATCGGTTTTGGGCTCTGTTCCGGCATCCGCAGCAAAGGAGAGGGCCGCCGGCAAGGGCGGCAGAGGAGAATGAGGAGAAGTCGATGAGCGCCATCATGAAGAAAAAGTTTGTGCAGTATGCCGTGGCATTTGTGGTGCCGGTGGTTTGTTTTTCCTGTCTGTTTTTATACAGCACCATGCGCTCCAACGACAAAGGGGCCATGGACTATCTGGGCGGGGTGCAAAAACAGCTGTGCAATGAATTCGATTTGCTGTACAGCTCTTTGGAAAATATCGCGCTGCATATGTCGGGCAGCGATCCGGTGCTGGAATGGGATGAGTTGTCCGAAATGGAAAAGATAAAAGCGATGGAAGGCTATGCCCAAAACCTGCCCGACCAGGTGCGGATGCTGTTTTTGGAGCGGGATTCCCTTCGGGTATATATGGAAGGGGAGAGCATGCCCTATTCCCAGTTTGAGCAGTCGGAATATTACGACGGCGCGCTGGATCATGTGGGCTTTTTCAAAGCTATGAACCAGGCCCGCCAGACCCAGCTGCTGCCCGCGGGGACCCTCTACAAAAACAGCCAGCTGTATGGCTGCCTGGTGCTTTCGCCCATTCCGCTCATGTCCTCCGACCCTGCGGGGAGTGTGGCGTTTTTGATTCAGAAGGAATATTTTGTCGATCTGATGCAGAAATATTTCCCTGAAACCCAGGCCGAGCTGTATCTGCTGGACGGCATGAACCAGACCCTCTACGCAGGCGGAACGGCCGTCGGCGAAGAAGAGCTGGTGGAACTGGTGAAAACCGCCATGATCGGCATCTCCCGGCAGACGGTGGCGGGGCGGGACTATCTGGTGGTGCGCAACGTATCCGCAGTGCAGAATATCAACTACATCACCCTGATCCCCGTACATGAGCTGTTTGAATACGGAAAAGCGGACCTGCTCAGCCTGTCCATGCTGGCGGCGGCCCTTCTGATCCTGGGTATCATTGCAGCGGCCACCATAGCCAAGGGTGTTGGCCAGTATGAGGAGCGGATACAGGAGGAGCACCGGCACACCGAGGAGCGGCTTAACGACCGGAACATGATCATACGCCAGATGGTGCTGAACCGCTTGGTGAAGGGCACCATACGGGACGGCGACCAGCGCAGCCTGTCCTATTACCTCATGTGCGCCCAGCTGGAGTTTGCCTTTGGCTATTTTGCGGTGGTGGTCTGCTCTCTGGAGAAAAACGAACTCCCCGCCCAGGATTCCCACCGGATCATCCAGCTGCTGGCCGCGGAGGACAGTGGCGAGATGCAGATGTTTGCTTTCTACCGGCTGGAGGACAACCAGATGGTGGTCATCGCCAATCTTCGGGAGCCCGGCGTCGATCGTCTGGCTCTGGAGGCTGACGTGGCCGAAGTGGTGAAGCGGGTAGTCAAAAAGGAGTTCCCGGTGGGCTGCGGCGAGGTGTACGACACCCCCTTCAAGATCGACACCGCCTATGTGGAGGCTATCGTTTCCATCAGCGAAAGGATGGTCACCGACCGGGACAACTTCTTCCTGTTTGAAAACAACCTGCCCCAGGAGGAAGGCTTTGCCTATCCCTATGTGGAGCGGGCCCTCATCGAACAGAGTATCCGCAGCGGAAGCACCGAAACGGCCATCCAGGTGATGCGGGATGTGTTTGACAAAATTCATCGGGTGGCCCCTTCGCTGATTATTCAGAAGTGCCTGCAGTATGACCTGATCAACATGATGGTGAAGATTGCGGCCAGCCTGAAAATGCCCATGAAGGCCCACGAGATATCCAAAATGTCGGTGCTGGAGGACCCCGCCGAGATCTGCCAGGCCATCGAAAACGAGATCGTTTACCTGGCCCAGAAGATGGAGGAGCAGAAAAACCAGAACCGGTTTGCCACCAAGATGTCACTGATCGAGTATGTGCAGAAGCATTTCCGGGACAACTCCATCTCCCTGAACACCCTGGCAGAAGAATTCGGGCTCTCCTATACCTATGCCAGCAAGATCTTTAAGGACGAAACCGGAGAATCCTTCTCCAGTTACATCACCAAGCTGCGCATCGCCTATGTGAAGCAGCAGCTGGAAATCAGCGACGAAGCTATCAAGGACATCGTGCTCCATTCCGGCTATGTGGACGTGGCCAACTTTATGCGCAAATTCAAGCAGATCGAGGGGATGACGCCGGGACAATACAGACAATTGAAGCGGCAAAAGTCAAAAGCAAACAGGGGGGATTCCAATGAAACCTAATATCGTTATCGTCATGACCGATCAGCAGCGGGCCAGCCTGCGCAAAGGGCGGGGCTTTGCTCTGGATACCATGCCTTTTCTGGACAGCTGGGCACAGGAGGGCACCGATTTTCACTGCGCCTATACCTCCAACCCCACCTGTATGCCCGCCCGGGTCAGCATGTTCAGCGGCCGCTACCCCAGCGCTACCCATGTGCGGTCCAACGCCAATGTGGAGGATGCCTTTTACACCGAGGACCTGCTGGACGTGGTGCGCAAAAACGGCTATCTGACGGCCCTGTGCGGCAAAAATCACAGCCACCGCAAGCCGGAGGATTTTGATTTTCACGAGACCAACTTCCATCTGGGGGCCAACGACCTGCCCTGTACACGGCAGGAGGAAAAGGATTTCGACGCCTTTCTGAAAACCCTCAAGTTCAGATGTTCCGACGCTCCCTCCCCCTTTGGATTGGAGGCCCAGCTGCCCTACCGCAATGTGAGTTCGGCCATCCGGTTTCTGGACCAGGCGGCCCGGCAGGACAAGCCCTTCTTTTTGTG
Organism: Candidatus Anaerofilum excrementigallinarum; assembly: GCA_019115305.1. Classification (GTDB taxonomy): domain Bacteria; phylum Bacillota; class Clostridia; order Oscillospirales; family Ruminococcaceae; genus Anaerofilum; species Anaerofilum excrementigallinarum. Next base: position 6,382 of record DXDW01000181.1, read on the forward strand.
GCTTTCCTTTGCCGAGCCCCACAATCCCTACCAGGTATCGGAGCCCTATTTTGATATGTTCCCACCGGAATCCCTGCCCCGTCCCGCCGCCGGCCGGCAGGACGCCGCCAAAAAAGGGGAACGGTACCTGTGGCTCCACAAGCAGTGGGACAGCGTCTACGGCGACCGGGCCGAGGAGATCATCGGCCGTTCCCGCTCCAACTACTGCGGCATGCTGCGGCTCATCGACGACCAGTTCAAGCGGTTCATCCAGGCCCTGCGCCAGCGGGATCTGGAAAAAGACACCGTGGTGGTCTATCTCTCCGACCACGGCGACTACGCCGGGGAATACGGGCTCATGCGCAAAGGGGTGGACCTGCCCGAATGTCTGGTGAACATCCCCATGATCTGGAAGATACCCGGCGGAAAGAGCAACGGCGCCTGCCAGGCCGCTGTGAGCATCGTGGACCTGCTGCCCACCCTCTGTGACCTGCTGCAGACCCCCGTGCCCGCGGGAGTGCAGGGCAAGAGTCTGCTACCTCTGCTCACCGGCCAGGATGTGGAGCCCGAAGCCTATTCCACTGCCTACGCCGAGGTTGGCTACGGCGGGGACTACTGGGAGGAGGGGGATATGTCCCCCCAAGACCAGGGCTGTCTGCCCGGGGACGGGTCCTTCAATTGTCTCAACCCCTGGACCCAAAGCGGACAGTGCCGGATGGTGCGCCGGGGAAATTATAAATTGCAGATGGATATGCGGGGCAGCAATTACCTCTATGACCTGTCGGCCGATCCCCAGGAAGTGAACAACCTGTGGGAGGACGAGAACTTTCGGGCTGTGCGGGACGAGATGATGCAGCTGCTCATCGGCGAGATGCTGCGCAAGACCGATGTGCTGCCCATGCCCCGGGGCAGGCTGTTTGTAAAAATCTGAAAAAACGCAATTGCGTGCCGGACAAGCAGGCTTCCGCTGGGCGGAAAGCCTGCTTTTTTTGAAAAAACAGCTCCTTGTCAATATGTGATTTTTGGAAAAGGTTGCAGAATTTGCTATACATATGGATTGTAAAAAAGCAAACTGCTAAAAAATTCTCACATATTGAATAAAAAATCTATGCATGCTACCATGTAGTTGCAAGGTTACACGAGTGTATATGACTCGAGACCAAATCCTGTAAAGCGTCTCCCGCAAGGCGTTGGGATGCCTGCGCCGGACAAAGCTGCCAAGGCGACCCACCGGCGGGCGGCGGGAGAATCCGGCATATATCCTATAATAAAGAAAGGCATGGTGGTGCAAAACCTGTATGGTCCCGTGTTGGGAAAAACCTGCAAGACAAAAATCAGAAACAAAACTAAAATAAAAATAAGGAGGAAATCAAATGAAAAAGCAAGTTACAGCTACAGCCCTGGCGGTTGCGCTGGCGGCGGGAGTTCTGAGCGGCTGCGGAGGTTCCGACAGCACCGAGGGTGCTTCCAGCACGGCTTCCCAGGCCACCCTGCAGGAGACCGGCACCGTCACCTATCCGGTGGAGAGCAACGGTGAAAAGCTGACCATCTGGTGTCCCATGCAGCCGCCGGCAGCCAAGTACATCACCAGCTACAACGACCAGGAGGTCTTTCAGGAGATCTCCAAGCGCACCGGCATTGAGGTGGAGTTCATCCACCCGGCCCTGGGTCAGGAACGGGAGCAGCTGGGCCTGCTCATCGCCAGCGGCGAGCTGCCCGACATCATCCAGATCCGCGGCTTCTATCCCGGCGGCGCAGCTGCGGGCGTGGACGACGGCGTTTTCCTGGATATGACCGACCTGATGGCCCAGTACGCCCCCGATTACTATAAGATCATCACCTCCAGCGATGAGGCATGGCGTCTGGCCACCTCCAACGACAACCGCATCACCGATTTCAACATCATCAAGCAGTCGGCGCCGGCCTTCACTCGCATCAACTTCCTGGATACCACCGTGGAGAAATATGGCATGACCGAAATGCCCGTCACTATTGAGGACTACGACGAGCTGTTCGCCAAGATGCAGGCCGACGGTCTGCCCGGCTTTGCTCCCGACGGCAACGGACGGGTGGAGCAGTTCATGTGGCCCTACGGCATCACCCCCGAATACTCGCTGGATACCGAAGGCAACCTTCAGTACGGCCCCTACACCGAAGCCTACAAGGATTACCTGACCATGATGAACTCCTGGTACACCAAGGGTTATCTGTACAAGGACTTCATGAGCAACCTGACCGCCAACGACAGAATGTCCCTGTTTGTCAACGGACAGGTGGGCATGATGGTCAACCCCGTGGACCTGGCTACAAACAACGCCCGCGCCCAGGGTCATGAGATTTCCATCGCCAACTATCCCCGTCTGGAGGAAGGCCAGGAGATTCCCTTTGAAACCGTTTCCTGGGACACCCTGCCCATCACCAACGAGCCTATGACCACCGTTATCTCGGCCGACAGTAAGAACAAAGAACTGGCCATGCAGTACCTGAACTACTTCTACACCCAGGAAGGCGCCGATCTGTGCAACTGGGGCATCGAGGGAAAGAGCTACGTTGTGAAGGAAGACGGCACCAAGGAGTATACCGACTATATGTTAAAAAATCCTGATATTGCCTTGGCCGACGCCCAGACCATGCTGAAGATCCATCTGTGCGCCAAGCTGGCCGAACCCGATGTGGTCTGCAACCCCAACATCCTGGTGGACGAGGAAGCCGGCAAGCTGCGGAATATGTATTCCGACGATACCACCGTCAACGATTCCCGGACCATGCCTGTATTCAGTATGTCCCTGGAGGCTTCCACCGAGCGGGCAGAGATCATGCGGGATATCAACACCTACATCGGCGAGATGACCCTGAAGTTCATCACCGGCGCCACCCCTCTCAGCGAGTTTGATACCTATATGCAGACCTTGAAGGATATGGGCATCGAGGACGCCATTCAGATCACCACCGACGAGTACCAGCGCTTTATGGAAAAGAAGGCGCCTGTGGCATAACAACATCTCCTCTTATCTCCAGCAATCGCCTGCATCGAAGGTTCGGTGCAGGCGATCCGCTTATACAGGGCAGCAGGCCGCCGTCCCCGAAAAAGCCCCGGGCGCATATGGCGCAATATGTAAGATTTGCCCGGCGTTGCAATATTTACGGCGGCGGAAAAGCTGCAAAAATACAATTTGTTCCCCAATATCCACATATTGCTGCCTGCTCTGGAGCCATGATACCATGAAGCCACAGAAACGACAGAGCGGCCTGTGGGCAGAAAGCGTGTAACGAGAAAGAATGACAGGAGGAAACAATATGACAATTGCAGCATCCGCGACAAAAAAGAAAGGCAGATCCAAGGCAGGGCCTGGATTGTGGAAACGGCTGCGCGTGGACTACGCCAAGCACAAATGGATCTACTGGATGATGGTTCCGGTGATGATCTACTACATCGTGTTCCTGTATTTCCCCATGGCAGGTCAGGTGATCGCCTTCCAGGATTACCGGCCCGCAAAGGGCATTCTGGGCAGCGATTGGGTAGGGCTGGAAAACTTCATCGACTTTTTCAAAAGTCCCTTCGCCTTCCGCACCATCCGCAACACCATCATGATCAGCCTGTTCGAGATTCTGGTGGGATTTCCGGCGCCCATCATCCTGGCGCTGCTGCTCAACGAGGTGCGCTGCAAACCCTTTAAAAGCGTGGCCCAGACGGTCTCCTATCTGCCCCACTTCGTCTCTCTTGTGGTGGCATGCGGCATCGTGGTGGACTTTGTGGCCAGCGACGGCCTCATCACCCATTTCCTGAGCCTGTTCGGTTTCGAAACCCAGAACCTGCTCAGCAACAAGGTGTCCTACATCGTGGTGTATGTGCTCAGCGGTATCTGGAAAAACATCGGCTGGGGCAGCATCATTTACCTGGCCACTTTGGCCGGTGTGGACCAGTCGCTGTACGAGGCGGCCGCCATCGACGGCGCCGGCCGTTTCCAGCAGATCCGGCATATCACCTTTCCGGCTCTTATCCCCATCATTTCCATCCAGCTGATCATGCGCATCGGCCAGATGATGAGCATGGGCGCCGAAAAGACTATCCTGCTGTACAGCCCGGTGGTGTTTGAAACTGCTGATACCATTGCCTCCTATGTATACCGGGTGGGTATCCAGGAACAGAGCTACAGCCTGGCAACGGCGGTGGGTATGTTCAACTCGGTGATCAATTTGTCCTTGGTATATTTTGCAAACTGGTTCAGCCGAAAGTATGTGAAGGAGAGCTTGTGGTAATATGAAGATAAAAAGGACAAAAGGCGAAGTTGTTTTTGATGCGGCGGTCTATGTAATCATTGCCCTGATCTCCCTGGCCTGCCTGTATCCCATGCTGTATGTGCTGTTTGCCTCTCTCAGCGATCCGGTAGAGATTATGTTCCACAGCGGCGGTCTGCTGTGGCCCCTGGGCTTTTCGCTGGAAGGGTACAAGGCAGTTATTGAAAAGCCCGACGTCTGGTCCGGCTACGGCAACACCCTGTTTTATGTCATCGTGGGCACCGTGCTGAATATGGTCATGACCACCATCGGCGCCTACGCCCTCTCCCGGCGGGAATTTATGCTGAAAAAGCCCCTCACCATGATGATCGTTTTTACCATGTATTTCACCGGCGGCACCATCCCTAATTTCTTGCTGATCCGGAACCTGGGTCTGCTGGATACTCGCTGGGCGCTGATCTTCCCGGTGGCCATCGGCACCTGGAACCTGCTGGTGATGCGCACCGCCTTTGCCAGCGTGCCTGCTGCTCTGGAGGAAGCCGCCCTCATCGATGGCGCCAACGACCTGCAGATCCTCACCCGGGTGATTCTGCCGGTTTCCAAGGCCACTTTGGCGGTTATCTTCCTGTTCTACGCCGTGGGACACTGGAACTCCTGGTTCAACGCCCTGATGTATCTGCCCCGTTCCCGGGACCTGTTCCCCCTGCAGCTGATCCTGCGGGAGGTGCTGATCTCTAACGCCGAGGTGGCAGCCGGCGACGGTGTGGACTTTTTGGGCGAGTCCATCAAGTATGCTACCATCATCGTTTCCACGGTGCCCATTCTGTGTATCTACCCCTTTGTACAGAAGTATTTCGTCAAGGGCGTGATGATGGGCTCGGTGAAGGGCTGATTTGCCCTGTCGGCCCTGCAGCCGGCGGAGAGAGAAATCCCGAAGGGGAGGAATGCCATGTGAATCAGCAAAAACGTCCGAATATCATCGTATTTATGACCGACCACCAGCGGGGGGACACCATCCTGGCCGACAGCCCGGTGAAAACCCCCAACCTGGACCGGTTCCGCAGCCAAGCCGTCACCTTTTCCAATGCCTGGTGCCATCCCCCCACTGCTGCCCCAGCCGCGCCACCTTTTTCACCGGACTGTATCCTTCCCAGCACGGGGTGTGGAACAATGTGGACGTGAGCAACGCTTTGTCCCACGGCCCCTTTGAGGGGGTGCGGGTGTTCAGCGAGGACCTCCGGGATGCGGGATACCGGTTGTATTTCAGCGGCAAATGGCACGTGAGCAGCGAAAAGGGGCCGGAGGCCTATGGCTTTGAAAGGGTGTACCACACCGGCGAGTACGGCCCCTGGCCCCGCCGCCCGGACGACCGGGAATGGCGGCACTACCGGCAGCCCCGGGAGCTGGACCAAGGCGCCGAATCCCGGCAGTCGGGGCAGATCCTCCGGCCGGGATACCCCCGCTATCTCCAGTACGGCGAGACCGAAAACCCCTTCCACGACGAGGATGTGGTGAACGCGGCGGTGGAAAAGCTGAAACAGCTGGACGGAGAGGAGCCCTATTTCTTCTTTGTTGGCCCTCTGGGTCCCCATGATCCCTATTTTGTGCCCCAGCGGTTTCTGGATCTGTACGACCCCGACGAAATCCGGCTGCCGGACAATTTTTATGACGATCTTCTGGACAAACCGGCTCTCTACCGGCGGACCAAAAATCGCTTTTCCCAGCTGACTGTGCAGGAGCAAAAGGAGTCCATCCGGCATTTCTATGCCTTCTGCAGCTACGAGGACGAGCTGTTCGGGCGCATTCTGAACCAGGTGGAGCAAAGCGGGCAGATGGAAAACACCCTGCTTTTGTATGTCTCCGACCACGGGGACTATATCGGCGCCCACGGCCTGTGGGCCAAAGGGCTTCCCTGCTTCCGGGAGGCATACCATATCTGCTCCATGGCAGGGGGCGGGGTGGTGCAGCAGGCAGGGCGCACCGACTGCAGCCGGATTTCCCTGGCCGACTGGGCTCCCACCTTTCTGGAACTGGCGGGAGCGCCCGCCCGGCCTATGGAAGGCCGGTCTTTGGCCGGGCTGCTGCGGGGCGAGCCGCCGGCCAACCCCCGCACTTACACCTATACCCAGACCAACGGAAACGAGATCTACGGCATCCAGCGGGCCGTCTGGAATGACCAGTGGAAGTATGTGTTCAATACCTTTGACTACGACGAGCTGTACGATCTGGAAAAGGACCCCGGAGAACTGCACAACCTGCTCCACGGGCTGGAAAACGACGAGATCGACGCTTCCCCCTACGGGCCGATGGTCCGACAGCTTTGCCGGGCGCTGTGGGATTTTGCCCTGCAGCACCAGGACAACTGCGTCAACCCCTATATCATGACGGCCCTTGCGCCTTACGGGCCGGGAATTCTGTGGCAGACAGACCCCCCGGGACCAATGACCATATCTTGAAAAAACGAGGTGGATGACTATGCTCAACACAAAAGAAGACCGCGAAAAAATGCTGCTGGAGTTTGCAGACCCCCGCTCTCTGATCCCCGAAGACACCAAGCCCCTGTTTGACGCCTGGATTCGGGATACCCACATTACCCTGGCCCAGGACGGCTACTATTACTGCACCGGTACCACCCGGGCCCCGGGCACCGAAAACGCCAAGCGGTACAACAACGGCATCGAACTGTGGCGTTCCCCCGACCTGAAGGAGTGGGAATACTTGGGCATGGTGTGGAGCTTTGACCGGGACGGCACCTGGCAGAACAAGTGGTATCTGCCCCAGGGCAATTACCAAGAAGCCAGCCCCGAGGAGGGTTTCCGGGCGGTATATGCCCCCGAGATCCAGCAGATCAACGGCAATTTCTATATCACCGCCAGCATCAGCTGGCCCGCCCAGAACAAGGAAGAGGAGAGCAGCTACACCTGCCTGCTGAAAAGCACCACCGGCAAGCCGGAGGGTCCCTATGTGGACGCCTGCGGCGGCCCCCTCACCCGGCGCATCGACTCCAGCCTGTTCATCGACGACGACGGCACCGTCTACTATGTCTGGCAGGACGGCCGCATTGCCCGGATGAAAAGCGATATGTCCGGCTTTGCTGAGGACCCCCGCCGGGTGATCCAGCAGCATTTCGACCCCGAACCCTACTGCGAGGGCGTGACCATCTTCAAACACCACGGCAAATACCACATGGCCCTGGCCATCTGGACCATGGACGAAGGGGATCATGTGGAGTACTCGGTGGGCAGCATCCCCCAGAAGGTGAGCTACGACTGTGTGGTGGCCTCGGCCGACAACATCTACGGCCCCTATTCCCAGCGATACACAGCCATCACCGGCGGCGGCCACAACACCTTCTTTACGGCCAAGGACGGTACCCTCTACGCCACCATGTTCGGCAATCCCGTCAACAACAGCTTTGCGCCCTTCTACGCAAAACCCGCTATCATCCCCATGCGCTGGGAGGACGGAAAGGTGTTCCCCAAAAAATAAGGGGCTGATGCGGAACCAACGTCTATATGCCAAGGTCCCGGTGGTGGGACTGTGCCACGGGGTGGCCTACAACTGCGGCATCATTGCCCAGCGGATGGGGATTCCCCGGGAAGAGATCGATTTTGTCTGCGCCGGCATCAACCATATGACCTGGTTCATCCAGGCCCGGCACAAGGGCAAAGACATCCTGCCCGCCATGAAGGAAACCATTCTCCATTACAAGCATATCCAGACCGGCACCCGCCGCTCTCCCCAGGATTGGGTATCCCGGGCCAAAATGCTGCGGGAATTCGGCTGGTTCACCACCGAAAGTGACCGCCATATCGTGGAGTATGTGCCCTGGTTCCAGAACGACGACCACCGTGACCTCTACGAATACCGCGAATTCAACCAGGAAAACAAGGAAAAACGCCAGAGCTGGTACGGGGATACCGGGGTGACCGCCCAGCAGGAGGAGGCCATGGAGCTGGTGATTTCCCACGAGGCGGCTTCGGGCATCATCGAGGCCATCACCACCGGGCGGGAATTTGTTTTCAGCGCCAATGTGCGCAACGACGGCTACATCACCAATCTGCCCCGGAACTGCATTGTGGAGGTTCCCTGCACAGCGGACGGCAACGGCCTGCACCCCCATTTTGTGGGGGATCTGCCCACCCAGTGCGCGGCGCTGTGCCAGACCAACATCAACGAGCAGCTGCTTATGGTGGAAGCCTGCTGCGAGGGCAACCGGCAGAAAGCTTTTATGGCCATGCTGCTGGACCCCGAGTGCGGTGCAAAGCTGAGCATTGCCCGGCAGCGGCAGATGTTTGAGGAGATGTGGGCAAGAGAAGAAGAGCTGGGAATTTCCCTGCTGAAATAAGGAGCCGGGGCAGCGAAGCCCTGGAAAGGAGAAAAGAGTATGTTGGCACAAGAATATTTCATCGATGTGCGCGGTGCGGTGTATTTTCCCGCCCGGGCCTACAACGCCTACCAGACCTATTCCCGCTTTTCCGCCCAGGAATGCGAACGGGATTTTTCCTATGCCCGCAAGGCGGGGCTCAACGCGCTGCGGAT
>DXDW01000182.1 GCA_019115305.1 Candidatus Anaerofilum excrementigallinarum
GGTCTTCGATACTTTTTTCAAAGATGTGGCGTTCTTTCCAGAACTTTTCCACGTCCTTTTCGCGCTCCACAAAGTTCAGACTGGTGGGCACTTTCTGGTACATTGACTGTTCCTCCTTCTCGGTATACAAAAGGCCCCTCGTCCCGCAAAACAGGACGAGGGGCCTGACCTCGTTATACCACCTATTTGCTGTGTACAAACATACACGCTCCCGATAACGGTGGGAGACCGGCGGCGCTTACTGACCCCAAAAGGCGTTGGGCCCGCGGCTCGGGAGGGATCTTCGGCCGGGCGCTACTGGCGCGGGGCTTGCACCCTCCCCCGCTCGCTGCGGCGTTTGCACCTGGCGTACTGTCTCCGTCACTGCCTTTCATACAAAATAATATATAGCACAGGACGGCGGCAAAGTCAAGAAAAACTGCCGGTCAATCCAGCAAAGTTTGCCAGATTTCCGGTTTGAAGCCGGGGCAGATCCCCTTTTCGGTGATCAGGATCGGCCGTTTTACCAGCATGCCGTCGGTGGCCAGCAGAGCGAAAAACTCCTCATCAGACAGCTGGGGCAGCTTGTCCTTGAGGCCCATCTGCCGGTACAGCTGACCGCTGGTGTTGACAAACTTGTTCCGGGGCAGGCCGCTGCGGGCGGCCCAGTCGGCCAGCTCGGCGGCGGTGGGATTTTGCTCCTTGATGGGCCGCGGCTGGAAGGCAGCGCCCTGCTGTTCCAGCCAGGTGCGCGCCTTTTTACAGGTGGAGCACTTGTCGTAGCAAAGGAAAAGGTTCATATTTTTGCACCTGCTTTCGTCGTTTTTGAATTCGCATGGATTTTTGATGCATAGTATCGAGAAGATTCTCTCATACGGAATGTACGATTTTCTCATTCATTTTTGGGGTCCTGAAAAGCCCGGAAGGAGGCGATTCAATCCCAGTGTCCGGCGCTTTGGCCGGCCAGCATACCGCTGCCGAAGGCCCAGTGGAGATTGAAGCCTCCGCAGTCCCCCGCCGCGTCCAGCAGCTCGCCGGTGAGGTAAAGCCCCGGCTGCAGGCGGGAGGCAAAGTTGCCGGGCTGCACCTCTGCCAGGGGCACGCCGCCTCCGGTGACCTGGGCCCCGTCCCAGCCCTGCACACCGGTCACCGGCAGCTGCCAGCATTTGAGGCTTTGGGCCAGCCGAACGATCTCGGCCGGGCTAAAAGCGGATACCGGGCGGGACAATTCCCCTACCCGACGCAGGTGAAAGACCGCCAGCTTTTTGTGGACAAGACCGGTCAGCAGCTGTTCCAATGTGGGAAAAGCGCCGCTTTTGCGCCGGCGGTGGAGCAGCGAAACCAGCTCCTCCATAGAAAGAGTAGGCAGCAGATCCAGTTCCAGCACTGCCCCCTTCCCCGCTTTGGCCGCCAGACCGGACAGCTGCATCACCGGAAAGCCGGACACCCCATATTCGTTGAACTGCACCTCACCCCGGCGCTGGGTATCCTTTGCGCGGGGGAGGCGCAGGGTAACGGCGCACTCAGCCCGCACGCCCTTTACCGCCGCCAGGCCCTCCGCCCGGCAGCTGACTCCCACCAGGCAGGGATAGAGAGGCGTCACCGAATGGCCCAGCTGTCTGGCAAGCCGGTAGCCCCCTTCTCCCCCGCCCAGCTTGGGGGCCGCCATGCCGCCGCAGGCGAGGATCACACGGTGGGCAAACAGCTGCTGCCCGTCAGCGCTTTGGATAGAAAAGCCGCCTTTTTGAGGGCGGATATCGGTCACCTCAAAGGAACAATGCTCCTCTACGCCCCGGGCCGCCGCCTGCAGCCGCAGCAGATCCAGCACCGCCGCCGCCTGGTTGGAAAAGGGATAGACCCTTCCCTCCTCCTGGCGCAGCAAAAGGCCCAGCCGCTCAAAAAAGTCCAGCACCTGCCGGGCGGGCAGATCCCGCAGCAGCTGCTGCAGCGCCTTGGGGTCGCTGGTGAGATAATCCCGGGGCTGCACCTGGACGTGACCCAAATTGCAGCGCCCGTTGCCGGTAGCCAGCAGCTTGCGGCCCACCCGATCCTGCCGTTCCAGCAGCATGACCCGGCCCGCGCCAGCTTCGGCCGCGCAGATGGAGGCGGCCAGCCCCGACGCACCGCCGCCCACTACTGCCACCAGAGGGCCTTGTGTCTGTTTCACTGTGGATCGCCTTCTTTCTCCATTGATTCATTCCTGTTTGCGGCAGAAAAAGCCGGTGTTTCGGGGCAGCGTGCCGCCAAAACACCGGCTCACGATTGCGTACAATATCTTCAGAAGGGCGCTTCCTCCATGCCGGAAGGCTCGATATCAAAGGGAGGTTCATCCTCTTCGGGCTCCTCGGGTTCATCGGGCTCTTCCGGTTCCTCCGGGACCTCTGGCTGCTGGGGCTGCGAGGCGGGCTCTTCTGCGGTCGGTTCTTCCTGCTGCGGAGCGGGGAAATAGGGCTCCTGGTCCAAAATGTTCAGAGGCCGCTGGATCTCCTCGGGGTCACAGGAGAAAAACTGCTGCTGCAGCCACTCCCAGGCTTGTTCCAGTCCCGCGGGTGTGAAATCGAAGGAGGCGTCGGTCTTTTGCTGGGTGCGCTCGTAGCTGTACACACCCATCCACCAGCTTACCTCCAGGTGATCCTTTTGCGGCAAAATCCGATAGTTGAAGTTCCCGATATTGCCCGAAGAATAGTTGTTCACCTCGTACCAGTGAAAGGGCATTTTCCCCGGATCAAATGTCAGCATGGTCCTCGTCTCCTTTCGGCAGCTGTTCCAGCGAACGGGCCAGATGCAGCAGCTCCCAGCTTTCTCCCTCAAACACAAAGGCGGCCGCAGTGCGGCCTGTCACGGCAAACCCGGCTTTCTGGTAGCAGTGGAGCGCCCCGGGATTGCAGGCATAGACATCCACTGTGGCCTGTCTTGCCTGCCGACGGGCGGCCCACTGGCAGGCGGCCAGCATCATGGCAGTTCCCAATCCCTGGCCACGGCGGGAGGGGGCCAGCAGAATGAGTCCAAAATGCACCCGGTTTTCTGGCAGAAAAGCCGCTGTAAGCTGACCGAAGGGTTTTTCCTGCTCGTCTACCGCCACCAATGGCTGGATGCCATTGTCCCGGCAGGCCAACCACCAGCGGTCCAGCTGGGCGGCGTCCAGCGGCCAGGCAAAGGGGTTGCGGGGCCATTTGCAGAAATCCCGCCGGGTTTGTCCCGACCACCATTTCAGCGCCAGGGCGGCCTGTTCCCGCCGCATTTCTTCCAGCCGCATCCCATTCTCCCCTTTCACCGCATTTGTTCCAGTATACCGCAAACCGACAAAACCCGCAAGCCATAATCGGCCTGCGGGCAAAGGTCATATCAGCGATGGGAACTTTGGATCACCAGCTGGGCTGCCTGGGGCAGGCCAAAGGCCTGGGCATATTTTCGCTCCAGGGGAATCCATTCCTGTTCAAATCGGTGAAGCATCGCAGGGCCGTTGCGATCAAGAATCCGCCGGCGCTGCTGCTCGGAGTCTATGTCAAAAAAGCTGGTAACGCCATATCGGCCCTGACAGCCGGGATGCAGGGCATAGGCGCCCTCCACCAGCACAATGGGCCCATCCCCTACCGGCACCATGGGGCCCAGTTCCATACGGCTGCACTCAAACCGCTGGTAGGAAAAGGAACGCCGCTGTTCCAGATAGGGGGCCACCTCCCGGGCGAACCGCTCGTAGTGGACATTTCCGCCGGGCTGGGCAAAACGCGCCGGGGTCCGCAGGGCGGGAGGAAGAAAGAAATCATCCATGTGTACCACATCGGCGGGCAATATCTTGCCCAGCAGCGCCGCCGCCGTGGTTTTGCCCGCAGCGGAAAAGCCATCCATGGCTACCGCCAGTCTTTTTTCCTCCGGCATCTGGCTGCGTGCGGCGCAGATAGACGCGAGAAGGGGCAGCAGCGGAGCCACCGGCCCTGCAAACACCCGGTAATGGGGCTGGTACTGCCGGTGAAACCGGAGGCTGTGGCTCACGGCCGGGCAGCCCTGCCGGCGGTATTCTTCCAGATAGTTTTCCATCTCCTGCCGGGTAAAGGGGAACGGCAGCGTATCGGTCAGGCCGGGCAGAGCTTGCAAAGCCGATTCAAACCAATCGGCGGCCGAAGAAACGGCAGCAGCGTCGGCAGCGAAAGCCCGGGCCAGAACCGGCAGCGGAATGTCCGCCGCCAGCGCCACCTCCAACGAAAGGCGGCAGGCGCCGCCTCCCAAGGACTCAATGAGAGGGGCGGCAGCATTGGGGGCGAGCGCCGCGCATTCCTGTTCCAGCCGTTCCAGGGCCAATTTTTCCCCGCCGCAAAAATGCGCGGCTCCAAAAGCCCGCTGGTAGCAGAATTTCACCACATCTTCCGGCCGCTGCACGGGATACCGCGTCAGCTGCTGCGCCAACCCTTCCCGGAGTTCTTCCAAACAAAACGGTCTCATGCTTTCGCCTTCACCGGAACCGCCTTTTCCAGCACCACTACCAGCGAGGGCACCAGGATCAGCTGCAGCACCAGAGCGGGCACAGCATTGATAAACGCACCGGCCAGGAAGGCCTGGAAGGTAAAGGAACCGCCAGTGGCGCCCAGCAGCACAAACTGCGCCGCACCCCATACCAGACGACCGCAGAGCATGGCGAGGATCAGCGAAGCGTAGAGGTTACCCAGGTTGGCCATTTTGCCCTCGAACAGCCGGCGGAACAGGCCGCAGAACAGGCCGTAGGCAGCCAGTTCAAAGGCCATGGCGGTGGCGGTGGGGAACAGCGGGGGCATGCCGAACAGCAGGCTGCGCAGCAGGGGCGCCACAAAGCCCACCACCAGGCCCCAGGGGCCGCCGCATACAAAGCCGCAGAGCATTACCGGCAGATGCATGGGGCTGAGCATGCTGCCAATCTGGGGGATCTGGCCGGTGAGAAAGGGCAGCACCAAAGCCAGAGCCAAAAACACAGCGGAATAGGTCAGCTTGCGGATATCACGTTTCATACAAAAGATTCCTCCTTGGCGGATGTTGAAAGCAGGGCAATAAAAAAGGCACCGGTCACGCGATGCTTCGCGCAGCCGGCGCCTGCAGGCACCTGAATCAACAGCCTGAATTTACATTAAATAAGGTAGGGGGACGTTCTTCCCCGACGGGGCTGTCTGGCCCCGGATATTCGGAAATGCTTTTCCGCTGTACCGGCTTCCTGCCGATGCGAACAAAATTATACCACGGCCGGTTTTACTTGTCAAATACAACAGTTTTGTTCCAAAGATTGACAGTCTGCGGCCGGTCTGGTATACTGAAACACGCCAATAACCGGGAATGAGGTTCTCCCGTGGGGATTTTCCCCTGAACCGCTTGCAAAAGCTGATGGCTTCTGTGATGAATTGTGGTCGCAGAAGCATCAGCTTTTTTGCGTCCAAAGGAGGAAAAATTATGTTGACGTCCCTTGCTCTTATCTTTCTGGCAGGTCTTGCCATGGCGGCTATCTGCCAGCAACTGCGGCTGCCCCGCATCATCGGTATGCTGGCAACCGGCATCCTGCTGGGGCCCTATGCCCTGAACCTGCTGGATGAGTCCATCCTTTCCATCTCCGCCGATCTGCGGCAGATGGCCCTGATTATCATTCTGCTCAAGGCCGGATTGTCCCTGGATCTGGACGATCTGCGTCGGGTGGGCCGGCCGGCCATTCTCATGTCCTTTGTGCCTGCCAGCTGTGAGATATTGGGTTTCCTCTTGCTGGCACCCCGGCTGCTGCATATTTCCCTTGTGGAAGCCGCGGTGATGGGCTCGGTACTGGCGGCGGTTTCCCCTGCCGTTGTGGTGCCCCGGATGGTGCAGCTGATGGAAAGCCATAATGGCACCGACAAAAGTATCCCCCAGCTGATTATGGCCGGCGCTTCCTGCGACGATATTTTTGTCATTGTGGTATTCACCACCTTCACCGGCATGGCCCAGGGCAGCGGTGCAAAGCTCAGCGATTTTGGAGCCATTCCCGTTTCCATCCTTTTGGGTATCCTGCTGGGCGTGGCCGTAGGCTGGCTGGTAAGCCTGTTCTTCGAGACCGCTTACGCCCATCGTCACTGTGTGCGCAACAGCATGAAGGTCATCATTGTACTGGGTATTTCCTTCCTGCTGGTAGCCGCCGAAACCTGGCTCAAGCCCTGGGTGCCGGTGTCCGGTCTGCTGGCCGTCACCAGCATGGCCTGTATGCTGCGGCGCAAAAGCACTGCCTTTGTTTCCAAACGGCTTTCGGAAAAATTCGGCAAACTGTGGCTGGCCGCTGAGGTAATTCTGTTCGTGCTGGTGGGCGCAGCGGTGGATATTCGCTACACCCTCCAGGCCGGATTGGCAGCGGTGGCCATGATCCTGCTGGCACTGGTTTTCCGCTTGGCGGGCGTCTGGCTCTGCATGCTGAAAACTCCCCTGTCCCGCAAAGAGCGGCTGTTCTGCATGATCGCCTATCTGCCCAAAGCAACTGTCCAGGTGGCCATCGGCTCAGTGCCCTTGGCTCTGGGACTGCCCTGCGGCAAGATTGTGCTGTCGGTGGCGGTGCTGGCCATCCTTATCACCGCTCCCCTGGGTGCTCTGGGCATGGACAGCAGCTACAAAAAGCTGCTGTCCCGCTGAGTCTTTCCCTTTCTCCTTATCTCCCTGTTGTTTCGCTATTTCCGTCTGTAAAAGCATTTAACTTTACAGAATTTTCACCGTCAAATTTAAAAAACAACAAAGAAATCCCGCCCCACATCCTGCGGAATGCAGGCGTGGGGCGGGATTTTTGTGTCTATCGGGCAGCTTTTTCAAGGCATCTTGTCCCTGCAAAGTTTTTCAACTTTACAGCAGAGCGGATTCCTCGATGGAGCTCTCCACGGGAACTGCGGCCAGATCCTCGGCTTCGGGAGTTTCTTCCTCCTCCAGTTCACCGCACTGACGGGCCAGTTCACGCTCTACCTCGGGCAGACCGGTACCGGCGGGGATCAGCTTACCGATGATAACATTTTCCTTCAGGCCCAGCAGCGGATCGGTCTTGCCCTTGATGGCAGCCTCGGTCAGCACGCGGGTGGTCTCCTGGAAGGAAGCGGCGGACAGGAAGGACTCGGTGGCCAGAGAAGCCTTGGTGATACCCAGCAGAACCTGGGTCCATTTGGCTTCCTTGAGGTCGGTCTCCCCTGCCTCGATCCGGGCGCGGATTTCGGCGTTCTGGGTCTCCACTTCCATCTTGTCGGCCAGTGCGCCGCCAATCAAAGTGGTGGAACCTGCATCGTCTACCCGCACCTTGCGCATCATCTGGCGCACGATGACTTCGATGTGCTTGTCGTTGATTTCCACGCCCTGCAGACGGTAAACCTTCTGCACTTCCTCAATGAGGTAGTCCTGCACGGCAATGCGGCCCTTGATGGCCAGAATGTCGTGGGGATAGGCATGGCCTTCGGTGAGCTGGTCGCCCTTCTGCAGCTGTACGCCGTCCACAATGGAACCGCGCAGACGCTGGTTGAAGGGGATCAGGTAGCTCTTTTCGCAGGGAGCGCCGTTGTCGTCCACACCGGTCACTACCACATGCTTGCTCTTCTTGTCCTCGATGTGGACGGTGCCGGCGATCTCGGTCATAATGGCCAGAGCCTTGGGACGACGAGATTCGAACAGCTCCTCAACGCGGGGAAGACCCTGGGTGATATCCTCGGCCGACGCGATACCGCCGGTATGGAAGGTACGCATGGTCAGCTGGGTACCGGGCTCACCGATGGACTGCGCGGCAATAACACCCACAGCCTCGCCCAGACCAACAGGCAGACCGTTGGCCAGGTTGGCGCCGTAGCAGCGGGCGCAGGCGCCGTGCTTGGCGCGGCAGTTCAGAACGCTGCGGATCTCCAGCTCGGTGATACCGGCCTTCTCGATCTTTTCGGCGTCGAACAGGTCCATCATCTTGTCCTTGCTGACGATCAGCTCGCCAGTCTGGGGATGATACACATCGTTTACAGCGTAACGGCCTACCAGACGCTCATGGAAGGTCTCGATCATGCCGTTGCCTTCGCGGATGGCGGAAACCATGATGCCCTCGGTGGCGCCGCAGTCCTCTTCCCGGATGATCACGTCCTGAGAAACGTCTACCAGACGGCGGGTCAGGTAACCGGAGTCGGCGGTACGCAGAGCGGTATCGGTCAGACCCTTACGAGCGCCTCGGCTGGAAATGAAATATTCCAGAATGTTCAGGCCTTCGCGGTAGTTGGAGCGAATGGGCATCTCGATGGTGTGACCGGCGGTGTTGGCCAGCAGGCCGCGCATACCGGCCAGCTGCTTGATCTGGCTCATAGAACCACGGGCGCCGGAGTCCGCCATCATG